>JADJYF010000004.1:170000-409980 GCA_016719885.1 Pseudomonadota bacterium | reverse complement strand
TCTCCTCCGAAGGTTTGACCACCACGGTGTTGCCGCAGGCCAGCGCCGGCCCGACTTTCCAGGTCATGAGCAACAACGGCAGGTTCCACGGGCAGATGACCGCGATTACGCCCTTGGGCACGCGCACGCCGTAGTTGAGCGCGCCGGCGCGTCCGGCGTTTCCATGCGGAAGCATTCGGTCGGCACGTTGCGGATGATGTCGGCGAACACCTTGAAGTTGGCCGCGCCGCGCGGAATGTCGATGTGACGCGCCAGCGAAAACGGCTTGCCGGTATCGAGACATTCGGCGGCGAGGAATTCATCGAAGCGCTGGTTGATGCGATCGGCGACCTTGAACAGCAGCTCGCTGCGCTCGGCGATGCTCATGCGCCCCACGGGCCGCCCATCGCCGCGCGTGCGGCACGCACCCGCGCGATCGACCGCCGCCTCGTCGGCTTCGTACACGCGCATGCACGCGGCCGGTGGTCGGGTCGAAATCATCGAACTGCGTGGCGCCCGCGACGAATTCACCGTTGATGAAGTTCTTCAATTCCGTTTGTGCAGCCATCTCAGGTCACCACGCCCAGGAAATTCTCGTTGAGCTTGCGGTCGTGGTAGAAGATCGCGCGGCCGAGCTGGTCGGTCTCCCAGGTGATGGGCTCGCGATCCGGATACCAGGTGTAGTCGCCGCAGAACACTTCGTTGCGGTTGCCCGACGGGTCGAAGAAATAGATGGTGCGGCCGCGCGTGATGCCGTGGCGGGTCGGGCCGATGTCTATCGGGATCTCATGCATGCTCATCAGATCGGCGGCGTTCAGCACTTCTTCCCAGGTATTCAGGGAGAAAGGACGCATGATGCAGCTTGCCGGGCTCGGCGTGCTCGATGAAAGCGATGTCGTGGGCCTTGTTGGAACAGGTGAAGAAGGCGCCGATCATCTTCGCGTCGGGCGTGACGACGCGCTCGGAGAGACTGAAGCCGAGCACGTTCATGAACAGGTCGGCGGTGTCGGCGAGATTCGGTCCGTACAAGAGGCAGTGATCGAAGCGGCACACCTTCGTGCCCTTCAAGCCCTCGGGCCAGGGATGCGGGTTGCGATTGCCGGTCAGCGTGCCGACGTAGTCCTTTTTCCGCGTAGAGCTCGAGCATGTGGCCGGTCGGGATCTGGAATCGCACGCGATGGCCGCAGCCACTGAGTTCGCCGGCGGGTATGCGCTCGACCGCGCAACCGTGATTGCGCAGCGCGAGTTCGAGGCGGTCGAGATCCTGGTTGGTAAGCACCTTGAAGCCGAGATAGTCGAGACCCGGCGCATCGGCCTCGCGCAGCACGATGGAAAACGCATCGTGTTCGTCCCAGCCCTTGAGATACACACGGCCCTGGGCGTCCTCGCCGGTCTTGAGCATGCCGAGGCGGTCGATGTAGTGGGTCAGCGCCGGGCCCATTTCCATGACCCGGATGGCGCAATGGCCGGGCCGCAAGACTCCCGTGAATGACATGGCACGCGTCTCCCCTATTGCTCGCAGCCCGGGATTCAGGGGCGCGCTGTGTCGGCCAAGGATAATCAAAACGGGCGGTGCGACCTAGCGGGCAGATGGCGGATTCGCAGACCGCGAGTACCGTTCGTGGTCTGCGCGCCGGGGCCCTGGCCCATTCAGGCCGCGGCGATGTGGCCGAGGCCCTGGTCACCGGTCACGAAACCAGCGGGCACCAGCGACGACCGGCGGCGCGGCGAGGCGCTCAAGCCGGAGAGCGACCTCGAGCGGCAGGCCGTCCGGGTCCTGGAACGCGAGGTGGCGTTCGACGCCAGGCGCGCGGCGCCAGGCGCGTCGCCTTCGGCCCAGGTCACGCCGGCCGCGTCCAGCCGCGCCCGCACCGCGTCGAATTCGGCAAGGTCCGCCGCTTCCCAGCCCATGTACACGAGGTCGTCACGCGCACCGGCGACGAGCTGCAGACGGCGCGCGTTGTTATCGACCAGGAGGCAGGTCACGTCCCCATGATTGGCGGTACCGAGGCCCACCAGGCCGGCAAAGCGCTCCCAGGCCGCGAGATCGGAGACTTCGAATCCCAGGTATCCCACTTTGAGTGTCATGGTCGTCGCCCCTTCAAACCATCACGTCTTTGTTGCCGCCGCTGAGCAGGTGCATGCCGTAGTTACGCGCGCCGCGGTCGAAGCTGAGATAGAGGTGCTGGGCAACGCAATTGATGTCGCGGAAATAGCGCTGCATGGGATTGGCGAGATTGAACGCCGAGCCGCCGCAGCTCGGCATCAAGAGGTTCACCGCATCGCGGCACAGACGTGCGACGGCCGCCGAGTTCCACTTGTAGAAGATGCGCCGCTCCAGCGGCACCGCTTCGCCGCGCGCAATGAAGGCCTGCATTTCGCGAAAGTCGCGCTCGTACTTGAGCCGCGCGCTGTCGACCATCGAATGGGCCTCGGCGAGGGTGCGTTGCACCACCGGGTCGTCCTGGAAGCGGCTGCCGTCGTAGGCGGCGCAGCGTTTGCGCATGTAGGGCAGATAGTCGGCGATCGCCGCCTCGCCGATGCCGAGCGCGACGCTCGCCAGCGAATAGGCGAAGCACACGCCGAAAGACAGCTTGTAGGTGTCGGCGGTGAAGCTGCGCGTGCCGGGTTCGTTGAGGTTCGATGGCGCGCTGGATGTTGTGCACATGGCGCGCCGGGACGAAAGCGTCGCGCACCACGATGTCCTTGCTGCCGGTACCGCTCATGCCGGCCGAGCGCCAGGACGTCTCGTCTATCTCGTAGCCATCGCGCGGCACCATGCAGGCCACGCGGTTGAACGAGCCGTCGTCCTGTTCGGCGTCGCAGCCGGAGGATCACCCAGCTAGCGTGGTCGCAGCCGCTGGACCACGGCCAGCGCCCCCTCCAGGCGATAACCGCCGGCCACTCGCCGCGCCTTGCCGAAAGGGGCATAGGACGACGAGAAGCGCACGTCGGGGTCGTCCCGCCACAGGGCCTCCGCCACCGCCGGATCGATGAGGCCCGCCTCCCAGTTGTGAATGCCGAGCACCGACAGCACCCAGGCACTCGACGGGCAGCCGCGGGCGAGGATGGTGACCACTTCGAAAAACTCGGTCGGCCACATCTCGTAGCCGCCGTAGAGGGCGGGCTGCAGGATACGGAAAAAGCCCGCATCCTCGAACGCGGCGATGGTCGCGGCCGGCACGCTGGCGCCGCGTTCGCAGTCGGCGGCGCGCTCGCGCCGCTCCGGCACCAGCGCTTGGGCGCGGCGCCGCAGTTCATCGCCCGCAGGCACGGCGTTGATGGATTGGACTCGTGTGTTCATGCGTCTCCTCGCGAACGTTGCGGTGAGGAGCAGCTTAGCCAGGTCGTGAAATTGTTCAATTTGATACTTTCAATATCTAATATCATCCAAACTCATTCATGGACAGGCGGACGCCATGGCCACCACCCTGCGCAACCTCGATTTGAACCTGCTGCGCGTGTTCGACGTGCTGTGGACCGTGCGCAGCGTCAGCGTCGCCGCGCGACGCCTGTCGCGTACGCAATCCGCCGTCGATCTCGCGCTCGAACGGCTGCGCGGGCCTTCGACGATCCTTGTTTCGCTGGAGCGGTCGCGCCATGCAGCCTACAGCGCGCGCCGAACAGCTCGCGCCGCGCATCCGCGCCATCATCAAGCAGGTGCACGAGACGCTGGAGTCCGGCGTCGAGGAGCCGCGCCTCGCGCGACGCGACTTCACGATTGCCACCGCCGACTACATCGACTGGCTGCTCGGCGGTCAGCTCATGCGGCGCCTGGAGGACGACGCGCCCAATCTCACGCTGTTCTTCGTCGATGTGACACCGCGGATGCTGGAGCGCCGCGGCGCGGCCGAGATGGAGTTCTTCATCGTGCCGTCGGGCGCGATCGACGCGGCCGCGCTGCGTTCGGTGCCGCTGTTTCGCGATCGCTACGTGTGTGTCGCCGCGCGCGACAACGCCGAGGTTCACGAAGGGATGGACTTCGAGCACTTCCGCCGCCTGCCGCAGGTCGGCTACACCATCGAACCCAAGCGCCTGTACAGCCACGAGACCCTGCACCTCGATACGCTCAACGTGCGTTACCGCAACCGCGTGCTGACGCCCCACTACATGGCCATTCCGTTGATCGTCGCCGAGACCCGCGGCGTGGCGGTGATGCAGGAGCGCCTTGCGCGCTCATGGCCGAGCGCGTGCCACTCAAACTCGTCACACCGCCAATCGCCTGCCCGGATCTCGAGCTCGAGCTCTATTGGCATCCGCAATACGACGACGACGCGACCCATCGCTGGCTGCGCGAGGAGATCGTGGAAGTCGCTGCGAAGCTGCCGCCGCTGCCGGCACGTACCGCGCCGCGCAAGGCGCGCGCCGCGCCTAGCCGCAGTCGCGGCGCAGGAGGCCGAGGGCGCGCACGGTGATATCGCCCTCGGGAATCAACTTGCAGGCGAGGCAGATGCCGGCCGCGATCTTCTTCGCTGACCTGCGCGCGGCTCATTTTCTGGGTGCGGTAGCGCATGCCCGCCACCACCTGCACGCGGCAGATGCCGCAGCCGCCGCCACGACAGCCAACCGGAATGCCGCGGCGCCCGAGTTTCTCCATGGCCGCCAGCACGTTCTGGCCGTCCTTGCACGGAAAAGACGCACCGCTGTCGGCCAGCGTGACCAGGAACTGCCTATCCACGTCATGCACTAGTGTGCTGTCCCACGAAGAAGTTTCGAAAGTCTAGCGAGTTTTTGCAAGATTGAATCGGCGGTAGCAGTCCAGGCAAAAGGCGTAGATTGTGCGTTGTACTGCCCCACGAACTGCTGGATTCGATCGATAAGTTGTTTAACGTTTCGGGACGTTCCGCGCTTGATGGCGCGCTGGCTGATGATCCCGAACCAGCGCTCGACCTGATTGAGCCAGAAGCGTACGTCGGCGTGAAATGAACATGGAAGCGCGGTCGTTGAGCGAACCAAGCGCGGACCTTGGCATGTTTGTGTGTGGCGTAGTTGTCCATCACCACATGCACGTCCAATGCAGTCGGCACGTTGGCTTCAATGTGACGCAGGAAAGCCAGGAATTCCTGATGTCGATGCCGAGGTTTGCATTGGCTAATGACTGTGCCAGTGGCGATATCGAGGGCGGCGAAAAGCGTCGTGGTGCCGTGTCGAAAGTAATCGTGGGTCACTCCTTCGATGTATCCGAGACCCAGTGGCAAGATCGGCTGGCTGCGTTCCAGGGCCTGAATCTGAGTCTTTTCATCGACACATAAAACCAGCGCATTATCGGGAGGATTGAGATACAAGCCGACAATGTCGCGGACCTTTTCAACAAAAAAGGATCGTTCGACAGAGTGAAGGTGCGCGTTCGATGAGGCTGGATGCCAAACAGCGTGAAGTAGCGATGGACGGTGCTCTTGGAGACCTGTGTTTCGTGCGCGAAGGTACGTGTACTCCAGTGGGTCGCGTTGCGTGGGCGCTGGTCGAGCGCGAGTTGCATGAGCTGGGCAACGTCGTCATCTTCGTAGGTACGCTGACGACGGCCCGGCGGCAGATCGTGAAACCCATCAATGCCGTTGGCGATATACCGTCGACACCAATCTGCGATGGTCGGATTGGAGACCTCAACCTTGGCAGCGATTGCACTATTGGCCATGCCATCAGCTGCCATGAGGATGATCTTGGCGCGCCGTGCCAAGGCGTGAGGCAAGCTGCGGGAGCGGGCAAAGCTCTCCAATTGAGAGCGCTGTTCATCACTCAAAGTAACGGCATAGGATTTGGGTCGACCGGCAGGCATCGTCAGGCTCCTCGCAGACAGAGTAGCCGATCCGATCCTCAATAATTATGAAAGCTCATCACGGGACAGCACACTAGAACTTCTTGAACAGCGCGCTGCGCCGCGCCGGCCGCGCGGCATCGGCGGCGCAGAAAAAATGCTCCATGAAGATATGTTCTTCGAACAGGCGCCCACGCATGAGGCTGGTGAGGCAGGCGTCGACCATCGCCGGCGGCCCGCACAAATAGGCTTTCATGCCGGCGAAGCGCGCGTCGAACAGCCGCTCGGCGACTTCGTGCACGTGGCCGCGCTCCCCCGTCCAGCCATCGTCAGGCGCGCCGTCGGACAGCGCCGGCACGTAGCGAAAGTGGGGATGGCGTTGCGCCAGCGTTTCGAACAGCGCCTGGTCATACAGCTCGCCGCGATTGCGCACGCCGTGGATGAGCGTGATGGCGCGTTCGTCGCCGGTCTCTAGCAGGTCGATAATCATCGACTTCGGGCTCGACACGCCCGAGCCGCCGGCCAGCAGCAAGACCGGCTCGGGCGCTGACTTGCGGATGAAGAACCGCCCCAGCGGCGCGGTGAAGGCGAGCTCGTCGCCGCAACGCAGGCGCTCATGCAGGTAAGTGGTGCCGGCGCCACCCTCGATCCTGCGCACGTGCAGCTCGATGTCGCGTCGCGCCGACGGCGTGCTCGCAATCGAGAACGCGCGCGGCTGGTCCAGCCCGGGAATATGAAGGTTCAAGTACTGGCCGGCCTGGAAGGACAGCGCGCCGTCTTCGAGCGTGAGACCGATGAGCTTGACGGTGGGCGTGAGATCATCGATGCGCGACACGCGCGCACGATGGTCGCCGACCGCCAGGCGTTCGGCATCGGGCTCCTCGTCGACATCGGCCTCGATGGTGACGTCGGAGCACAGGGTCGCGCAGCAGGCCAGCGCCCGGCCTTCGTCGCGCTCGACGTCCATGAGCGCGAACGACGAGGCGTGATGATGCTCCACTTCGCCTGCCAGCACCGTCACCTTGCAGGTGCCGCACAGGCCGTGATTACAAGCATAGGGCAGGTAGATGCCGGCGCGCAGCGCGCCATCGAGCATGCTCTGGCCGTCCTCGATTTCGAGCGTCTCGCCGAGCGGCTCGATGGTCAGCTGGTAGCTCACGGCGTGCCGCTGCGCTCAGTAGCCGAGGCCGTTGAGACCGTCGAGGCCGGGTGCGTGGAACTCGATATAGCTCATGTGGCCGACACCGTTGTCGGCGATGGACTTGTCGAAGTCGGGCAGCCACGGCGCCTTGTCGAGCTTCCATGCGCAGCGCGCGCGAATCCAGCGCCGCGCAGTCGGGATGGGCAGCGTAGTCGGGCTTCAGCATGTGCTCGAGGAAGTCGCCGAGGCGCATCGCGGTTGGTACGCGGTAGGCCGACGGACAGGCGAACATCAAATGCTTTTCCCAGCGCACGTAGATGTTGATGTCGCCGCCGTACTGTTCGACGCGGTTCTCCGAGAGATATTCGTAGCGCTCGCCGAGATACCGGGTGCTCATCGATGCCCCCTCACGCCACGTTGGCCGGCTTGGTCTTGTGTGCTTCCTGCCAGGCGTCCCACTGCTTCTGATCGGGTGAACCGCGGTACTCGCCGGTGTCGACGTCGCGTTCGAGGTGCAGCCAGGCCGCGTATTCGAAGATGTCACGCGCGCCGCCGGCCTCGCCGCGATAGATCTGCTGCGGCGGGATCAGGGCCTGCACGTATTTCATCGGCTCGTGATTGAAGATGTCGGCGCAGCCGTCGGAACAGCAATGGTGTCGGGTACCGGCCGCCTCGACGATGCGCACGCTCTGGGTCAGCGGATCGTCGGGCTCGGTGTAGAACATCGGGATCTGGCACACCTGGCACACCATCGGCAGGCGATTGTTGTAATAACGCTCGCCGCGCTGTTCGCGTTCACGCAGGAACAGCAGGCGCGGTTTGTACAGCGTGTCGAAGGTCGCGCCGTACTTCTCGCTGAGCCAGGCGATTTCCTCGTCGTCCGGCACCCAGGTATGCAGGCTGAGTGCATTGCCGTATTGGTAGAGCGTGATCCACATCTCGTGGGTCAGACGATGCTTTTCCTTGGCCGCGACTTCATGGTGCTTGGGCAGGCGGATGCCGTAGCGGCCGAGGTCGTGGAACAGCGCCGCGCCGTTTTCTTCCCAGTAGATGCCCCAGGCCTCGGCCCATGACATCACTTTCTTCGGCAGCATGTAATCCATCATGGTGCCGACCAGGCCGAGCAGGCGGTAACCGCGCCAGAACCATTTATCCAGCCAACCCTGCACGATCGGCACGTTGTCCTCGTGCTGCTGCAGCATGAACTTCACCACCTCGAGGCCGAGGGTCATGTGCCGCGATTCATCGGACTGCGCGGAGAAGCCGAAAGTGGTGGTGGCCATGTCGCCGTTATAGGCGGCGCCCGACACGAAGGGCATGAACAAGAGATTGGTCAGCACGTATTCGAAGGCAAACGAGATCGAGGTGACGAACTCGAACGGGCCGGCCGTCATCGCATCCTCGAAGAAGCTCTTGGGGATGGACAGATACCAGGCGCGGTCGCGCATGTGCGCGAAGCCGTGAAAGCCGTTGAAGAACTTGTTGTAGTGGCTGAAGGCGTGCAACTGGGTCTGGGCGTGACGCAGTTCGTCGATGGACTGCATCTGGCAGGCGATACGCGCGCCGGCGCCGCGAAACGCGCGCCCGGCATGGGCGAAGCCGCGATGGGCAGCGTATTCCAGCGGCGTGATGCCCTGCAGCCACAGCTTCACCGCCGACAGGTAACGGGCGTCGGAAATATTCAGCTGGCCGTTGTTCTGCTGGAAGGCGTCGAGGATGGCGTAGAGCTTGCGCTCCTTCTCCGACTGGTATTTCCAGTAGGCATCCATGGTCAGACGAAAGGGATCGGCCCATGCGTCCCAGTCCTTGATCTTGATGCCTTCGTACTGGTCATAGGGAAACACCGCGTCCATCGGCTGGTAGGTCGTTTCCCAATCCAGGCCGCGCGTCAGCAGTGCGTAGCGTTCCTTGAGTCCGAGCTTCTTGGCCATGATGTATTCCAGTGTGCGCGTGATGTGGACGCGGCGGCCGCTCAGGCCTGCCAGTACAACACGAACTCGTCGTCGTCCTCGTCGATATTGCCGCCGAGGGAGATGAGATTGATGTGGATTTCCTGCAGGTCGAATTCGCGGCCAAGCGCCGCTTCGACCGACTCGCGCCGGATCACGAGGCGCGAAGGGCAGTCGATCTTGACCATGCCCGGCGATTCATTGAGCACCGCCGCCGGGTTGTCGGCGAGGATGGCGGCGATGATGGCTGCGCCTCGGCGTTGTTCTGCAGGAGATGAAGACTTTGTCGGCCATGGTTCAAGCCTCGAGGGTAAGGCCGAGACGCGCGACGCGCGCACGCAAGGCGCTGTCGAGCGCGGCCACCTCGGCCGCACCGTCGCCGTCGAAGGCGTAGTCCGCGAGCGGCAGCAAGGCCTCGGCGACGTCGCGCAGCCAGCGCGAGGTCCAGCCCTGCAGCAAGGTGCGATTGTCGGCCGCTTCGGCGGCGGCGGTCTTCAGCACCGCATCCACCCAGCGACTCGATTCGGCGTACCAGTCGACCATGAATTCCGACAGCATCGGAGAACACCGCGCCCCCTTGCTGGATGAGGCGCGCGTCGAAACGCTCGAACACCAGCGGATGCACCAGGCCATCGATGACGAGGTTCTGCGCCACGAACAGTTCGAACCAGTCGCGCGTCACCATGGTGTTCTCGACCACGCGCCGCAGCGGCTGCCACATCACGTCGCTCATCCACGCCGCCTTGGCGACGTCGAGCAAGGTCGGGGAGTTGTCGCCCAGCATCAGGCCGGCGCGCGACAGGTACTGCGCAACACCGAGTTCATCCATCATGTGCATGCCGGCCGCCGAGGTCAGCGGGCCGCCGTGGCCGTAGGCGCAGATATAGGAATTGTTGGTGTTGGCCGCCCACGCGACATGGCGCATGGGCAGCACGAAACGCGTGATGCGCTCGCGCCATTGCGGCGTCAGCGCCGCCAGCAGACCGCGCTTCTCGACGAAGTCGAAATTGCGTTCCTGGGAATCCTGTTGCCGGCCGCGCTGTATGGTCCAGGTGCCGTAGTAGTACTGGCGCGGGTCGACGAGATCGTCGAAGTCCTTCATCACCACGGCGGTGCGGCGCGGGTCGTACAGCGCGTGGCTTTGGTCCCAGGTCGGGCGGTAGTGGAAATTCAGCGTTGGCTGCAGGCCCCACACCGCTTCCTGGTAGCGCGTGGCGGGCTTGTCGCCGCCGAGCTTGTCGGCGATGTGATCGAAGGTGCGGCGCAGCGGCTCGACGTGAGTGGTCTTGAGATCAATCGACACGGCTTTGCCCCTCGTGTTGGTCGTGCGCCTGCCAGCGTCGCGTCGCGGCATCGACCGCGCGCGCTTCGGCCGGCGTCAAGTGCACCGCGTCGTGACGCGCGCAGAATTCGGCGAAGGCCGCCGGCGGCAGTGTCATTTCGAGGTACAGCGTCGGGTCGCCGATGGAGAACTGGAACTCGGTGTAGCCGCGATGATTGGCGCGTGTCACGCGCACGTAATGGCGCGGCGTGTCGGCGCGCGCGCCGGGCCCGGCTTGCATCGGTGTCACTTGCGCCATCGTCATGCGCCTCCCCCGCGCATCTCGTCAGCGTTGCATGGTCGCGCTATAGCCCCAGCGCGTGGGTCAACAGCTTCGACGACGACTTGCCGCCGACCGACTTCACGTAGCCGACCACGATCGGCAGGAATTGCGCGACCGAGCCCTGGTTCATGCCGAGCTGAGAGAAGGCCGGCGCCAGCGCCTGGACGGCCTGCAGCTTGTCGCCCACCGCGGTGCCCGCGAGCAAGGCGCCGGCCGCGCCGCCGGCGAGTCCGCCCTGCGCGCCCGGTACCGCACCGCCCACGGAAGCCGCCAGCTTGTCGCGCGCCGCGCCCTTGAGCGCGTCGGTCGGCGACACCGGCTGACCGAGCGCAGCCGCCGCCAGCGCGCCCGTCGTCGAACCACCGCCCGCCGCCGCCGCGAGGCTGCCGGCGGGAGCACCACCGGCGGCGGCCGCCGCCAAGGTGCCGGCCGTCGAACGACCACCGGCCGCTGCCGCCAGCGCGCCGACCGAGGTGCCCGCGCCCGCCGCACCGGCGAGGGCGGCGCCCTGGCCGAGCCCACCTCCCGGAGTCATGTTCGCCGACGCCTGTTCGCCCGGCAGGAAGGCCGGCGCGGCGCCGAGATAGGCGCTCATGCCCGGCACCACCGCGTTCAACTTCTGGAAGTTCTCGGGCGTCATCTGTGCGCGCGCGAGTTTGAATATCGAGCCGGCGCCGCCGTCGGCCTGCGGCTGGGTGACACCGAGCTTGGCCACCAGGATGTCGGTCAAGGCGCCGGCCTCGGCGATGGCGGGCAACGCGGCGACGACGGCCGCGAGCATGATGCGGCGAATGGAACGATGCGACATGACGAACTCCTTCTCGATGGCAATGATCGGCGATGATGGCCCATCCCTAGCCGGGATGATAGCCACGGCGGACAACACGCGACGCCGGCCATCGAACCCTTCAGCCGCAGCGGAGAATTGCCACATGCCCGGTCCCCTGCACGGTATTCGTGTCATCGACCTGACGTCGATGATCTCCGGCCCGCTCGCGACCATGATGCTGGCCGACCAAGGCGCGGAAGTCATCAAGGTCGAAAATCCCGACGGCGGTGATTACGTGCGTCGCGCCGGCAACCGGCGCGGTGACTTCTCGGCCGCCTTTCTCAACAACAACCGTAACAAGCGTTCACTGGCGCTCGATCTGAAAGACCCGCGCGGCGTGGCGCTGCTGCTGGAACTGGCGCGCGGCGCGGATGTGTTCGTGCAGAATTTCCGGCCCGGCGTCATCGAACGCATGGGCCTGGGTGAAGCGGTGGTGCGTGCGGCGCGCCCGGACATCGTGTACGTGTCCATCGCCGGCTTCGGCTTCGATGGCCCCTACGCGTCGCGACCGGTCTACGACCCCTTGATCCAGGCGCTGTCGGGACTCGCCACCGTGCAGGCCGGCTCGGACGAAGCGCGGCCGCGCCTGGTGCGCACCATCGTGCCGGACAAGGTCAGCGCCCTGATGGCGGCGCAGGCCATCACCGCCGCGCTGCTCGCGCGCAGCCGCGGCGCGCCCGGCCAGCATGTGCGCTTGTCGATGCTCGACGCGATTGTCGCTTTCCTGTGGCAGTCCGACATGGGCAGCCAGACACTGGTCGGCGCCGACATTCCGCAGCAGGCGGCGGCGAGTTTCATCGATCTCATCTACGACACCGCCAGCGGCCATATCAGCGTGGCGGTGATGTCGGACAAGGAATGGCGCGCACTCACCCGCGCCCTGGACACGCCCGCGTGGCTGGACGATCCGCGCTTCGCCACGCCGGCCCTGCGCGATCGCAATATCGACGCGCGGCTCGCGCTCATCCAGGAACGACTGCGTAGCCACAGCGCCGAATACTGGCTGGCGCGCCTCGAAGCGGAAGGCGTGCCTTGCGCGCCGGTGTTGACGCGCAACCAGATGATTCAACACCCGCAGGTGCTGGCCAACGATCTGCTGCAGGTTTACGAACACCCGCAGGCTGGCGCGCTGCGCCAGGCGCGGCCGGCGGCGCGCTTCTCGGTCACGCCTGGCGACATACGCCGCGGCGCGCCGCGCCTCGGCGAGGATACGCAGGCGTTGTTGGAGGAATTGGGTGTGACGACGGACGAGCGCGCGGCCTTGGCCCAGGCAGGAGTGGTCAGGAGCGCGTGAGAGGCAGAAATGATTGTGGGTCCGACTGAAGTCGGACCCACAAAAAATCCTGCCGGATTACTTGATATCGAGCGTCTTCAGGCCGGTCTGGCCCGCGAAGTGCTGGCCAAGCTTGACCATGTCTTCGTCGGTGAGGCCGAGCGCCTTGACCTGCATGCCCATGATCGGGTGATTGCGGCGCCCGTCGCGATAGTTCTTCAAGGACTGCACGATGTAGTCGGCGTGTTGACCGGCCAGCACCGGGTAGTCGGGCGCCAGCGGCTTGTCACCCTTCTCGCCATGGCAGGCGGCACAGGCCTTGAGCTTGTCGTCGAAGCTCATGCCGTTGCCGGCGGGGGCGGCCGCTTGTTCGGCGCTGGCGAGGCTGGTGAACGCGGCCAGGCCGAGCGCACAGACGAAAGAGAAAATCATTTTGGTGTTCATGCGTGGTACTCCGGCGACCTTATTGACCGACTACTTGTTGCGGTAGCTTTCGATGTAAGCGCCGATGTCGGCCATGTCCTGATCGCTCAGGTTGGCCGCGTTCGCATGCATGGTGTCGTGCTGACGGCCGCCATCGCGGTATTGCTTGAGCGCGGACTCGATGTACTTGCCACTCTGTCCGCCCAGCATCGGCACGTGATAGCTGGGATATACATTGAAATAGCCCGGCACGGCATGGCAGCCCAGGCAGGTTTCCGCCTTCTTGCGTCCCGCCGCCGCATCGCCATCGGCAAATGCGCTGGCGGAGCCGGCCAGCAGCAGGACGGCGGTGAAGACCGAGCTCTTTCGCAAATTCATCAGGTTCCCCTTCTGCCGGCGCCGACGCCAGCGACGGTAGCCATCACGGCGCACCGTGACAGTCTTGTGTTGTTTCATCTGACCGGCGCGTGGCGCGCCGCTATGACAGCGTGGGGCGGCGGCCGTCGCCGGCACTCGAGTCACCCCACGACACCGCCCATCTCGACGCCAGCGGGTACCCCATACCCGCGGCCGCCATCCGCGCGTGGCCACGAGGGCAGTCCGCGCGAACGCGCGAATACTACTAGACCCGCCTGCCGAGTGGAAGCTGAGGCGCATTCGCATCGACGGTGCGGGCCACGCGTGCTTTCCTTTACCATGGCTGGTCATGTCGATCATTGCCATCCATCGCTGCGCCGTCGCGCGCCTGTGTCTGTTGCTGTTGGTGCTGGGCGTCGCGGCGTGTGGCCAGGGCAGGCATGATGACAGCTATTTCCCGCTCGAGCCCGGCAGCCGCTGGCAGTATCGCGTCGAGCGCACCACCATGGATGGCCGCCGCGAACTGCGTCACGCCTTGTCGGTGCTGGACCCGCTCGCCAATCAGCCGGCCGATCTGCGTGTGCGCGCGACGCTCGACGGCCAACGTTTTCTTTACCGCATCAACGACGACGGCACGTGGCGCGTCGGCGTCGAGCGCAGCCGTGGTCCGCGCGCCGCCGACGACGACCAACCACAAATGGTCATGCCGCTGCATCCGGCGCTTGCGCAAGAGTGGCAGGGCCGCAGCGCCACCACAGTGCTGGAGAGCTCGGCGGCGCCGTGGGAGACGCTGTTCCGCGTGCAGGTGCCGCTGGCGATGCGCTTCCGCGTCGCGGCGCTGGACGCGGCCGTCACCACGCCGGCCGGCGACTTCGAGCGCTGCCTGCTGCTCGAAGGCCAGGGCCAGGCCGACAGCGATCTCGGCAACGGCGTCGGCGCCACGCACATCGAAGTGACGACGCGTGAGTGGTATGCGCCGGGTGTCGGCCTGGTGCGCATGGAACGCCACGAACAGACCAGCGCCAAGGGTCTCCAAGCGGGCTCGCTGGTGATGGAACTCGACGATTGGAGTCGGCCCTGATCGCGGCCTGATCCGGCGCGGCGGACGACGCCTGTCGACGCCCCTGCGCAGCATTGCGCTGACCGGTGAAAATGATTAATGTTGCGCCCCGGTTTTATGACCTGTCTTGCCGGGAAACGTGATACGTGACGCTCGAAGCAATGCGCGCGACACGCACAAGAGGTGGTTAACGTGGCCAATGCAAAGAAGAAATCTTCCGCCAAGCAGAAGGCAAGCCCACGTGCCCCGGTAAAGAAGAAGACGCCCGCGTCGAAACCAGGCAAGAAGGCCGCGCCCGCCAAGGCGGCGGCCAAGAAAGCACCGGCCAAGAAGGCTGTCGCGAAAAAAGCACCGGCCAAGAAGGCGCCGGCCAAGAAGGCCGCCCCCAAGCCCACAGCCAAACCAGCAGCGAAGAAGGTCGTCGCCAAGGCGGCGCCCAAGCCCGCTGCCAAAGCCAAGCCCGCAGTGACCAAGGCCGCGCCGCCGAAAGCCGCGCCGGCCAAGACGCCTGCGCCCAAGACCGCTGCTCCGAAGCCCGTTATGAAGAAGCCCGAACCGCCGAAGGCGGCAGCCACCAAGCCTGTCGCCGTGCCCACTCCCGCCGCGGCACCGGCGCCGGCCAAGGCCGCCAAGAAAGTTACCCCTGTCAAAGAGACCAGCGTGCGCAAGAAAGCCAGCGAAACCCATACCCCGCCCGCCCAGGTAGCCCGCGCCGCGACCGCGATAGCCAAAGCCCCGACGCATGAGCCGGCGCAAGCCGCCGCGCGCCCGCGCATGATCAATCTCGACGAAGTGAAGCTGCCCGCCGGCTACGTGCCGAGCAAGGATGAGGAGTACATGAACCCCATGCAGCTCCTGTACTTCCGCAACAAGCTGCGCAACTGGCGCGACGAGTTGATCACCGAGTCACAGGAAACCCTCGATCATCTGCGTTCCGAGATCCGCGACGTCGGCGACGAAGCCGAACGCGCCAGCCGCGAGTCGGACAACATCCTCGAATTGCGCACGCGCGATCGTTACCGCAAGCTGCTCAAGAAGATCGACGACGCCATCAAGCGCATCGAAGACGGCAGCTACGGGTTTTGCGAAGAGACCGGCGAAGACATCGGCCTCGCGCGCCTCGAGGCGCGTCCGATAGCCACGCTCACGGTCGACGCGCAGGAACGTCGCGAGCTCTTCCAGAAGCAGTTTCGCGACGATCGTTGAGTTCGTCGCGACGCCCGTCGCGCCGAAAATTCGCCCGCGGTCGCGGCCATGGTGCAACGAGCAGGATGCGGTATAGTACGGTCGAGTGACGATGTATCCGCGTGACACTTCGTCAGTCGGCTGGACAGCAGCGGCGGTAACAGCGAACGTGGCGGGAGCAAACATACTTGTCGTCGAAGATCAGCGCGCGGTCGCGGGCGCCCTGCGCATGCGCCTGCGCGGGCTCGGCTACGACGTGGTCGGCATCGCCAAAGACGGCAACGAGGCGATAGAGCGCGCGCGCGAACTGCGTCCCGATCTGATCCTGATGGACATCCGTCTCGGCGATGGCATAGACGGCATCGAAGCCGCACACCGCATCCGCACCCAGTACGACATCCCGGTGGTTTACGTGTCGGCCTACGCCGACCGCGATCTGCTCGATAGAGCGCGCGCCACCCAGCCCGCCGGCTTCATCAACAAGCCGTTCACCACCAAGGATCTGCTGACCACCATCAACCTCGCCCTGCACAAGCAGGAAGAAGCGCGTCAGCACGACGAGGCCGGCAACCGCGAGGGCAAGGATCAGGAAGCGATCATCACCGCCGATCGCGATGCCCGCATCACTTTCGTCAATCGTCATGCCGAGCGCCTGACCGGCTGGACGCGTGACGCGCTGGTCGGCCAACCGCTGGCCAACATTCTCATGACGCTGTACGAGTTGAACGCCAACGATGCCAGCGCGGTGGTGCGTCGCACCTTCAAACTCAATGCCGAACAGGCGGTGCTGGCCGACGACACCAGCGGCAACGACACCCTGAAGCCGCTCACCGACGCCCGCGGCCAGTGTTTCGGCGTCGCGCTGCGCATGAGCGAGTCGACCACCCGCGCAAGCCTCGCCGCGCTGTCGCAGGCCAGCAATGCACTGCGCTTCGTGTTCGATCAGCTGCCGATGGCGATGGTGCTGGTCGACAAGCAGTTGAAGCTGCTCTACATCAACCAGATGGCCGACGAGATCCTGAAATCTCACGCCACGGTGTCAGTGACGCGCGGCCATCTGCGCGCGACCAGCGACCATGACCACGCCAGCCTGTGCGGCGTGGTGCAGCGCGCGGCGGCGCGCGGTCAGCAGCAGGCGCCCGACGAAGTCACGAGCGAGATCTGCACCATCCGCGCCGAAGACGATCGCCGCGTGATCCTGGTGGCCACGCCGGTGCCGGCCGACGGTAACGTGACGGTCGCGCTGCTGGTGTTCGAATCACCCGGCTACCGGCCACTGTCGGCCCAGGTGCTGCAGCAGATCTACGGGCTCACGCGCGCCGAAATCGTGTTGGTGCAGGCACTCGCCAGCGGCCACAGCCTCGAAGAGGCCGCGCATGTCATCGGCATCGCGGTCAACACCGCGCGCACCCATCTCAAGCACATCTTCATCAAGACCGGCGCCAAGCGGCAGTCGGAACTCATCCACCAGGTCGAAACCGGTCCGGCCGCCCTGCCGCTCAAGCTCGAAGACCCGCACTAGGCTTGCTGCCCGCGGCCGGCGTCTCGATCTCGCGCGGTCGCCGTTCTACAATCCAGCGTACAACGCCAGGACGGCGTTGCATTCATCAAAGGGAGTTTGGATATGGATATCCTTCACGCTCGGCGCCTGCGCGCCGGTTTTCTTTCCTGCCTGTGTCTCGCCCCCATGCCCGCCGCCGTGCATGCCAGCACGCTGGTGGCGTTCAGCTTCGACGATGCCGCCGGTGTGTTCGACGCCGCGCCCGGCACGCTCGCCGCGGGCCTCGCGAGTGCGGCCTGGAGCGACGATCTCGGGCGCCTCGGCGACCTCGCCGGCAATCCCGGTCGCGCGCTGTCGGCCAGCGGTTTCACCGGCAGCAACCAACTGCATCTCGTCATCGAACAGAGCGGCGCGCGGCGGCTGGCGCTCGACCTTCTGCATTTCGACATTCGCGGCTCGGCCAGTGGTCCGAACGGCTGGACCTTGAGCCATGCCGGCACGACCTTGGCCAGCGGCGCGGTCACCGGCAGTTTCCACGGTTTCGACATCCCGCTGGCGCTGGTCTCCGACGCGCGCGAGCTGGTGTTGAACCTGGCCGGCAGCGGCGCCACCGCCATCACCGGCACCCTGCGCCTCGACAACGTGCGACTCGAAGGCGAGCTGCGCCCGGTGCCCTTGCCCGGCTCGGTGTTCCTGTTCGCGACGCCGATGTTGGGCGCGCTGCTGGCGCGGCTGCGCGAGCGCTGCGCTCAGGCGCTGGAAGCCGGCCACTCGCGCCAGCCGTCGAGCAAGGGGAAATACAGGCCGAGCATGATCGGCCGCGCATCGAGGCTGGCCATGATGCGTGCGTAGCGTTCGAGCTGCGGCCGGTAGCGCGTGAGTTCTGAATCGAGATAAGCCTCGCGCGCGCCGCCGCGATGGCTGCCGGTCTTGAAGTCGACGATCCAGCGCCGCCCTTCGCCATCGACGAAGGTGCGGTCGATGACGACGCGTGCCGCGCCGCCATGCTCGACCACCGCCAGGCAGAGTTCGGTTTCGACCTCTGCCTGGTCGGCGGCGAACAGCCAGCGACCGCGCGCACTGCCGAGGGTCGCCTCGACCGCGCGTGCGATCTCACCCACCGCGCCGTCCAGTTCATCGCTCGCCACGCCGAGCGCGCGCAGCTGCCCGCGCGCGAACACCGCCAGCGCCGGCGTCCAGGCGCCCCCGGCGCCACGCAGCGACAGGTCCTGCAGCAGACGATGGGCCACCGTGCCGATGTGCTTGGCGGTGGTGCCGGCCCAGTCGAATTCCAGCGGCGGCTCACTGCCGGCCAGCGGCGCCTCGAAGCGCGGCGAGGCGAGGCTGCCGGGCACATGGCGGCGCAACTGCGGGCCGTCCCGCGCGGCCAGCGGTGCCGCGTCCGCGCTTACCGACGGCGCCAGCGTGGCCACGGCGGCCGCGCCGATGGCGGGCCACAGCATCGCGAAGAATGAGCCCTTGGCCGGTTTCGCCGGCGCGTCGTCCTTGGCCGTCAGCTGCCCGAGCAGGTGCACTTCGCAGCGGGCGCGGGTCAAGGCCACGTACAACAGGCGCACCGCTTCGGCGGCCACGTCTTCCTTGTCGCGCTCGCGCAGGTAGGCGAACCATGGGCTGCCGCCCTTGGCGGGGGACGGCGCGAGCAGCAGGTGCGCCGAGTTGTCCTCGTCATGATGTTCCCGCCACGCCAACAGCGGCCGGTCGTCGGCGCGCGGCTTGCGCCCGCAGCCCGGCACCAGCACGTAGTCGAACTCGAGGCCCTTGGCGCGGTGGATGGTCATCACCTGCAGGCGGCTGTCGGCCGCCGCCGGCGGGCTCGAATAACGCGTCGACAGTTGCTCGGTGAGACGCTCGACGGCCAGCGGCGCATCCTCACGATGCAGCGCTTCGAGCAAATCGAGATAGCTCCTGACATCGGCGAAGCGCGCTTCGCCATCGAGCAAGGCCGGCCCGCCCAGCGCCACCCAGCAGCGTTCGACCAGGCTCGCCAGCGGCTCACGTCCGACCCGCGCCAGCGCCGCCGCCAGCACGCCGCCGACGCGCTCGAGGCGCCGCGACTCGTCGTCCGGCAGCGCGGCGCACCACGCGCGGTCCTCGAGCGCTTCGAGCAGCGTGCCGTGGCGTGCGGTCAGATGCTGCAAGGTCGCGAGCGTGATGCCGCACCACGGCGCGCGCAGCACGGCCAGCCACGCGATGGCGTCGGCCTCGTGCAGCAGCGCGCGGGTCAGGGCCAGCAGATCGACGATGCACGGCAGTTCGCCCAGCGCTTCGATCTCGCGCGCGGCGATGGCATGGCCGCGCGCCACGAGCTCGGCCGTCACGCGGCCGAGATGACTGCGGCTGCGCACCAGGATGGCGATGCTGGCGTGCGGCGCCGCGGCGCGAATGGCCTCGACCCGCGCCACGACTTCGGCGGCTTCGCGCGCGGCGTCGCCGTCGGACATGGCGTGCACCTGCCACACCGAGGCCAGCGCCGGCTTGACGGCCGACTGCAGCACGAACGGCACCTCGAACAGTGGCACGCTGGCGCAGGCCACCGGCATGACGTCGTTGATCCATTCGACCAGCGCGGCCTGCGCGCGGAAGTTGGCCGACAGGCGCAGGCATTCGAGCTCAAGCCCGCCGAGCGCGTCGCCGCGCAGCAAATTGGTGAACAGGCGCACGTCGGCCTGGCGGAAGCGATAGATCGACTGCATCGGATCGCCGACCATGAACAGGCTGCGGCCGTCGCCCTGTTCCCAGCCGGCGGTCAGGGCTTCGATCAGCTTGTACTGGGTAAACGAGGTGTCCTGCACTTCGTCGACCAGCAAATGCTGCAGGCGGTAGTCGAGCATGAGCGCCAGATCGGTGGGCTGCTCGGGCGCGCCCAGCGCCTGCTCGGCGGCCAGCGCGAAGCTGGTGAAGTCGACACGGCCGCTGCGCCGGCCCTGCACGTCGAACAGCGCCGCGGCGAGCTTGAGCGCGGCCAGCAGCGCGCTGATCACCTCGCTCTCGCCGGCCACGAACATCTGTCGCGGCAGTTCCAGCACGCGCCGCAAGGCGGTATCCAGCGAAAGCACTTCGCGCAGCGCGGCGATGATGTCCAGCATCGACTGCTTGGCGGCGGCGAACGCCTTGCCACTCGGAAAGCCCTGGTTCTTGTTGAGCGCGCGCCGCCACTCGCCGTCCTTGGTCAGCAGCAGTCGCGCCAGCGCCTGCCAGCTCGGCAGGTCGTCCAGCGTGGCGCCGGGCAGCGCGGCGAGGCCCGCCAGTTCGACGATGGCACGTTCGCCGTCATCGACCGCGGCAAGATGGCGCGCCGCGCCGTCGGCGCCGGCCAGCAGTTCGTCGAGGGCGATGTCGGCGCGGCCCAGCAGGCGCCGCGCGCGACGCAGATCGTTCGCCACCACGCGCGCGAAGCCGACCTCAAGGGCCTGGAATTCGGCGCCCCGGTGCAGCACGCGCAGCCACTGGTCGCGACGCGCCAGCATCTCGGCCAGCAGCGATTCGAGCTTGTGCCAATCGTTATCGAAGTGCGCAAGGAGCTGCGCGATCGCGGCGCTCCACTCGGCATCGTCGGCAATGCTCTCGACCGTTTCGCGCGCCGCCTCGCGGTACAGGCGCGTGGCGTCTTCCTCGACGCCCTGGGCGCTGGCGAGGCGTGCGCTGATCGGCGCCTGGCGCACGATGCTCTGGCACAGCGCATCGATGGTCATGATGCGCAGCCGTGACGGCTGCGCGCGGAGATCCCAGCCGCGTTCATGGTCGTGGGCCAGCACCGCACTGGCGTCGTCGTGGACGGCGGCGCGGAACGGGTCGTCGGGGCGCGGCCCGCAGGCGAGATCGAGGGCGGCGATGATGCGCGCGCGCATTTCCTCGGCGGCCTTGCGCGTGAAGGTGATGGCCAGCACCTGCTCGGGCTGGCGCACGCTCGCCAGCAAGCGCAGCAAACGCTGGGTCAGGAGCGTGGTCTTGCCCGAACCGGCCGGCGCCTGCACCACGAACGAGCGAGCGATGTCGAGCGCCGCACGGCGCGCGGCGGCGTCATCATCATCACGCATCGCCGTCACCGCCCGGCGCCGAGGTGCCGCCGTCCTCGTCATCGTCTTCAGCGCCCAGCGGCATCGAATCGCGCACCCGGCACAACATGTCGAACGCGCAGTAGCGGCAGGTCTGGCCGCCGCGCTTGGGGTCGACGCGCGCCACGCCGGCCGCGATCTCGTCCGCCAGCAGCTCGAGATCGGCGGCCCACGCCTGGCAGCGCGCGGCCCACTGCGCGTCGTCTTCGTCGTCGCTCATGTGCCATGCGGGCCTGGCGCTGTCGACCTGGCCGTAGGCGATGGCGCGCACCCGCGCGGCGTCGCCGGCCACCGCGTAGAACGGCAACTGCGGTTCATTCATGCGCGGCGGCTGCCAGTCGGCGCGCGAACATTTGCCGGTCTTGTAGTCGATGACGATTTCGCGACCGTCGTCGAGGCGGTCGAGTCGATCGAGACGCACCCGCAAGGCGAGTCCCGCCAGCGTCACCTCGCGCGGCTGCTCGACAGCCATCACCGTGAACGGCGCGCGCTTGCGCTCTTCCTCCAACCAGCGCAAGAGCAGCGCCTGCAGGCGCTGACGCTCGACCTCGAGCACGCGGCGTTCGAGCACGGTCAGCGCCGGCCATACCGGCAGCGCCGCGGCGACCGCCGACGCGACGAGATCGGACAAGGCCTCGGCGCCCAGCGCGAGCAGCCGCGCCTGGCTGCCAAGCTCGCTCCACAGGCGCGCCAGCGCAGCGTGCACGACATTGCCCTTGTCGAGGGCGGACAGGCCGGGGCGCGGCTCGTCGGGCGCGCGTGCCGCGAGGCGGTATTGCGCATAGGCGCGAAACGGGCAGGCGGCCTGGGCCGCGAGCATGCCGGTGCCGCCACGCGCGGCGGCCACCGGCGGCGGGCCCCGCTCATCGCGCAATTGTTCGATGGCGGCGGTGCCGGCGCGCCAGGCGCTTGGTACGTAGCGGCTCGGCGCCACCACCGGCACCGCGCGCAAGCCCGGCAGCAAGGGGCTCGGGCTGTAGATCAATTCGCCGTCGCCGGCGCGGTAGCTGGCGATGCGCGCGCCGCCGCCGGCGGCCAGCGCCGCGAGCAGGTGGCGCGCACGCGCGAGGTCGCGCCCGGCATCGGCGCCGGGCATGCCGGCCGCCCTTTGCGTGGCCAGCGGCAGGCACGACAAAGGTCGCGCAGCGCTGACGAAGGCCGACGACTCGCAGCCCGCCAGCCACAGCGCGCGCGGAGCGATGAGCGCGGCTTCGAGCGGCGTGACCACGAATACGCCGCGCCGTGCCGGCGCGCCGCGCACGGCGCTGTCGTTGAGCAAGCGGCGCAGACGCGCCAGTGCCTCGGCGGCGTTATGGGCCGGCAACACGCCGTCGAGTCTTTGCAGACGATCGCAAACCTCGCCCCACTCGCGCTGTACGCGCAGGCTCTCGCCGTCGAGCGGCGCCTCGCCCGGCCAGGCCGCCAGCGCCAGCACGCGCTCGAAATATTCCAGCCAGCGCACCAAGGGCTGACGACGCGGCCGCGCGCCATGCAAGGCCAGCACTTGTTCGAGCATGGCCAACAGCCGCGGACAGGAGTGGGCAGGCAGGCGCAGGTGTTCGCGCACCACGCTGAACGGCAACTCGTAACGATTGAGCGCCCGAAGGGCGGCGTCGGCACGCGCCCGCGCGGCGCGTTCCTCGCTGGCGCCGCCGAGGTTGGGACTGCGCAGCAAAACGCTGAGCTTGTCCCAGCGCGTGAGCTGGCCGAATTCGAGCAGCGCCAGCGCGGTCTCGATGCGCGGCTCGCGGCCGAGCGACGCGCGCACGCCGACGTGCACCGCCTCGCGCGCACCGAACACGTCGCGCACACAGCGCAACACCAGCTCCGCATCGTCACGCAGACTGTCGAGCGCCACCACCACGCGGCCACCGCCTTGCGCCTCCTCGGCGGCGGCCCAGGCCAACGCCGCGTACAGCTCCTGCTCGCGGTCGGCGTAGGCGCGCGCTTCGAAACGCGCGGGGTCCGCCGCCGGCGCGCGCGGCTCGCGCGGTAACAGCGTGGCCACCGCCGGCGGCGGCGCCAGGAAGCCATGGGCGACGAAGCCCGGCGGCAGCGCGTCACCGCCCGCCGACAGCAGGCGCGCGTGGTCGGTGACGCGCAGTTCGCGGCAGCGCTCGAGGTAGGCGCTGCTCCAGCGCTGGAAGGCAGCGACGTCGTCGTTGACGAGGGCCGGCGCCGGCGGCCACGGCAGGCGCCAGGCATGCAACGCGCGCCACGCGTCGCGCGCCGCCAGCGCCGCCGCGTCCGGCGTGTCGAGCGCGAGCACGTCATCGTCGGCAATCAGCGCCGACCACAGCGCCAGCTCCTGCTCGGGCGACAGCACGAAATCGAGCGCCGCGCCGCGCCCCGCCATCTGCTGCTGTTCGAAGCGCTGGGCCAGCACGCTGGCCAGCGTGCGCACGGCGGGCGGCCGCCATGCGGCTGAGCCGGCCGCGCGCGCGGCCTCATCGAGGGCGAGATTCACCACCGACAGCGCCGCGCCATCGGGCACCACGATGCCGGCAGCGGCCTGCATGAGAGCGTCGAATGGGTGCAGGTGCAGACTCATGGCCGCCATCAAACGACCGACACGGGCCACGCGCTGTGCGCTGTTATACTCGCCGACGCCGTCCTGGGGTGTCGTGCATGCGCCGCATCGTATTGTTGATTTGTTGCTATTGCCTGGCCGTCGCGCCGGCCGCCGCGCGCATGTACCAATGGCGCAATCCCGCCACCGGCACCACCCAGCTGTCCGGCACGCCGCCGGCCTGGTATCGCGGCACCGATGCCGGGCCGCGGGTCTACGTGTTCGAAAACAATGCGCTGGTGGATGACACCGGCGTGGCCGTGTCCGATGCCGAGCGCGAGGCATTGCGCGCCGCGGCTTTTGGCGCCGCTGCCCAGCCGCCGGCGACGGCAAACACCACGCCGGCGATGCAGCACGACAGTCCCGCCGCCGTGCCGGCCGTGCCGCCGCCAAGCGCCCCGCGCGCAGCGCCCGCCGAGGCCGAGAACGCCGCCACCGCAGCGAATGGCGACAAGGCCGACAAGGCGGCCTCGCTGAAGGCGCTGATCGACGCCTGGGATCAACGCCAGCTCGACCAGGCGCGTTCCCTGCTGGAGATGCTGCCGGGCGACCAGCCGGCGGCGCCCGCACAGCGTCCTGAGTGCTCACTTGTCGCGCCGGATGAGGCTCGCCAGCGCATCCCAGAACCCCACCTTGGCCTCGCTCGCTATATCGCGCATTTCCGCCAGGCGGTGATTGCCCGGGTCCACCTGCAGTCCGAGCGCGACATAGCTGCGCGCCTGTTCGAAGTGATCCTCGGCGATGGCTTGCTCGGCCAGCATGGCGAAGCGGTCGGCGATATCCTGCATGCCGGCCTGCGCCTCGGCGTTGTTCGGATCGAGCTGCAGCATGCGTGAGAAATAGTAATAGGCGTTGTCGCGCGCGGGCTCGGTCAGGCGCAGATCGTTCAAGCTGTGCCGCCCCAGCCACAGCAGCGCCTGCGCCACCTGTCCCGGCGCCGTGCCGGCCGCCGCCGTCGGCTCGGTGCCGGCCGCTCCGGCAACGCGGCGCTGACGGGCGGCCGGCCGCGGGTGGCGGTTCGAGGCGCTGTTCGATGGTCAGCAACACGCCCCAACCGATGCCGCACAACACCAGGAGGCTCACCAGCACCCATTGCAGCGGCCGCAGGCGGCGTCTGTCGGTCATGGGGAGTTGGGTGGCGGTGGTGCCCAGGCCTTCGGTCGAGCGTTCCTCGGTGATGTCGTAGTCCGGCCGCGCGGTCATTTCGGCCTTGGATTTCACCACCCCGGCACGGCGCATCTGGGCAATGAAATGCTGCAGGCTCTGGGCGTCGCGGAAACGATCCTTGCGCGACTTGGCCATCATCAGGTTGAGCAGTTCCTGGTACTGCTCGAGGCCGGCCGGCAGCTTGGGCACCGCCGCCTTCTTGTGCATGAGGATGACATCGATGACCGAATCGGCAACGTAGGCGCGCGCGCCGGTCAGCATCTCGTAGAGAATGACGCCCAGCGAGTAGATGTCGGCGCGGCCGTCGATGGGGCCGGACTCGGACTGTTCGGGCGCCATGTAATTGGGACTGCCGACGAACATGCCGGTCGAGGTCAGATCGGAGTCGTTGGTGAGGCGCTTGGCGATGCCGAAGTCGCTGAGCAGCGGCGTACCGTCACGCCGGAACAGGATGTTGCCGGGCTTCACATCGCGATGAACGATGCCGTTCTCGTGCGCGGCGGCGAGACCAGCCGCCACTTTCTCGACGATGTCGATGGCCTCGACCGGCGCGAACACCTTGCTCAGCAGGCGGTCCTTCAAATCGCCGCCCTCGACGTACTCCATCGAAATGAAGATCTGGTCGCCGGCCTGGCCGATGTCGTAGATGGTGATGATGTGGGGGTGATTGAGCGAGGCGATGATGCGCCCCTCGTTGAGGAAACGCTCGACGGTCTCGGCGCTGATCCCGGTGCTGGTATCGAGGATCTTGAGCACCACCTCGCGCCCCAGTGAGCGCTGCTCGGCGAGATAAACGGTGGCCATCCCACCTTGGCCGATGAGGCGTTTGATCTCGTATCCCGGGATCTCCATCGGCGGATTATAGAGCCGCTCTGCCCGAAATAGGCGAGGCTCGCCCTGCGTGCCTTTTGCCTCGGCCTCGGGTTACAGTAGGGGCGCTTTTATCAATACGAATAATCTCATGCCCGAATCCAAGAATGCCGCCAAGGCCGCTCGCCCGCGCTCGCGCAAATTGATCGAAGACATGCTGCAGGAACGCCAGCAGATGCTGGTGCTGTTGTGGGAGTTGTCCAAGCTCGACCTCGCCAAGCTCGACGATGCCACGCGCCAGACCCTGGAAGACTTCCAGGAGATCCTGGTCGATTACATCGCCGCCGCCCATTTCGGCCTCTACCAGCGCATCGCCGAAGGCAATGAACGCCGCCAGGCGGTGCTCGACATCGCACGCGAGATCTATCCGCGCATCGCGCGCTCGACCGACATCGCCGTCGAGTTCACCGAGAAATACGACAGTCCCGACGCCGATGCCGCCACCGTCAAGCTGGCCGACGACCTGTCACTGCTGGGCGAGGAGCTGACCTCGCGCATCGAACTGGAAGACCGATTGATCCTGGCCATGGTCGGCGGCGATTTCCCGATCCCGAAGGCGCCAAATCCGGCCTAAGCGCTGCCCTGTAGGTGCGAATTCATTCGCACATTCGAAGGCGCGCAGAAGCGCATCGCCGGGCCTGTGTGCAGAATGAATTCGCACCTACAGGATGCAGCCCTGCATCCGCTCTCACAACTCCCCCGCCGCCTTCAGCTTGGCGCGAATGAAATCACTGTGCGAGAGGTACAGAAGATCCGCCAGCTTGCGGATGTAATACTCCTCGTAATGATCGACGCGGCCATCGGCCTGCGCCACCCGCCACAGCATTTCCAGCAACTCCACCTTCTGTTCGCGTGACAGCCTGTCATTGGCGGTGCGGGTGAAATCAAAGAACGACACCGAGGCATCCACCGCTTCGGCGGCGGTCGTCACCAGGGCATCGATGTCCTCGTCCTCGAGTTCGCAAAAGCGCGCCAGGGCGCCGAGCACCGCGCGCCGTTCCTCGTCATCGACACTGTGATCGGCGCGCGCCACTTCGAGCAGCAGCGCGGCCACCGCGAGCGGCATGGGATCGATGTCGGCGCCCGGGTCTTTCAAGCGCGCGAGACCTTCGTCGAACAGGGCTTTCAGGCTGCGAAACATGGCTCATGGCTACGGCTGTACTGGAGCGACGATGGTAGCCCGCGCCATGACCTTCCCCCAAGCGCGGCGGCCGTAGGAGAAACGCGCGTCGCCCGCTAGCATGGCGCCATGCCTCGCATCCATGTCGACATCGAACTCGCAAGCGGCAAGGACTGCGTGCTGCCCGCCGTCGCCGCCCACCACGTGCGCGATGTGCTGCGTCTCGAACGCGGTGCCGAGCTGACGCTGTTCAACGGCCGCGGGGGCGAATACGAAGCACAACTGGTGACCGTCACGCGCGGCGAAGTGCGCGCGATGATCGGCGCATGGCGTGCCGGCATCGGCGAATCGCCGCTGGCGGTGACGCTGGTGCAATCGATCTCGCGCGGCGAGCGCATGGATTACACCCTGCAGAAGGCCGTCGAGCTCGGCGTGCACCACATCCAGCCCATCACCAGCAGCCGCACCGTGGTGCGGCTCGACAGTGCGCGCGAGGAAAAGCGCCTCGAACACTGGCGCGGTGTGGTGCGCCATGCCGCCGAACAAAGCGGCCGCACCGTGGTGCCGGCGATTGGCGCGGTGCTGAGCCTTGGCGCCTGGCTGGCCGGCGCGCAGGCGGGGCGCGCCTACATGCTCGACCCGTTCGCCCACGACAGCCTCGCGCAACAGGCCGCGCCCGCCGCTGGCGTCGCGATCGTGGCCGGGCCGGAGGGTGGGTTCAGCGCCGATGAACGCGCAGAGATGACGCGTGGCGGCGTGGTGCCCGTGCGTCTCGGTCCGCGCGTGCTGCGCACCGAGACCGCCGCGCTGTGCGCGCTCACCATCATGCAGACGCGCTGGGGGGATCTGGGCTAGACGCCCATGCCGATCGGACGCGCCGCGAATCGTTTGGACTTTAGACGCTTGAGCGGGCCTGTCTCACATTTTTCCAATTTTTACTCACGGGCGATTCGAGTGGCGGGCTATCGTTGCGGCCACTTGCTGTGCCTGGACGCGTGGGGACGTGGCCAGACAGCCCAATAAAAAAAACGAAGAACAAAGCAACCGCATTTCATGAACAAGCGCTCTGCCTCGCGCGGCCAACTGCCGTACTCACCGACATCCCGTTGGCCGAAAACCCCGTGGAACCATCGCATGCGCGACCTGGTACGCCCCGTGGCGACCCTCGCGGCGCTGGCTTTCGGCGCCAGTGCGCAGGCTGCGAACTTCGATTGCTCTTGGGCCAGTGCCGCCAGCGGCACGTGGAACGGCGCAGCCAACTGGGCCAGTTGCAACGGCGCGCGTCCGGACAACAGCGGCACCGATACTTACAACGCCACCATCAATGCCGCCGGCGCCGCCTACACGGTGACGCTCGACAGCGCGGCGAGCATCGGCCAGCTGACTCTCGACTCGACCAGCGCCACGCTGTCCCATACCACCGGCACGCTGACCGCATCGGCGATCGATATCGTCAACGGCAGCTACAACCTGGCCGGCGGCACCATCGTCGGCGGCACCATCGACACCGCGCGCCGCAGCTTGACTCTCTCCCGGCTCGTGGTCACCGCCGACAGCACACTATCCGGCGGTGTGACGCTGTCCGGCTTCATGAGCGTCGGCAATTCCTCGAGCAATATCGCGCTCACCATCAACGACGGGCTGACGCTCGACCAGGCCCCGGGCGAGATCCTGGGGGTGAACAGCGCCAACAATGGCTTCACCACCACCACCAATGGCCTTCTGTTCAACACCGGCACTCTCGGCGGCACCGGTACCGTGATGCTGACGCCCGGCGCGAACTCGACCCTGCGCCTGTTCGTCAACGACGCGCAGACCCTGACCATCGGCTCGGGCGTGACCATCGTGAACAACGGCAGTGCCGGCAACATCGCCGTCAGCTCCGGCAGCGGCGGCACGATCATCAACCACGGCACCATCCGCTCCGCTAACCGTGGCCGCACCGTCACCGTCAATCCCGACAGTTTCACCAACGATGGCACCCTCGCCGCCGTCTTCGGCAGCACCCTCACGCTGGGCGGCAACTGGGACAATTCCGCCGGCACGATTTCGCTGGACGAAGACTCGAACTCGACGGTCAACCTCGGCGGCAACTTCACCACCCACCAGATGGGTACGGTGAGCCGCAGTGGCAACGTCGCGAATGGCGTGATCAACATCACCGGCACGCTGGACAACAGCGGCGACACGCTGTTCTTCAACGACACCACCGGCAACATCAATCTCGCCGGCGGCACCATTGTCGGCGGCACCATCGACACCGCGCGCCGCAGCTTGACTCTCTCCCGGCTCGTGGTCACCGCCGACAGCACGCTGTCCGGCGGTGTGACGCTGTCCGGCTTCATGAGCGTCGGCAATTCCTCGAGCAATATCGCGCTCACCATCAACGATGGGCTGACGCTCGACCAGGCCCCGAGCGAGATCCTGGGGGTGAACAGCGCCAACAATGGCTTCACCACCACCACCAATGGCCTTCTGTTCAACACCGGCACTCTCGGCGGCACCGGTACCGTGATGCTGACGCCCGGCGCGAACTCGACCCTGCGCCTGTTCGTCAACGACGCGCAGACCCTGACCATCGGCTCCGGCGTGACCGTGGTCAACAACGCCAGTGCCGGCAACATCGCCGTCAGCTCCGGCAGCGGCGGCACGATCATCAATCACGGCACCATCCGTTCCACGGTCGGTGGCCGCACCGTCACCGTCGATCCCGACAGCTTCACCAACACTGGCACCCTCGCCGCCATCTTCGGCGGCACGCTGACCGTCGGCACCAACGCCGGCAACCTCACCAACCTTGCCGCCAACACCCTGAGCGGTGGCAGCTGGAAAGTGGACGCCGGTTCGACCATGAACTTCGGCACCGCGACCTTCAGCACCAATGCCGCGACCATCGAACTCGACGGTCCGGGCTCGAGCTTCAACGCGGTCAATCCGCTCGCCGCCAATACCGGTTCATTCACGATCAAGAACGGCCGCAATTTCACCACGGTCGGAGCGCTCGCCAACACCGGCACGCTGGCGGTCGGCCCGCTCAGTACCTTGACCGCGAACGACGCACTGAGCAACGACGGCCAGGTGCAACTCGCGGGCGGCACGGCGCATGCCAACACCTCGTTCGCCAACAACGCGGCCGGCCACATCTCGGGTTTCGGCGCCATCACCAACACGGTGTTGAACCACGGCCTGGTGCGCGCCAGTGGCGGCAAGCTCGAAATCACCGGCGGTATCGACGGCCAGAGCGGCACCATACAAGCCGACAGCGGCGCGACGCTGACGCTAGGCGCCGATTCCGACGGCGATTTGCTGGTCAACAACGGCACGCTGGATCTCGGCACGCACAACGTGACCGTCGCCGAGGACTACACCAACGCCAACTTCGGTGCTGGCAACAGCTTCAACGCGCACGCCAACGTGGTGGGCAGCGGGCAGATCCTCGCGAGTGGCGACGTCGCGCAGGCCCTGAGCGGCGAGGTCTCGGGCAGCGGCTCCAATTACTTCATGAGCTTCGGCAACGTGCACGTGGGTGATGTCGTCACCAAGAATTACCAGGTCGCCAACAGCGGCGTCACCGGCCCGGCGCTGCGCGGCGCGCTGCAGACCAGCGTCAACGGCGGCAACATCACCGATGCACGCTTGTCAGGCAGCGGCGTGACGGCGTCCAATTTCGGCCCGGTAGCCGCGGGCGCCTCCAGCGCCAACCTGGCGGTGACCTTGACCGCCTCCAGCGCCGGCCTGCTCGCCCCGCAGTCGGTGAACATCACCAGCAACTTCGACAACGTCGCCGACACCACCCTCGACATCGTGAGCTCGGCGGCCTACCGCTACGCGGAACCTGGCGCGCTGACGCCCGCGCCCGTGAACTTCGGCACGCATCGTGTCGGTGACGTGGTCGAGCAGACCCTGGACGTGACCAACGTCGCGATCAATGACGGTTTCTCGGAACGACTCAACGCGAGCTTCGGCGCCGTGACCGACGGCTTCACCGCCGCCGGCAGCGTCAACCTGCTCGGTGCGGGGCTCGGCGATTCGAGCGCAATGAAAGTGACCCTCGACACCGCCACGGCCGGTACCAAGTCCGGTACCGCGGTGGTGAATTTCGTGTCGGACGGCGCCGGCACCAGCGAACTCGGCCAGACCGCGCTCGGCGCCCAGGGCATCGCCCTCTCCGGCAAGATCTACGCGCAGGCTGTCGCCAGGCTCGACAACGCGCCGATCGACTTCGGCATCGTGCACAAAGGCGACGTGGTCGGCGCGCGCAACATCGCGATTGCCAACGGTGCGAGCGGCGCCTTGACCGACGTACTGCTGGCGAGTGTCAGTGCCAACTCGGCATTTGCCGGCAGCAGTGGCAATCTCGGCGCCGGCCTCGCTGCCGGCGGCGCGGACAACCTCAGCCTCAATGTCGCGCTCGACACCAGCGCCGCCGGCATTTTCAGCGGCACGGCGCTCATCGCTCTCAGTTCGCACAACACCGACATGTCGGACTTGAGCCTCGCACCGGCGCTGGTGGCGCTCAACGCGCAGGTCAACGAGTTCGCCAACCCGCTGCTGGCCAAGACCGGTGGCGACGGCAGCTTCGAACTGCAGGGCGCCAGCGTGACCCTGGACTTCGACACCCTCGCCGAGAACAGCGGCAGCTTCACCGCACTGCTCGCGCTCAGCAACGACATCACCGGCCCGGCCGACGATCTGCGCTTCGAGTTCTCGGGCACGAGCAGCAACTTCGGCGTCAACGGCTTCGGCGCGGCAACCCTCGCCGCCGGTGATGCGCACAACCTGTCGGTGGTGCTCGACACCCTGGTGGCCGGCAATTTCCAGGATGTCTTCACGCTCAACCTGTTCAGCGCCAATGCCAGCGGTTTCGATCTGCGGATTGGCAGCCTGAGCGTCACCTTGAAGGGCGTGGTGACGCCGGCCGCGGTGCCGGTGCCGGGTGCGGTGTGGTTGCTGGGTTCGGCACTGGCGGGCTTGGCCGGCCTGCGTCGGCGCAAGGCGCGGGGTTGAGTTCACTCTTTTTGGGTCAAGCTTCAGCCCGACATTTATTGGCAATGAAGACGCCGGTCGCCGCCGCTGAATGTCAGACTGAAGTCTGACCCACAGGTGGAGTGCTTCTCTTTGTGGGTCAGGCTTCAGCCTGGCCTTATATCGGTAATGGAGACGCCGGTCGCCGCCGCTGAATGTCAGACTGAAGTCTGACCCACAGGTGGAGTGCTTCTCTTTGTGGGTCAGGCTTCAGCCTGACCTTATATCGGTAATGGAGACGCCGGTCGCCGCCGCTGAATGTCAGACTGAAGTCTGACCCACAGGTGGAGTGCTTCTCGTGGGTCGGCTTCAGCCTGGGGGGGCCGGTAGGCTTGCCTGGCCTTTATCGGTATGGACGCCGGTCGCCGCCGCTGAATGTCAGACTGAAGTCTGACCCACAATGTTGGTGACTGCATTGTGGGTCAGGCTTCAGCCTGACATCAGGAAATGTTGTGCGGCGCGTTAGTTTCCCCGCAAACTCTTCCTCACCTGCGCCATCAGGCGGCGGCTGACCATCAGCCGCTCCGGCCGCGCCTCGAACACCACGAACACATTGCCCTCGGCATCGCGCTCGAGGCCGCGCACGTGGGCCGGCGCCACCAGCGCGTTGCGATGGATGCGCACGAAGTCGTCGGGAAATTCCTCTTCCAGCGCGCGCAGCGAATCCTCGATGAGCAACTGGCCGTGGGCGGACACCGCGCTGACATAGCCCTGGTCGGCCTGGAAATACAGCACCTCGATGATCGGCATGAGCCGCAGCGCGCCGCCCACCACCGCGCTCACGTGGCGACGCCGCACGCTGGCCGGCAGTTGCTGCTCGGCCAGCACTTCGCGACCGACGCGCAGGGTCTCGGCGCGTTGCAAGGCATCGCGCAGGCGCTCGCTGCGCACCGGCTTCAAGAGGTAGTCGAGGGCGTGGGATTCGAAGGCCGCCAGCGCATGTTCGTCGTAGGCGGTGGTGAAGATCACTAGCGGCGGCGTGGCCAGCGTGCCGAGATGACGCGCCACTTCCAGGCCGTCCATGCCGGGCATGCGCACGTCGAGCAGCACGACCTCGGGCGCCAGGCGTTCAACGGCGGCCAGGCAGGCCAGCCCGTCGTCGGCTTCGCCCACCACCTCGCCCATGCCGAGTTCGGCCACCTGCGAGACGAGTCGCCGGCGCGCCAGCGGCTCGTCGTCGACCACCAGGATCCTCATGCCACGCCCGGGCCGGCCAGGGGCACGCGCAAGCACACCACGTAGCGCCCGTCACGCTGCTCGCTGTCGAGTTCGGCGTCGTTGCCGAAATGCGCACGCAGACGCTGCCGTACGTTATTGAGGGCAATGCGATTGCCGTCGTGATGATGGGTGGCATGTTCGGCTTCGAAGGGATTGGAGACCGTCACTTCCAGGCGGCCGTCGCGGCAATGCGCGGCAATCACGATGGTGCCGCCGCCACGGATCGGCTCGATGCCGTGGTAGATGGCGTTCTCGACTATCGGTTGCAGGCTGAGCAGCGGCAGGCGCGCGCCCTGCGGCAGGTCCTGCACCTGCCAGTCCACCGCCAACCGCGCGCCGAGGCGCAAACGTTCGATGCTGAGATAGCGCTCGACGAAATCGAACTCGGTGGCGAGCGGCACCGGCGCGCGCGCGTCGGCGAGGCTGGCGCGGAACAAGTCGGCGAGATCCTCCACCGCACGCTCGGCCAGCGGCGGATCGCTGCGCGTGAGGCTCGCGATGGTGTTCATGCAGTTGAAGAAGAAATGCGGCCGGATGCGCGCCTGCAGCGCTTCGAGCCGCGCGCTGGCCTCCGACGCCACGCGCTGCTTCCAGTGGAACTGCACGTAGAAGTAGCGCAGCACCAGGGCCGCGACGATGGCCGCCACGCACACCGTGCGGCCGACCAGGTCCGCGTGTCCGATCTGGATGATGGCGCCGGCGCCGACCACCGGGTTCAAGACCCACCACGCGAGTTCCGCGACCAGCCACGCGATCGCCACCACCAGCAGGAAGCTCGCAATGGCGATGCTGCGTTCGGAACGGCCGGCGAGCGGCCGGCGCGCCAGGCACAGGGCGCCCGCCGAGGACAAACCCAGCCATTGCGAATACATCGACAGCAGCGCCAGTTCGTCGACGAAGCTCGGCCCGAAGCCATGGCGCGCGATGATGATGATGAAGGCCACCAGTTCGCTGGAGATGACGACCACGAACAAGGCATGCACGCCGCACAGGTCCGGCAGGAACACCGCTTCCGCGTCGAGGCCGGCGTCGCGTGGCGTGGCGTCAGCCATGGCAATGCGCCGACGCGGCGATGCGTGACACGTGAACGAGGGGCGAAGTGGCGGCCGGCATGGTTGGCGCTAGTGTCGTTCGCCGCTCGCCGCGGGGTCAATCCACGGCCGGGGGCCAAACCGCCGCCGGCATGGCCTGGGCTATACTGGCCACTCCTTTTCATAGCCCCAGACCGCAAGCCCACGCCATGTCATCGACCTCCGCACCCGACAAACCCTGGGGCGGCCGCTTCACCGCGCCGACCAACGCCTTCGTCGAGGAATTCACCGCCTCGGTGAGCTTCGATCAGCGCCTCGCGCTGTGCGATATCCGCGGCTCCATCGCCCATGCGCGCATGCTGTCCGAATGCGGCGTGCTCGCGGTCAGCGAATTCGAAACCATCGCCGACGGCCTCGCGGCGGTGCGTGCCGACATCGAGGCCGGCCGCTTCAGCTGGTCGGTGAAACTCGAAGACGTGCACATGAACGTCGAGAGCGCGCTGGTGGCGCGCGTCGGCGAAGTGGGCAAGAAGCTGCATACCGCGCGCTCGCGCAACGACCAGGTCGCGACCGACATTCGCCTGTACCTGCGCGAAGAGATCGATGCCCTCGTCGAACGCCTGGGGCGCCTCATGCAGGCGCTGGTGAATCTCGCCGAACAGGAAGCCGACACCCTGCTGCCGGGCTTCACGCACCTGCAGGCCGCGCAGCCGATCTCTTTCGGTCATCACATGCTGGCGTGGTTCGAGATGCTGCTGCGCGACGCCGGCCGTCTGCGCGACTGCCGCGCGCGCGGCTCAACGTGCTGCCGCTGGGCGCCGGCGCGCTGGCCGGCACCACCTTCCCCATCAACCGCGCGCGCAGCGCCGAGCTGCTGGGCTTCGACAGCGCGGCGGAGAACTCCCTGGACGCGGTAAGCGATCGCGACTTCGCCATCGAGTTCGCGGCCGCGGCATCGCTGCTCATGGTGCATTTCTCGCGCATGTCCGAGGAACTGGTGCTGTGGAATTCCCAGGCCTTCGGCTTCGTCGACATCGATGATGCCTTCTGCACCGGCTCGTCGATGATGCCGCAAAAGAAAAACCCCGACGTGCCGGAGCTGGTGCGCGGCAAGTCGGGACGCGTGGTCGGTCACCTGATGTCGCTCATCACGTTGATGAAGGGCCAGCCGCTGGCCTACAACAAGGACAACCAGGAGGACAAGGAACCCTTGTTCGATACCCTGGATACCATCAACGCCTGCACGCGCGCGTTCGCCGATCTCGTGCCGACCCTGAAGGTCGAGCGTGCGCGCATGCGCGCCGCCGCCGCGCGCGGCTATATCGCCGCCACCGATCTGGCCGATCACCTGGTGCGGCTCGGCCGGCCGTTCCGCGATGCCCACGCGGTGGTGGGCGCGGCCGTGGGTCTGGCCGTGGCGCGCGGCTGCGAACTCCATGAGCTGCCGCTGGCCGAATACCAGAAGCTCGACGCGGCGCTCGATGAGTCGGTGTACCGCGTGCTCGACATGGATCAGTGCCTCGCCGCCCGCGATCACTTCGGCGGCACCGCGCCCAACCAGGTACGCGCGGCCTGCGCGCGGGCCCGTACTCGCATCGCAAAGGTGCTGACCAGCGTCGGCGCCCCGGGAGTTGCCGATGAAAGTTCTTAAAGTCCTCGCCATCGCGGTCGTCGCGCTGGTGGCCGTGGTGGTCATCGGCGCCGGCATCTTCATCGCCACCTTCAATCCCGAAAAATACAAGGACGAACTCATCGCGCGCGTCAAGGCCGAGACCGGTCGCGATCTCGTGCTGAGCGGCCCGCTGGAAGTCGCGCTGTGGCCGAAGCTGCGCCTGAAAGCCGGCCCGCTCACGCTCGGCAACGCGGCCGGCTTCGGCGACGAACCGATGCTCGCCGCGCAGGACATCCAGGTGGCGGTCGCAACCTGGCCGCTGCTCGAAAAGCGCGTGGAGATGGATACCGTGGTGCTGCACGGCGTGAGCGTCAATCTCGCGCGCAATGCCGAGGGCGTCACCAACTGGGAAGACCTTTCCAAACCCGGCGCGGCCGGCGATGGTGCCGCCAAGCGCGACGGTGGCGCGCCGATCGCTGCGCTGATCCTCGGCGGCGTCGACATCAAGGACGCGAGCTTCACCTGGAAGGACGCGACTACAGGTCACGAGCTCGCACTCAAGAACCTCACCGCCACCACCGGCGCGCTGACCTTCGGCAAGCCCATCGAGCTCGCGCTGTCGGCCACCGCCACCGCCAACCAACCGGCGCTCGATGCCGACATCAAGCTCAGCGGCACGCTCAATTACAACGTCGATGACAAGCACTACGTGCTCGCGCCCCTGGTGCTCACCACCGACATGCGCGGTGCGACCCTGCCGGGCGGCGCGGCCAAGCTGGAACTCGACGCCGGGCTGGACCTCGATCTGAAAGCCGGCACCGCCAAGCTCAGCGGCTTGAAACTGAGCGGGCTCGGTACCGACGTCAGCGGCGAGTTCAGCGCGCGCAACATCGAAGATGAACGCCCGAGCGCCAGCGGCCAGCTGGTCTTGAAGGGCGCGGATCTGGCGCAGCTGTTCAATGCCTTCGCCCTGCCGGCCGGCAAACAGCTGGCGGGCGTCAACGATCGCAGCTTCGATTTCACCACCGCCTTCGATGCCAACATGGACAGCGGCGAAGTGAAGGTCTCGCAGCTCGAGGGCCGGGTGCTGGGCGCGCAGTTGACCGGCGCCTTCACCGCCACCGCCGCCAACACCGACAAGCCGACCGCCAAGGGCAACCTGCATGCCCACGGCCCGGACCTGCCGGCCTTGATGGCCATCATCGCGCAGCTGCAGGGCGCGAGCGGCGCCACGCAGAAGCAGCTCAACCAGGCGCTCGCCGGCAGTCCCGACAAGTCCTTCGACGTCAACGTCGACCTCGATGTCGACATGGGCGCCGGCAAGGCCGCGCTGCCGCGTCTCGAGGCAAAGCTGCTCGGCAACGAACTCCGCGGCCGCGTCACCGCGACCAATGCCAACAGCAAGCAACCGGCGGTGCAGGGCGAACTCAAGGCCAGCGGCGCGGATTTCCCGGCACTGCTGGCGGTGGCCGCCGGCCTCGAGGGCAAGGACTCGGCGCTCGCGCCGATGGCGCAATCGCTGGCCAGGGAATCGAACAAGCGCTTCGACTTCGAGAGCGGCTTCGATGCCGATCTCGCCAAGGGACGCATGAGTCTTTCCAAGCTCACGGCGAACCTCGCGGGCGTGAACCTGAGCGGCAATCTCGACGGCAGCGGCCTCGACATCGCCAACAAGCAGGGCCAACTCAACGGCAAGCTCGTCATCGAGAGCCAGGATACCGGGCCGCTGCTGCGCGCCGTGGGCCAGGGCGAGATGGCGCAAGCGGTGAAGAGTCTCAAGCTCGATACCGGTGTGGCGGGCGGACTCGACGACATGCGCCTGTCGCCGCTGTCGGTGGTGGCACGCGTGGCGAGCGCGGAACTGCCGCAGGCGGTCGACCTCGAGATCACCGCCGCGTCGGCGCACGCCAACCTCAAGGCCGAGACCGCCAGCATCAAGTCGCTGGCCGTGACCGGCCTCGGGCTCAACGCCAAGGCCGACATCGAGGCCGAGAAAATCATGAGCGCGCCGCGCTACAGCGGCAAGCTCACGGTGCCGAGCTTCAATCCGCGCAACCTCATGAAGACCTTGAACAAGGCGGTGCCGAAGACCGCCGATGCCAAGGCGCTGACGGCGCTCGCCATCGACACCTCGTTCAGCGGCACGACCAGCAGCATCAAGCTGCCGGATCTCGCGGTGACGCTCGACGACAGCCATCTGAAAGGCAGCATCGACGTGGCGGCCTTCAGCGGTCCCGACCTCAGCTTCAAGCTAGCGCTCGACAGCATCAACGCCGACCGCTATCTCGAACCACCGGCCAAGGGCGAGGGCAAGACCGTCGTCACGCCCGATGCGGCGGTGGCCGGCGCCGCCAATTCCCTGCCGGTGGAACAATTGCGCGGCTTGAAGATCAAGGGTGAACTCAGCGCCGGCGCGCTGCAGATCTCGGGCGCGAAGATGAAGAACGTGAAGTTCGCCATCGATGCGGCCAAGGGCCTCATCAAGCTCGACCCGCTGGCCGCGCAGCTCTACGAAGGCGCCTACAAGAGCGCGGTGGTGGTGGATGCGCGCGGCAAGCAGGCGACGCTGGCGCTCAACAGCCAGCTCGACAAGGTGCAGATTGCACCGCTTTTGAAAGACACCGCCAACAACGAAAGCCTGTCGGGCGCGGTGAGCTTCGACGCCGCCTTGAAAGCCGCCGGCGGCGACGGCCCGCACATCAAGCAGAGCCTCGGCGGCAATGGCCATTACGCCATCGACAACGGCGTGTTTCGCGGCGTCGACGCGGTCGCGATCCTGCGCGCCGTCGAACAAATCATCGAATGCAAATGCGTGGTGCCGGTGCCGAAGGGCGGCCAGACCCAGTTCAAAAGCCTGACCGGCACGCTGGCGGTCAAGAACGGCGTGGTGCGCAATGACGATTTACTGATGGCGGGCGAAGGCTTCACCATCAAGGGCAAAGGAATGCTGGTCAATCTCAACGACAACAGCATCAAGTACGACCTCTCGCTCGGCGTCACCGAACAGCGCACCGCCACCGCCACCAACACCTTCAAGCTCGGCGGTTACCAAGTGCCGATAGCCTGCCGTGGCCAGGTCGACAGCCCGTCCTGCCTGCCGGATTTCGGCCACATCCTCGGCGACGTGGTCAAGGACGCCGCCAAGAAGAAGATTGAAAAGGCCGTGGGCAAGAAGCTCAAGGGCATCATCGATGGCAAGGACGGCGAAACCATCAAGAACCTGCTCAAGTTCTGAGTCCGTCGGATCTCGCGCCCGCTCATGTTCATTGCCCTGCGCGCCGCGGCGCTGCTCTCGCTGCTGCTGTGCCTGCCCTTACACGCGGCCGATACCGAGCGCGCCGAGATCAGCTTCCAGGGCCGCACTTACCAGTACACCTTCGTCGCGCGCCTCAAGGCCAATGCGCAGGACGTGCACGCGGTGGTCACCGACTTCGAACACATGAAGCGCGTCAACGACGACATCGTCGAGAGCCGCGTGCTGCATCGCTACGACAACGGCGAATTGAAGCGCCTGCTGAAGCTGCGCCACTGCATCCTGGTGTTCTGTTTCGACATGGACTTCGTCGAGCGCGTCAAGGAATCGCCCGGCCACCTCACCACCACCATGGTGCCGGAGGAAAGCACGTTCGTGGACGGCACCGCGAACTGGCAGATCGATGCGCTTGGCGACGACAGCACGCGCATCAGCGTCAGCGCGCGGCAGACGCCGCGTTTCTGGATCCCGCCGGTGCTGGGGCCACTCATCCTCAAGAAAGTGTTCATGAGCGAAGTGGCCGAGACCTGCGCCAACATCGAACGCATCGCCAATGCTGGCTACCGCCGTGGCTGACAGCGGATTCAGCGCACGCCTGCTGGCCTGGCACGCGCGCCACGGACGTCACGGTCTGCCCTGGCAACAGGACCGGACGCCCTATCGCGTGTGGCTGTCGGAGATCATGTTGCAGCAGACCCAGGTCGCGACCGTCATTCCCTATTTCGAACGCTTCGTCGCCCATTATCCCGACGTCGCGGCGCTGGCGGCGGCGGTCCAGGACGAGGTGCTGCACCTGTGGTCGGGGCTCGGCTATTACAGCCGCGCGCGCAACCTGCATCGCTGCGCGCAAACGGTGATGGAGCGCCATGACGGAGAATTCCCCACCGACCTCGATGCGCTCATGGCCCTGCCCGGCATCGGCCGTTCGACCGCCGCGGCCATCCTTGCCCAGGCCTGTGAACAGCCCCACGCCATCCTCGACGGCAACGTCAAACGCGTGCTGGCGCGCTACCACGCGGTGGCGGGATGGCCGGGAGAATCAGCGGTGGAGAAGCGCCTGTGGCAATACGCCGAAGAGCACATGCCGCGCCACGACGTGTGCAATTACACGCAGGCCATCATGGATCTCGGCGCGACGCTGTGCACGCGCAGCCGTCCGCGCTGCGTCGATTGCCCGCTGGCCGGCGACTGCGCGGCCCTCGCCGCCGACAGCGTGGCACGCTTCCCTGCCGCGCGCCCCAAGCGCGTGATGCCGAGACGCCGCACGCTGTTCCTGGTCATCGAGAACGCTGGCGGCGAAGTGCTGCTGGAGCGTCGCCCGCCACATGGCATATGGGGCGGGCTGTGGTGTTTTCCGGAAATGGGTGACGAGGACGCCTTGCCCGCGCGGCTCGCCGAACTCGGCCTCGGCGGCGGCGAAATCGTCGAGACCCTGGCGCCCATCGCCCACAGCTTCACGCACTTCCATCTCGACATCACGCCGCTGCGCGTGCGCGCCGACAGCCACGCGCTGGCGGTCCGCGAAGGCCAAGCGCTGCGCTGGCATTCGCCATTCGATTCGACAAGAATTGGCTTATCCGCTCCCGTCACGCGACTGCTGGAAAGTCTGCGCTGACCGTCAACCCAGAGGCTCGTCATGTCCCGTACCGTTCACTGCATCAAACTCGACCGCGAAGAAGAAGGCCTGGAGAGACCGACCTATCCCGGCGAACTCGGCAAACGTATTTTCGAATCGGTGTCGAAAGCCGCCTGGCAGATGTGGCTCAAGCACCAGACCATGCTCATCAACGAATACCGCCTGACGCCCATCGAACCCAAGGACCGCGCGTTCCTGGTGGCGGAAATGGAAAAGTATTTCTTCGGTGAAGGTTCGGCGACGCCGAAGGAGTTCGTGGCGCCGAAGGAATAGTCCTGCCGCATCCTTGTGTGGGTCCGACTTCAGTCGGACATTTGCCGCATTGAACGCATGGTGCTCTGCAAGTCCCGTGTCCGACTGAAGTCGGACCCACCCAGCGCCGCATTCAGGCCATCATCGCCCCGCCCAGCGCCAGCAAGCCCAGCCCCGCGCCCCACGACACCCACGCCCCGCCGGGCAACACCCTTTCGGCAAGAATGAACAGCGCCAGCGCCGCCATGGTGGCGACGCTCATGGCACCGCCGGCGAACATCAATGCCATCAGCATCCAGCAACAGCCAATGCAGAACAGGCCGTGACGCAGGCCCATTTCCAGCGCGCCCGCACGGCCGCCGCGCCAATGCTTGAGGAAAAATCCCATCGGCCCGCGACAATGGGCCAGGCACGCGGCCTTCAAGGGTGTGAGCTGCCATAGCCCGGCGGCGATGAGGATGGCGCCGGCCACGCGCGGCGAAGTGGCGAGCAGCGCGCCGCCAAGCAAGCCCTGGCCGTGCAGCCACCATTGCAGGAGCGCGGCGAGCACACCGAAGGCGCTCCACGCCACCAGGTAGCCGGCGCCGAACCACAAGGCATCGCCCTCACCGCCCGGACCGCGATCGAGGCTGCGGAACACCAGCATCATGGGCAGCGCCGACGGCGTCATCATCGCCACCATCATCACCAGCCACATGAGCGCGGTGGACAACAGATAGGGCAGCGCCGCGCCCGGCGTCATCATTGCCATCGCGAGCCGCGCCAAGGGCGCGTCGCCCTGCATGGTCGCCATCGCCTCTTCAGCCGCCACCAGCCACGCCCAGGCCAGCGCCGCCGTCACCAACAGGGCGGCGAGCGCGAGTGAAAAGCCCACGCGCGAGAAACTCGCGCCGTGGGGCATGTCGCTCACGGCGCGAATCTCGCGATCAGGAGGGGTGTCGTCAGGCCGCCTGGCCCTGCCAGTCGAAGGGTGAGAAATGGCCGTTGTTGTTGCCCGAGGTGTCGCGCCACAGGATGCCGAAGGCGTCGATCACATTGCGCACCGCGGTGGCGAGATTGAGGCGCTTGCTGACCGGGTGCGCGGTGTTGTCGATGGCGATGCACTGGCCGGGCGCGGTCATGCTGGCCACGCCGGTGACCGACTGGTCCAGCAATCCCCCGATGCGCACCGTATGCGTGGCATCGTTGCGCTCGTATTCGATGAGCGCCCGCTCCACCCCGCGAAAATCCGCGATCAGCGGCGCGAACATCGCCAGCGGTCCATTGCCCGCCGCACTGGCGATGGTGCCGACCGCGGCCGCCTGGTCATCGCTGGCGCGTGAATCGATGACCAGTCCCCCGATCCACTGCCCGGCCGACATCAGCGCCAGGGACTGGGCGAACATGGTGAAACGCACGCCATCGAGCTTCACGTCGCCGAAATGCCCGGCAGTGATCTCGAACGTCAGGGCCACCTTGCAGAATTCGTGGGTGGCGGGAAGAGACATGTTCTTGACGATGCAAGGACACAGAAAGTCACAGCTGCACGCCTCCATGTACTCGCCTTTGACCGCCCAGGATGTAGCCATAGCGCGCCCCTCGTAATGCAGTGTTGGATGACCCGTGCGGCAATCTTGGTCACAGGCCGTGCCAGGGTCAAGGTAAATGGCCGCGGCGGGTTGACTAGACGCGCCCCAGCCTATTTAATGCCGGGCTTCGCGCGCAAGGCGCGAGGGGCCGGACGGCCGCGTCTCCACGCACCCCATCGTCCGCCCGCGACCTTCCTGGCCGAGTAGCTCAGTTGGTAGAGCAGAGGACTGAAAATCCTTGTGTCGGTGGTTCAATTCCACCCTCGGCCACCACATTCGAATGCTTAAAACGTCAAGCAGAATTTTCATGCAGCCCTGGGCTGTATGGACTCGACCAGCACTCGTCCCAGGGCTGCGTTGGCCTCTTCCAGGTCGAACGCCGCCTGCAATGCCATCCAGAATTCAGCCGTTGTCCCGAAGTAGCGCGCCAGCCTGAGCGCGGTGTCCGCGGTGATGGCTCGCTTGCCCAAGACAATCTCGTTAATCCTTCGAGGCGGCACGGCAAGCGCCCGAGCGAGCGCGTTCCGGCTCAAGCCGATGGGCGCGAGGAACTCCTCTGCCAGCACCTCGCCCGGATGAACGTTTGGAAGCTTCTTGGTCATGGCGCTCTTCAGTGGTAGTCGCCAAGTTCAACGTCGTGGGCGCCGTCCGCCTTCCACACGAAGCAGATGCGCCACTGATCGCTCACAAGAACGCCGGCTGGCCTTTGCACGACGCCATGAGCTCATTCAGCGAGACAGCTCATGAGCGCATTGTCCGCCATGATGTTGCTCATCGCCGCTGAAAGTGCGGTATTCAAGTGCTTGGTGTTCGACTCGGCGAACTGTACGACGAAGACCTCTTCGGTCGACTCACCGCGGTAGAGGTGTTCGTATTTCCGCTCGCCACCAAAGGAGCAGATTCCTTTCAGCGCGGCTTCCGCGCGCAGATGTCCCGTGACGATGCCGGGAGTAACCTGGTACTGGACATTGCGCAGCTCGATTCGCAGTTCGTGGAGCTCGCGGTTGCGTCCAGCAACGACATCGAAGCCTCGAGCCGAGAGCGCGGCCTTCAACTGGCTTTCTATCAGCGCGGCCAAATCGTCGTTGGTCGTGATCTCGGCGCTCATTCCAACGCCCACGCCTCGATTGCCGATTGAGGTGCTGGTGCGCTCATCGGCGCTCACCAGGACAATCTGCTTCTGACTAGCCTGTACGGGCCCGGTGCGGCTCACCGGCGCGACCGTCGGAGCGAACTTGACCTCTTGAGGAGTCAGCGCGCAAGCGCCGAGTGTGACCAGCAACCCGAGAAGCATGGCCTGCCCGACAACCATTCCTGTCGCCCGGCCAACTGTCCTGCAAACTGTCATATTTCCTCCAATGTACGCCGTGGCAATCACCGCCAGCCGCGCTCTTTCATCACACCATCGGATTCAGATCGGTGGCGCCCAACAGGCTGCGGCCATGCTGTTCGAAGATCGCATCGCTGGCGAACAGGTGCACGCTGGCAACTTCGAGGTCACGCACGCAGCGCTGCAGCATGTTGTCGAGCCGTGCGGCGCTGCCGCCGCCGTAGCGATAGGCTTGACTGGCGACTTCGGTTGCCACCCTGACCATGTGGGCAACGATGCCACGCAGTTCAATCTGTTCCGCGACACCGATGGTTTCGCCGGCGCAGAGGCGCAGCCAGGCTTGTTCGTAGGCATCGAACATGAGCGTGCGCGCGGCGCGCAGTTTGAAATCGGCTTCGCCTAGCCAGCACTGAAAGGTCGGGCGATCCGCGAGGGTTGCCTTGCCCGCGTAGCCGCGTGACTTGCCGGCCGCCTGCGCCGTGATTTCGTCCAGCGCGCGGCGGCCCACGCCCGCGGCGAAGCCGCCGAACTCGTTGGCGATCAGCCCCGGGATGCCCATGCGAAACGCGGGGCCGCCGCGTAAGGGGCGCATGGCACGCAAATCAAAGGTATGGCTTGCGGGCACGAAGCGATCGCGGATGGCGAAGTCGTAACTGCCCGTGCCCTTGAGGCCGGCGACGTGCCAATTGTCGAGGATCTCGACCTGCGCGGCGGGCAGCATCGCCAGCACCGAGTCCGGCGGCGCGCCTTCGTTCTCCACCAGTACATGCACGCCCACCCATTCGGCATGGTTGATGCCGCTGCCCCACGACCAGCAGCCATCGATGCGATAGCCGCCGGCCTCGCGCGTGGCGCGCCCCGGCATGACCACCGCCGCGACGGTCGGAATGCGCCCGCCCGCCCACATGTCTGCTATGCATGCATCAGGCAGGTAGCCGGTCATCACCAGCGCGCCGCAGCCGATGAAACAGGTCCAGCCGGCCGCCGGGTCGATGCGCGACACGGCTTCGTAGACATGCATCTGCGTCACCGGATCGGCGTCGGCGCCGCCCAATTCGGCCGGCACCTTGAGCGTGAACAATCCTTCGTTGCGCAGCGCCGCGACCGCGTCGGCGGGCAAGGTGCGCAGGGTCTCGCTCTGCACGCCGCCTGCTGTGAGGACGGGCTGGATGCGCGCTACCGAGGCGAGCAGCGCTTCGCGTTGGCGGATGCGTTCTTCATATGCAACAGGCAATGTCGTGTCTCCTCGCGTTGATGGCGGCGCGACCGCGCCGGTGGGTCACCGGTCAAAAAAATCTCAGCCGCCGCACACCTGCGCCAGCAAAGCCGGCACGTCGGCCGGCGGCGCATCGCCACGCCAGGCGATGTGTTGATCAGGCCGCACCAGCAACAGTCGGCGTGCATAGATGGATAAGAGATCGGGGCGCGCGAGTCGCACCACCGTGAACGGCATGCCACGCCGGGCCGCCGCCTGTTCGAATGCGCGCATGTCTTCGTCACCGTCGACGACGACCAGCGTGAAGCCAAGTCCCAGGCGGTCGTGAATGCTGACACCATCGGCGAGGAAGACATGCGGCAAGCGTGCGCCGGGCCATGTCGACGCGACGTAGGCCAGCGGTTCGACGCTGGGCGCGTCGTCTTCCGTCGCGACTATCGGCGACTGGTCGTAACGAAAGCCGAGTTCCACGCCCCAGGACTCGTTCTCGGCATTGCCGGCGGCCGCGATGCGCGCGCCCACCTCGGCGCGCCGCGCAACGGTCTCGGCGTCCTCGCCTTCGAGTTCGCCGGCGGCGGCGAAGATCTCGGCTATCTCGATACGCACACCGAGATGGCGGCGCGAGGCATCGCGATGCCACCAGGCTGTCGGCCGTCGTTCGGCGTCATGGGCGGCCAGCAGCTGGGGCCCGCCCCAGCCCTGCACCAGGGCCGCGAACATCCAGGCCAGACCGATGGCGTCGCACACGCCGGAATTCATGCCGTAGCCGCCGGTGGGCATGAACTGGTGGGCCGCATCGCCTGCCAGCGCGACGCGCCCGTCAACGTAACGCTCGGCGACCACCATGTGCGCGCTCCACGGATTGTGCAGCAGGATCTCGTAATCGAATTTGCGACCGGCCCAGCGCTCGAGCACCTCGCCCGGGTCCCAGGTGCTCGGATCTTCTCCCGGCATTATCCAGGCCTGCAGGGTATGGATTTCGTCGTCGTCCTGGTGAATCAAGGTGCCCATCGCCGACTGCGAATGCCAGGTCTTGCCCCAGCGCTGCAGGAAGGCCCGTTCAGGGCTGCGGAAGTGGATCATGTAGGCGCTCGCGACCGCGAAGTCGCCTTCGAGCGCAATGCCCAGCGATTCGCGCACGCGGCTGGCGCCGCCGTCGCAGCCGGCGACATAGGCGGCACGCAGCGTGATGCGCTTGTTGGTCCGCATATCGAGCGCCTCGATATCGACGCCTTCCGCGTCCTGGCCAAGCACACGCTCGAAACGCACCTGGAAGCGTGCATCGATCAATGGTTCGGCTTCGACCGCGGCCTTCAAGATCGGCTCGATCGCAACCTGGCTCACGCGCAACGGCGCTTCGCCGGGCTGGTTGCCGTCGTTGCGCTGGCGCGCCGTCGCTGCGAACTCGGCTGAGGACGGATAGCGAAAGCGATGCAGCTCGTGGCCGCACAGCGAGGTCATCCACAGGATGTCGAAAGGATTCTCGCGCGGCACGCCGACATCGCGCAGCCGCTCGGCGAGACCCAGGCGCCGATAGAGTTCCATCGAACGCACGTTGGTCAAATCCATCTTCGGATAACGCGTCGTGTGTTCACTCTGCTCGAGGAGCGTGCAACGCACACCGAGCCGCGCCAACTCCAGCGCGAGTGTCATGCCGACAGGCCCGCCGCCGGCGATCAGCACCGGCGTTTCGACGGCTGCTTGGGCGTTCATCGTGTCTTGTTCTCCTTCGCTTCGAGTAACGTCAGCGCGCGGCTCACGGCCAGGCCAGGGGCTAGCGTCGCTGCCGCCTGGATGCTGGCCGCGAGCATGAGCATGAGAGCGTCGATCAGCGCTTCGGTGACGACCACGCGCGGCGCTTCCAGTACCTGCAGCGTCGATTCGTCGATGGCGCCGCTCAAGGCGCGCAACATGAACATCAAGGCACGGGCCTCGGCGTCGAGATGCAGCAACTCGCAGACGCGCATCAGGAACTGCCGCCGCACCACGTCGAAGATCGCCCACGCGTCCGGATCGGCGCCGATGCCACCACGCAGCAGCGCGACCGCGAGGGTCGGCCTGCGCACCATGAAATCGAAATGCGCGGCAAGCATCGCGCGCAGCTCGTCGCGCGGCGCCGCAGCGCGGGCGCTGGCGTGTGCCTCCGCCAATTCACGCGCGGCGTCGCGCATGGCGGCCAGGTACAGGCCGCGCTTGTTGCCGAAATAGTGGAAAGGCAAGCCATGGGCACAGCCCGCGGCATCGGCGATGGCCGCCATGGACACGGTGTCGTAGGGCCGCGCGGCAAATTGATCGGCGGCGGCGGACAGCACGCGCGCGGCCGTGGCCTCGGCCTGGGCCTGACGACGGGTGCGTGGCATTTCGGCGAGGCGCGTCATGCACAGCGCCATGCCGGCCTTGCGGACGGCGCACGCATAAGGATGGGTATGGTCATGACGATGGATTTTCGTTGACTATCAGTCAACGAATCTAGCCGGTCAGTCCAAAACGGGCAAGCGCCGCGCCGGAAACCCGCGATGGAAACGACGCCGAAGCGCGCCCCACCACCGCTTCATGCATTGGCCTTGTTCGTGCCAGCGTGAACCTCGGGCGACGGCTAGCGTCGCCGTTTGGATTTCGACTTGGCCGGCGCCCTGGCGCCGCCGCTGCCCTGCTCACCGAGTGGCAGCTGGGTTCGGTACACGACCGGTTTCAGCGCGAAGCTGGTCTGGATGTTGCCCACGCCCGGTATGCGCGTGAGCTTGTCGCCCAGGAATCGCTCGTAGGCATCGAGGTCCGGCACCACCACGCGCAGCAGGTAGTCGGAGTTGCCGGTCATCAGGTAGCACTCCATCACTTCCGGACAGCCGGCTATCTGCTCCTGGAACTGCTCGAGCGCCTCGCGTTCCTGGCTGCGCAGCGACACGTTGATGAAGGCGCTGATGGGCAGCCCGACCGCCACCGCGTCGAGTATGGCGACGTAACGACGGATGATGCCCGCGTCCTCCAGGGCCTTGACGCGACGCAGGCACGGCGACGGCGACAGGCCAACCTTGCCGGCGAGTTCGAGGTTCGTCAGTCGCGCATCGTCCTGCAGATGCAGGAGGATCCGGTAGTCCATGCGGTCAAGTTTCGCTATTGGCATATCTGGCCCTTTTGTTCGCTCGATTTTTATTTTCATTGCCAATCATCGCAATCTCAGGGCCATTTCAGCACTTAATTGCAGCACCGCACAGCTAGACTTTTCGGCACCGACAGCCAGCGCGGAAAGTCGCCATGAACAACCCGGCACAAGCTTCAAACACCTTCGCCCTCGATCAACGCGAATGGATCGATTCGCTCGATTACGTGTTCGAAACCCATGGCGCCGAGGGCGCCCATGCGCTGCTGCGAACGCTGCTGGGTCACGCCAGCAACATCGGTATCCCGGTCAGCGAGGCACCGCTCAACACCCCCTACGTCAATACCGTCTCGCTACTCGAGCAGCCGCCTTATCCAGGCGACGTGGAATTGGAAAAGCGCATCGAGAACCTGGTCCGCTGGAACGCGATGGCCATGGTGCTCAAGGCCGCCGACGCCGGCCACGGCGTGGGCGGTCACATCGCGACCTACGCCTCGGCCGCCACGCAGATGGAAGTCGGCTTCCAGCACTTCTTCCGCAAGAAGAGCGCGGACTACGGCGGTGACATCGTCATACCGCAGCCCCATGCGGCGCCGGGTGTGTACGCGCGCGCCTTTCTCGAAGGCCGGCTCGACGAAAATCAACTCAACAACTTTCGCCGCCAGCTCGCGCCGGGTGGCGGGCTGTCGTCCTACCCGCATCCGCGCGCACTGCCGGAATTCTGGGCCGTGCCCTGCGCATCCATGGGCCTGTCGACGCCGACCGCGATCTACCAGGCGCGCTTCGCCAAGTATCTCGAGAACCGCGGACTCAAGCCGCGCAATGGCGGCAAGGTGTGGTGTTTCATCGGCGACGGCGAGGCCGACGAGCCCGAAGTGCTCGGCACCATCTCCATCGCGGCGCGCGAAAAGCTCGACAACCTCATCCTCATCGTCAACTGCAATTTGCAGCGTCTCGACGGCCCGGTGCGCGGCAATGGAAAAATCATCCAGGAATTGGAGCGACGCTTCCGCGGCGCGGACTGGAACGTCATCAAGGTGATCTGGGGCAGCGGCTGGGACAGCCTGCTCGCGCAGGACCACGCCGGCACGCTGCGCAAGCGCATGGAAGGCGCGCTCGATGGCGACTACCAGTACTACTCCGTGCTGCCGGGCGACCGTCAGCGCGAGCACTGGGTGGAGGGCAACCCCGAACTCGAGCGACTCATGAATTCCCTGACCGACGAGGAAGTGAAACTCATCAAGCGTGGCGGGCAGGATCCGAAGAAGGTGTACGCGGCCTACCTGCGTGCGCTCGGTTCGAAAGACAAGCCGACCGTCATCCTCATCAAGACCGTCAAGGGCGACGGCCTCGGCGCCGTACAGGGCACCAACACCGTGCACCAGAAGAAGAATCTCAAACGGGAAGAACGCGAACGCTGCGCGGTTTCCTACGGCATTCCGCTGACCGCCGATGCGATGGCACGCGCGGAGTTCTATCGGCCGGCGGACGACAGCGCGGAGATCGAATACCTCAAGAGCCATCGCCAGGCCTTGGGCGGATTTCTGCCCAGCCGCGAGGTGGCCTGCCCGCGTCTGCAAGCGCCGCCGCTCGAACGCTTCGCGGAATTCCTGCAGGGCTCGAACCAGCGCGCCGTGTCGACCACCGCCGCGGTCGTGCGCCTGCTCACCAAGCTTTTGAAGGATCCCGACATCGGCCGCTACGTGGTGCCCATCGTGCCCGACGAAGCGCGAACCTTCGGCATGGACGCGCTGTTCAAGGCGGCCGGCATCTACGCGCCGGAAGGCCAGAACTACACGCCGGTGGATGCCGGCTCGCTGTTGCCCTACAAGGAAGCGGTCGATGGCCAGATCCTGCAGGAAGGCATCTGCGAAACCGGCGCCATGGCTTCGTTCCTCGCGGCGGGCACGGCCTACGCCGTGCACGGCGTACCGACCATCCCGTTCTACATCTTCTATTCGATCTTCGGATTCCAGCGCGTGGGCGACATGATCTGGGCCTGCGGCGACATGCTGGCGCGCGGCTTTCTGCTGGGCGGTACCGCGGGACGCACCACGCTCAACGGCGAGGGCCTGCAGCACCAGGACGGCCACTCGCAGGTGGTGGCGAATACCGTGCCCAACCTCAAGAGTTACGACCCGGCATTCGCCTATGAACTCGCGTTGATCATTCGCGATGGCATCGAACGCATGTACGAGAAGGGCGAAGCCATCTTCTACTACATCACCGTCTACAACGAAGCCTACGCAATGCCGCCGCTGCCGCGCGAAGATCTTTGCGCAGGCATCCTGCGCGGCATCTATCGCTACAGGAAGGCTGATGACACCGACGGGACGACACGCCGCGTGCACCTTCTGGCGAGTGGAAGCCTGATGCAGCAGGCGCTCGCCGCCGTGCCACTGCTGGAAGAACGCGGCTGCAGCGTGGACGTGTGGAGCGTGACCAGCTTCAACGAGCTGCAGCGTGACGGCCTGGCCTGCGAACGCTGGAATCGTCTGCATCCCGAACAAGCGCCGCGCCTGCCTTATCTTTGCCAAGTGCTCGCCGGCGAGAGCGGTGCATTCGTGGCGGTGTCGGACTACATGCGCGCCTATGCAGGCGCCATCGCGCCCTGGGTGCCCGGCGAGTTTTCCGCGCTGGGCACCGATGGCTACGGCGTGAGCGAGACACGAGAATCCCTGCGCCGCTATTTCGAAGTGGACCCGCCGCATATCGTGCTCGCCGCGCTCGATGGACTGCGGCGCGGCGGCGCCGCCACCAGCGCTGAAATGGCGGCGGTGATCCGCGACTTCGCCATCGACGCCGACGCACCGGCGGCCGCCGAGCGCTGAGATGAGCGCGCAAGCCAAAGTGCTGACCATACCGGACCTCGGCGAAGCCGCGCTGGAAGGCACCGTCACCGCCATCCTCGTGAGCGTGGGCTGCGAGGTATTGGCGGGTCAGAGCCTGCTCGAATTGGAGACCGACAAGGTCACGATGGAGGTGCCCGCCGAATGCGCCGGCCGCATTCTCGAGCTGGCCATCGCCGTCGGCGACACCCTCGCCGGCGGGACGCGCTTCGCAACCATGCTGGCGAACGACGGCAACGCGTCTTCACAAGCGGCTGACGACGCCAGCGCATCGTCGGCGCAGGCACCCACTGTTGTCGAATGCGGAGCGTCCAGCATGTCCGTGACAACGGCGCGCGATCATTCATGGGGTCCGGTGGCGACCTCCGCGGGCAGCGCTTGCGCCGCGTCGACGGTCGCGCCGACCTCCCAGCGGAGGCACATTCTTCCGGCCGGCCCCGCGGCGCGGCGTGAGGCCCGCGAGTTGGGCATCGATCTTGCCGAGGTGAGCGGCAGCGGGCCCGGCACGCGCATCAGTCGCGATGATGTGCGACGTCATGCCCGCTCCAAGATCGAAAACCGTGGCAGCAACGACCCCGCCTGCACGCCCTTGCCCGCTCTCGCTGCCTTCGGCCCGGTACGCAGCGAACCCTTGCCGCGCATCGCGCAAACGACCGCCAGGAACATGGCGCGCGCGGCGAGCGAGATCCCCCACGCATGGATACAGGCAAGCGCGGACCTGACCTCCCTCGAAGCGGCCCGGCGCGCGATGCGTCGCGCGCAGCCCGCGAGCGAGGCGCCGCTGACCCTGAACGTGCTGATCGTGCGCGCGGTGGCGAGGCAGCTCGTGGCCCACCCGCGTTTCAACACTGCCTACGACGCCGAGCACCAGGCGTTGGTGTATCGCCAGTACATCAATGTCGGCATGGCCGTCACCTCGTCGCGCGGCCTGGTGGTGCCGGTGTTACGAGATCCGTTGACGCACGGTCTCAAAGCACTCGCCACGCAGCTCGACGAGCTGATAGTCGGCGCGCGCGAACAGAAGCTGCCGCTCGCCGCCTACCAGGGCGCGGGCTTCACGATTTCCAACCTGGGCAGCCACGGTGTCGACAGTCTTCAGCCATTGGTGAACTGGCCCGAGGTCGCCATCCTCGGCGTCGGCGCACTGCTCGACACGCCCGCCGTGGTCGACGGCCAGATTGCCATCCGTCGCTGCCTGTCGCTCACGCTCGGCTTCGACCACCGCGTCATCAATGGCGCCGATGCGGCCGAGTTTCTCGGCGGCGTACGCGCGGACCTGGAAAATCCCTTGAGCTTCGCGCTCTGACCGACGCCGCCCGGCGGTCACCACTTTTCCAGCCACGGCCTGAGCACGACCTCGAAGGCCCAGGTCGAGCGATGCTGTCGATGGAGCTGCAGGTAGAGTTCGGCGATGCGGTCCGGGTCGGCAAGATTGTCATCGACGGACGTGCCGGCCAGTCGATGGGCGCGAGAACCATCGTCCTGTGTCCAGCCGATGGCCGCGTCTATCGGTACGTTGGCGACGTGGATGCCCTGCGGCATCAATTCCCGCGCGATGCTTTGCGCGAGCCCGGCCTTGGCGTGGCAGGCCATGGCGAAGGCGCCGCTCTTGGCGTATCCCTTCAGCGCCGCGCTGGCGTTGGTGAAGATGATGGTGCCCTTGGCGCCGCTTGCCGCGGGCGGATTCGACAGCATGACGCGTGCGGCCTGCTGCGCGACCAGGAAAGCGCTGAACGCGGCGTTGTGGAGGGTTTCGAGCACGACCTCGGGCGCCGCCTCGGTGATGCTCTTGCCAAACACGGCGGCAACGCGGCCGTCGATGTTGTGTATGACCAGGGTCGGCGCGCCAAGATCGGACGTGACCTCGCGGAACAGGCGCTCGACATCCGCCGCAACGCCGGCGTCACAGGCATAACGGCGCACGCCGTGTTGCTGTTCCAGTGTTTTCAACACGGGCTTGCTCGGGTCTCGCGCCGCCACGGCGACCTGCATACCCTCGGCTGCGAACAGTCGCGCGCAGCTCGCGCTGATGCCCGGCCCGCCGCCCACGATCAATGCTGTATCTCTCTGCAAGACATTTGTCGGCTGTGTCATTTTCCGGCTCCGCGCTTTAGAAGGTTGCATGATGAAACTATATGGTTGTTTAATGCAACCTAAAACTCGCCCCCGCGATGAACCAACCGAGGAGAGACCCATGACACCTGTTTGCCTGGTCATAGGCGCCGGCGCCGGGATCGGCGGCAACGTTGCGCGACGATTCGCACGCGAGGGTTATCACGCGGTGCTGTGCCGTCACAGCGATCAGGCCGGGCTCGACGCGCTGGTGGAGAACATCCACCAGGATGGCCATGCCGCGAGCGGCTTTCTGCTCAATGCCGTCGAACCAGGCAGCCTGGAAGACCTCGTTGCCCGCGTCGAGGCGGACATTGGTCCCATCGAGGTCGCGGTGTACAACCTCGGTGCGCAGATTGGTGATCGCGCGCTGGCCGAGACTTCGCTGAAGGCTTTTGAAACCGGCTGGCGCATCGGCACCTTCGGCCTGTTCCGCCTGGCGTCCGCGTTGTTTCCATCCATGCAGGCGCGCGGCCACGGCACATTGTTGGTCACATCTTCAACCGCCGCCATGCGTGGCAACGGCGGTCAGCATTCCCATGCCGCGGCGATGGGCGGCCGACGCATGCTGTGCCAATCGCTCAACGCCGAATTCGCCGCCAAGGGTATCCACGTGGCGCATATCGTGATCGATGGACCGGTGGATGCACCGGATACGCTCGGCAAATTGCTGGGCGCCGAGTTGTTCCAGGCGCTGCGCGAATCGCGCGGCAACGAACACGATGGCCTGCTGTTGCCCGAGCAGGTCGCCGAGACGTATCTTCATCTCGCGCGTCAGCATCGCTCGACCTGGACGTTCGAACTCGATCTGCGCGCCTGTTCAGACCGTGCCTGGTGGAATCACTGATCTCATGGGACGCAAACGCTTCGGGGACATGAATTGCGGCGTTGCCCAGGCGCTGGAAGCCTTGGGCGACTGGTGGACGCTGCTGATCGTGCGCGACGCGTTCTTCGGTGCACGGCGTTTCGGCGAATTCGAGCGCAGCCTCGGCATTGCCAAGAACATCCTGACCACGCGCCTGCGTCGCCTGGTCGAGCATGGCGTGTTCGAGCGCGTCGCCGCCGGTACGGCCGGCGATCGTTACGAATACCACCTCACCGCCAAGGGCCGTGCGCTGTTGCCGGTGCTGATGGCGCTGCGCGAGTGGTCCGACGAATGGGTGTTCGGGCGCGGCAACGAACCCTTGGTCCTGCGCGAACGGGCCACCGGGCGCCGGCTTCCGCGCCTGCGCGTCACCAACCGCGACGGCCGGGAGCTGAAAATTGAAGACATCAGCGCCGCGCCAGGGCCAGGCGCCTCGGCCGAGACGCGCACGCGACTTGGGCGTCGCGCGAACACCGAACACTGAACGCCTGCGCCGTCAATCGGCGCCAGGCCGGAGCAATACACCAGCGTCACCACCCCAGTGCACTCACCTTCAAGGAGACTCTCCATGCCGACCACCCGCGAATTCCTTGTGAGCTTCACGCTGAGCGTTGCGCTGTTCGCAAACGCCCAGCTCGCCACCGCCGCCGAACTCAGCGAAGCGCGCCTGCGCGCCTATTACGCCGCGTGGTCGAGCGGCAAGGTCGAAGAAGTCATGAGCTACTTTGCGCCCGACACCGTCTACGAAGACGTCGCCACCGGCGAGCTTGCCACCGGCCCCACCGAGGTCCGCGCCTTCGCAACGAAATTCCTGCAGTCCTCGCCCGGCGTCACGGTCGAGCCGACCAGCATCTTAATTGGCGACCACGCCGCGGCCGTCGAGTGGACCATGAAGGCCGGCACAGGCAAGGACGCCTGGAGCGTCAGGGGCGCCGCCATCCTCCAGCATCGCGACGGGCAGATCGTGCGGGCCACCGATTACTGGGACAGCAAGTGAATCGGCGTCCGCTACCGGCCTCGTGCAAGAACGCGGGGGCGGCAATATCAGAGGACTGTCCGACAGGCGCTCACAGCCCCTCTCGCCATCCTTGAAGACGGCCCTTCCTGCGGCCAGCGCCATAGGTAGGCTGGTGCTCGCCAAGTCCCCGGCGCGCTCGCCGAGCGCGCCTGCTGTAAGCTCGGCCTGCACGTCTTGAATTCAACGCGTCGGCTCGACGGTGTCCGGCCAGCCACTCGCAGCGAGGAAATCCCATGTCCAGACTCCGCGTGGAGAGCTTCACGATTTCACTTGACGGCTATGGTGCCGGCCCCGACCAGGACCTCGACAACCCGCTGGGGGTGGGAGGAACCTCGCTGCACGCCTGGGCATTTTCCACGCGAACCTTCCAAAAAGCGGTGCTCGGTAGCGACGGCGGAGCAAGCGACGGTGTCGATGAGCAATTCGCCGCGCGTGGCTTCAGGAACATCGGCGCCTGGATCCTCGGCAGGAACATGTTCGGTCCCGTGCGCGGCGCGTGGCCCGACGAATCCTGGCGCGGTTGGTGGGGCGAAAACCCTGTGTACCACGTGCCCGTTTTCGTACTGACGCATCACGCACGGGCGCCGTTGGTCATGGAAGGAGGGACGACTTTCCATTTCGTAACCTCTGGCATCGTCGACGCCCTGGCCCAGGCGCGCGAGGCCGCCGCCGGCAAGGACGTGAGGCTGGGAGGCGGCGTCAATGTCATCCAACAATACTTGCGCCTAGGCCTGGTGGATGAACTCCATATCGCCATCGCGCCCGTCCTTCTCGGCGCGGGTGAACGCTTGTTCGATGGCGTGAACCTGCCGAGCCTCGGCTACGCCTGCACCGAACAGGCGGCATCGCCCCTCGCCACGCACGTGGTCATCACGCGGCAGTGACGCCGAATACTCCCAGGTGCCCAGATTTTCCCTGGGCGCGGGCCGTTGAAAGACCTGCGGCGTCGGCGCCATCAGTTCCTATGACTCAAGCCAGCGGATGAAACTCGAAGCGGAATTCAAGCTGGAGCAGCAATGATCACCATCGGGAGCTGATCCGATGCCGCCGCTGCCATCGGCTTGTCGAATGTTCGCTCTAGATTCACGGCCATCCATCGCCCGCGCCCCACTCGCATGAGTGGTCTACGCTAGGTAAGGGGTGTCGTTCACGCGCGCCAAGGGCCGTGGCTTCGTCGGGGGGAAGGGAATGCACGATGTAATCGTGGTCGGCGCGCGCTGCGCGGGCGCCAGCACCGCCATGCTGCTGGCGCGCCAGGGACACCGGGTGCTGATGCTGGACAAGGCGGCGCGGGACGAGGAAATGAAGCATTCAACCCATTTTCTGCAGGCGCCAGGGGTGGCCCGGCTGCGTCGATGGGGACTGCTGCCGCGGCTCGAGGCGGCATGCCCGGGCTTCGATCGCTATGAATTCGACTTCGGCTTCGTGCGTATCGAAGGAACGCCGCCGGCCGTCGATGGCGACGCCCGCGCCTTCGGTCCGCGACGCTTCGTCATCGATCCCTTGCTGGTCGACGCGGCCATCGCGGCCGGCGTGGACTACCTGCCGGACACCCGCTTGGTCGATCTCCTGCGCGACGGGCAGCGCGTGGTCGGCGCGCTCGTGCAGGATGCACACGGCCACAGGCGATCGTTACAAGCGCGCATGGTCATCGGCGCCGACGGCCCGGCGTCCACCGTCGCCAAGCTCGTCGACGCGCCGCACTATCACGAAGCCCCCGCGCAGCAAGTGACCGTGTGGAGCTACTGGGCCGATCTGACTAGCGACCGGCTGCGCTTTCATACCCGGCCGGGCGTCGGACTCTACTGGGGACCGACCGCAAGCAAGCAGACGCTGGTCGGCGTCAATTGGGCCATGCCCGTGTACAAGTCCCTCGCGGTCAGCGCCGAGGTGGACTACTACGCACGCATTCAGGAACTCGCCCCGGCGCTCGCCGAACAAGTGGCGCGCGCCACGCTCACCGAACCCTTGCGAACGCGTTCGACACGCAATTTCCTGCGCGTACCCCACGGCCCCGGCTGGGTATTGGTGGGCGACGCCGGGCACAAGAAAGACCCCTGCACCGCGCAAGGCATATCCGACGCGTTCATCGACGCCGACGAATGCACGCAGGCGCTGGACGCAGGCCTGCGTGGTGAGCAGGACATGACCGCCGGCCTCGAACAATGGCACGCGCGACGCGACGCGCGACTCGTGCCGCGTCATCACATGACGGTGCAGATGGCAGGCTTCGCCGCGCAGGACACTCAGGAGCGCGCGCTCTTCCAGGCGATCGCAAGCCAGCCGACCGCCACCACCGCTTTCCTCGGTCTGTTGAGTGGCGCTACCTGCCCGCAACAGTTCTTCGCGCCGGACAACCTGGCGGCCATCGCCCGCGGCGCTTGAGGTAATCCGACGTGACACCATCGACTTCACGACCGCGGCTCACCACCATTGATGGCCGCCGCATCACGCCAAGGAGAGAGCAATGACGCAACGCCTGACGGTCAATGAGCAGGTCCACGAGGTCGAGCTGGCGCCGTCCACGCCGCTACTGTGGGCGCTGCGCGATACGCTGGGGTTGACCGGCACCAAGTATGGCTGCGGGGTGATGGCGTGCGGTGCCTGCACGGTGCTGGTCGACGGCGTTGCCACGCGTAGCTGCGGCACGCCGCTCAGTGGCATCGCCAGCGACAAGAAAATCACCACCATCGAAGGCCTCACCGCCGCCCCACTCCATCCCGTCCAGAGCGCCTGGGCGGCACTCAATGTCGCGCAATGCGGCTACTGCCAGTCGGGAATGATCATGGCGGCGGTGGCTTTGCTGAAGGAGATCCCCAATCCCACCGACGCCGACATCGCCGCCAGGATCACCAACCTGTGCCGTTGCGGCACCTACCAACTGGTGCGAGCCGCCATCAGGCAGGCAGCAAAGGCCGGCACCCATGGCTGAGCTGCAACTCGGACGCCGCGCTTTCCTGGCAGGCGCCGCGGTGTTGACCTTTGGCCTGGTCATGCCGTCGCGCCGTGCGCTGGCGGCGCCCACGCCGTCGGCATCTTTCTCGCCGAGTGCGCTGCTGCGCATCGATGCCGACGACAGCGTGCGCATCATCATGCCGCACGCGGACCTCGGCTGTGGCAGTTATACCGGCATGGCGCAGGTGTTGGCCGATGAACTGGATGCCGACTGGAAGCATGTCGTCGCCGAGCATCTGGACTCGCTGGACCCGGCGTTCAATCACCGCGACTGGGGAGTGATCGCGGTCGGTGCATCGACTTCGCTCAGCAGCCAGTGGCGATACCTGCGGGAGATCGGCGCCACCGCGCGTGCCATGCTGCTGGCGGCCGCGGCGGAACAATGGCAGGTGCCGGTCGCGCGCCTGGTCGCGGCCAACTCGCGCGTGTCGGATCCCGCCACCGGCGCCCAGGCGAGTTTTGGCGAACTCACGGCGAAGGCGGCCACGCTCACGCCGCCCACCGCCGTGAAGCTCAAGGAACGACAGCAGTTCACGCTCATCGGCCGCGGCATGCCGCGACTCGACCGGCTCGTGAAAAGCAACGGCACGGCGAGGTTCGGCATCGATGTGATGCTGCCCGGCATGCTGCACGCCGCCATCGCGCATGCGCCGGTGTTCGGTGGCAAGTTGCTCGCGGTGGATAGCCGTCGTGCCGAAGGCATGGCGGGCGTGCGCAAGGTGGTGCGCATCCCGACCGGCGTGGCGGTGATCGCCGACACCTATTGGCAAGCCCGGCAGGCGCGCGACGCCCTCGACATCAAGTGGGATGACGGCGCCTTTGCAAAAGTCTCGTCGGCCGATCTGTGGCGCGAATACGCCGCGCTCGCCGACACACAGGGCACGTCTTTCCAACGCCAAGGCAGCGTGCGCCTGGAGGAGGCGGATAAACGTCTTGATGGCGAGATGCGTTTTCCGTTCCTGGCCCACGCGCCCATGGAGCCCTTGAACGCCACGGCGCGGGTCAAGGATGGCGCTTGCGAGATCTGGTGCGGCACCCAGTTCCAGGGTATCGACGTGCCGAACATCGAGAAGGCCACCGGCATTCCCGCAGCCAAGATTTCTATCCATACCCAATGGCTGGGCGGCAGCTTCGGGCGCCGCGCCTCGCCCCAAGCCGACTACCTGGTCGAGGCCGTGCAGGTGGCGCAGAGCGCGGGACTCGACGTCCCAATCAAACTCACCTGGCAGCGCGAGGACGACATTCAAGGCGGTCTCTATCGGCCGATGGCACTGCACCGCTACAGCGTCGGCCTCGATGCGCGCGGCTTGCCTATGCATTGGCTGCATAAAGTGGTCTGTGCGTCGATCACCAAGGGCACGTTTTTCGAGGCATCGGCCAATGCCGACGGCTTCGATCGGTTTTCCGTGGAGGGATTGCTGGACAACCTCTACGCCGGGCCCAATGTCGACTACCAGCTGCATAGCCCCAGCCACGCGGTGTCGGTCTGTTGGCAACGCGGCGAGGCGGATTCACATAACGGGCCGGCGGTCGAAGGCATCATCAATCGCCTGGCGCGCCTGGTCGGCGCGGATCCGTTTGAATATCGCCGTCGGCTGTTGGCAGGCAAAGAGGCGGCCAAGACCGCGCGCGTCATGGGCGTGCTCGACGTCCTGGAACGCGAATCCGACTGGAAAGCCGCGGCCGCCGCCAAGGTCTTCCGCGGCATGGCGGTACATGCGTCTTTCGGATCGGTATGCGGCTACGTGGTGGAAATCATCAAGAACGGTTCACGCCTGGACTTCCAGCGGGTGACCGCGGCCTTCGATTGCGGCCTGGTCATCAACCCGGAACTGGTCAAGGCCCAGGTCTACAGCGCGGTCGCGTTCGCGCTCTCGGCCTTCCTCGGCCAACAGGTTGAAATAGTCAACGGCCGCGCCAAGCAAAGCAACTTCACGGATTACGCGATAGCCGCGATGCGCCACACCCCCGATGTCGACGTTTATCTCATCGATAGTCCACTCGATCATCCAACCGGCGTCGGAGAAGTGGGCGTGCCGCCGTTCATTCCGGCCTTGTCCGAGGCCCTGTTCCAAGCCACCGGCCAGGAGGTCGACCAATACCCGGCGAGTCTGCGTGGCTTCACGTTTCTCGAGGGGTGACGACCTGTCTTCACAGCTGCAGGCGCGTCGGGCCCATCATCGCCAAGCCGCGGCGTTCGGTCATCAAAGTTTCATCAAACTTGAACCGCCGCGCTTTTGATTGCCTTGTAATTGCCGTGCGCGTGGTCGATTTTTTTCTGGTGGCGCTCGTCGCCTGCGGCGTTGCCTGCCACACAGAAGAACATTCAAAAACGAGAGGGACCGACCATGACCACACCAACCGGCGCTATCGAATTTCGCGCAAGCATCACTTCCATGACCGTCTCGCGGAACGCCGCGGGCATGCTCACCACGGCGGTGAATGTCGAGGGCGAGGCCGGTGCCTATGGGCCTTTCGCCGGCACCATGGTGGTGGCGGGCGCCAACAAGGGCGGCGCCTGGCACTACGACGGCTTCGGCATGCCCGCCGACGGCAGCAATCTTTCCGGCACCTGGAACGGCAGCTATGAATTCGTCGGCCCGGGCCGATGGCGCACCAACGGTGCCGGCATGTTCCACACCGACACCGAGATGCACTCGAGTTGCATACAGGGCGAAGTCAATCTCGAAAAAAGGGAATGGCGAGGCCAGATCGTGGTGCAGTGACGCGCGCACCAAGGGTTTGCTTGCGCTACCGCAAGCGGGGAACTGAAGCGCGCACCACGCCTGCATACGGCGTCGCGCATCCCGCCGCGGGCCATCGCTGAACGTGGCCACCGGCGGCGCGGCGGCGCCTCGCTCCGCGCCATCCCGACTCGAATCCTGGGCACGGCCGAAAGCAGTCGTGTACAAATTCCAGCCAGCCCTCTATAACAACGGCCACGCCCGCGCCCGCCACCCGCGCGGTGCATACCGCGGCCGCACCTCGCCGTTCCCTACACTTTGCTTCATCGCGACAGAGACGGCCGCCACCATGCAAGAGTGGATAGAGTTGCACGCGAACCTGCTGTCCGGCATGGCCGGCATCGTGGCTTTGCTGGGTGCGTTTCTGAGCCCGTTGGCGAGACACTCGGTGCCGAAGCTGCTGCGTCGGCGCGACGATGGCGCGGCAACGGCGCTGAAAGCCCCCACGGTCAGTGCAGCGGTCAGCGCGACGCCGGCGCGCCCCGGCCACGGACAGTCGTCCATACCGGTCGCGGTCATGCCCTTCGACAGCCTTTCCAGCGATGGCAACGACGCCTATCTCGCCGACGGCTTGAGCTGCGAATTGATCTCGGCCTTGAGTCGCGCTGGGCGCCTGATGGTCACGCCGCGCTCCGATTCCTTCGCCCTGCGCCAGACTGCCCTCACGGTCGCCGAGATCGGCGCCCGTCTCGGTGTCGGCTACCTGGTGACCGGCAACGTGCGGCGCAGCGCCGAGCGTTTGCGTGTCATCGCCGAGTTCTGCGAAACGGCCAGCGGCCGCGTGCTGTGGACCAAGGTCTACGAACGCACCATCGCCGACATCCTCGCCGTGCAGGAAGACATCGCCAGCCACGTGGCCGCCGCGCTGGGCGGCGAAGCCTACCGCGCCGAGGTCATCAACCGGCCGCCCGATACCGGCAACCTCGACGCCTGGAGCCTCACGCAACGTGCGCGCCACGACTACATGGTGGGGCGCGGACCGGCGGCGAACCAGGCGGCGATGGAACTGGCGCGCAAGGCCACCGAGCTCGACCCCGACTACGCGCTGGCCCAGGCCTTGTACGCAGCGCTCCTGATGGACGGCGTCTCGACCGCCAGTGCCGCCGATCCCGAGGCCGCCCGTCACGCGGCGCGCGCCGCCATCGAACAGGCGCTGCAGCGCGGCGCCGATCAGCCGGACGTGCTGATGTACGCGGGGCGCGTGTGGGTGGAGCTCGGCGAGCGTGTGAAATCCATACAAGTGCTGCGCCGTGGCACCCAGCTTTCGCCCCACGACCTGATGGAATGGGGCTTCCTCGCGCGCTCGCTGGCGTTCGGCAGCGTGGCCGAGGCCGAAGAAGCCATCGTCATCGCCGATCGCATCCTCGGCCTGTCACCCGATCATCCCTGCGCGTGGTTGTGGCAGATGTTCAAGGGCATCGCCAACATGAATCTCGAACGCTATGCCGAGGCCAGCGCGCTGCTCGACCACGCGGTCAGCGTCTCGCCCGATTTCGCGCGCGGCTGGATGTGCCTTGCGTCCGCGCGCGGCGCACTGGGCGACGCCGAAAGCGCACGCGAAGCGGTGGCACGCGCACGCGCCATCAACCAGGGCCTCACGCCGGCGCGCTTCGTGGGCTACGTGCGCGTGATGGCGGGCGACGCCGATGCGAGCGCGCGGATTACACGGGGCTTGGGCGACGCGGGGCTGCTGGCGGACTGAGCACACCTCGATTTGAACGCAGCGCGTTTGGTTCGCTGCGTTCTAATGGGCGTCCGACCGGCAAGGCCTTCGCCTTGTGAGCCTGCTAAGCGGGTGTTACTTTCAAACGACGACACGGCAGGGGCGAGCCCCACCCGTGCCGGTCCTTCCCCAGCCTTCTCGCGCCTGGCATCGCCGTCCCGCACAACGGAGGAAAACACCCCATGCCCACCTCGCCCTCTTCCGTGGCGGCCCACGCCGCCGACGTGCTCGACGTGGTCGTCATCGGCGCCGGCTTTTCCGGTCTCGGCATGCTTTACCAACTGCGCAAGCGCGGCTACACCACGCGCGTGATCGAAGCCGGCGACGACGTGGGCGGCACCTGGTACTGGAACCGCTACCCGGGCGCGCGCTGCGATTCACCGAGCGAGGTGTATTGCTTCTTTTTCGATGACCAGTTGTTGCAGGACTGGAACTGGTCGCGACGCTACCCGGACCAGCCCGAGATCCTGCGCTACCTGCAACACGTGGCGGACCGCTTCGACTTGCGCCGCGACATCACTTTCGACACGCGGGTGTTGTCGGCGCACTTCGACGAAGCTGCGCGGAACTGGACCACAGTACTCAGCAACGGCGAGCGTTTGACCTCGCGTTATCTCGTCACGGCGGTCGGTTGTCTGTCCGACTACGAGATCCCCGACTTCAAGGGTCTCGAACGTTTCCAGGGTGAGTGGCACCACACCGCGCGCTGGCCGCAGGACGGCGTGGATTTCAGCGGCAAACGGGTGGGCGTGATCGGCACCGGCTCCACCGGCATCCAGGCCATCCCGGTGATCGCCGAGAGCGCCGCGCATCTGTACGTGTTCCAGCGCACGCCCAATTACAGCATTCCGGCCCGCGACCGCGTGATGACGGACGCCGAGCGGAACGAGGTCAAGGCCCATTACCGCGAGATCCACGACAGCATCATTCACACCACGCTCGGCCAGCGTTACGCCATGAAAGCGGGCTCGGCCTTCGATGTGAGCGATGCGGAGCGCGAGGCCATCTACGAGGCCGATTGGCAGAAGGGCGGCTTCGCCATCATGTTCAACGCCTGGGAGGATCTCTATACCAACGCCGCCGCCAACGAGACCCTGGCGAGTTTCGTGCGACGCAAGATTGCCGAGACCGTGAAGGATCCCAAGACGCGCGAATTGCTCACGCCACGCGATCATCCCATCGGCACCAAGCGCCCGCCACTGGACACGCGTTACTTCGAGACCTTCAATCGCGACAACGTCACGCTGGTCGATGTGCGCAGCGCGCCAATAGTCGAGATCACCGAGACGAGTTTACGCACCAGCACCGATGACTACCCGCTGGACATGCTGGTGTTCGCCACCGGTTTCGATGCCATGACCGGCGCGCTGTTCAACATCGACATCCGCGGCCGCGGCGGCATGGCGCTGAAGGACAAATGGGCCGATGGCCCGCTGACCTACCTCGGCCTCGCCAGCCACGGCTTTCCCAACCTCTTCACCATCACCGGCCCCGGCAGTCCGTCGGTGCTGAGCAACATGCCGATCTCCATCGAGCAGCATGTCGAGTGGATCAGCGATTGCCTGGAATACATGCGCCGCAACGATGTCGCGCTCATCGAAGCCGAGCCCGCCGCCGAAGAAGAATGGACGCGCCACGTGGGCGAAGTGGCGGCGCCGACCCTCATGACCAAGGTCGAGTCCTGGTACATGGGCTCCAATATTCCGGGCAAGCCACGCCGCTTCGTGTCCTATCTCGGCGGCGTCGGCCCCTACCGCGACATCTGCCAGCAAGTCGCGGACGACGGCTATCGCGGTTTCACTTTGAGCAAGGCCGGATGACGGCCGCCTGTCACCCATGAGGCCCCCACCATGAACCGCTTCACCGTCGGCGCCGCCGAGGTACTGCGCATCGAAGAAACCATGGTCCACTTCGACGGCCGTGAATTCTTTCCCGAGCTCGAGCAGGCCACCCTCGACGAACACGCGTCCTGGCTCGCGCCGTTCTTCGATATCGAAGGCTTTCGCATGCCGTGCATCTTCCAGTCCTTCGTCATCCGCCACGGCAAGCTGAACGTGCTGGTCGACACCTGTCTCGGCAATCACAAGGAGCGGCCGGACTTCCTGCTTGCCCACCAGTTGAACAACCCCTATCTCGAGCGTCTCGCCGCCGCCGGCCTCGCGCCGGAGGACATCGATCTCGTGCTGTGCACCCACATGCATGTCGATCACGTCGGCTGGAACACGCGGCTCGAGAATGGGCGCTGGGTGCCAACCTTCCCCAATGCCAAGTACGTGTTCTCGCGCGAGGAGTACGCACGCTACGCGCCGGAGAATCTCGTCCCCGACGAGCCACCATTGTTCTTCGAGGTCTACCAGGACAGCGTGCTGCCGGTCATCGAAAGCGGCCAGGCGTTGATGGTGACGGGCGAGCATGCGCTGAACGAACTCATGACCGTCGTACCGACACCGGGCCACACGCCCGGCCATATCGGTCTGCGCTTGACGCACGGGGGAGACTCGGCAATCTTCCTGGGCGATGCCATCCACAACCCGGTGCAGATAGCGGTACCGGATCTCAACAGTCTCTTTCTGCGGGGACCCGGCGCCTGCCACCCTCAGAAGCGTGGAGCGCGCTCGTACTGGCCCGGCCATTTCGCGCGCCCCATGTCGGGCGAGGCAGGGCGCCGCTTATCGGTCCTGCCTGTCCATCTAGGCTGGTGAAAATCTACTGCGCCATTTCGTCCCGGCGCCGCATGTCGGGCGTTCCGTATACGCTGCGGTTCCTGCGCGCCGGCAGGACACGAACTGCCTTCGCTCGCTACGTTTTTCACCCGCCAGCTAAGCGGGTTCGAACAACAGGGTGAAGCGCGTGCTTTCGCGCGGACGCGAAGCGAACAGGACATGGCCGCGTGCGTCGTGCACGAGTTGCGCGACGATGGCAAGCCCAAGTCCACTGCCGCCACTGCGCCCGCGCGTGGTAGCGAAGGCTTCGAAGGCACGGGACAGAAAATCAGGCGGCAGCCCCGGCCCGGTGTCGTCGCACACCAGGGCCGCCCACTCACCTTCTACCGCCTGTGCACACACTGCGCAGCGCCCCGCGGATACCTGGGCCAAGGTCGCAAGCAAGGTGATGGCACCACCTCGATCACCGAGCGCATCGCGCGCATTGACGACCAAGTTGAGCAGGCACTGCTCCGCCGCCACCAGACTGATGCCCACGCCGACGACCGGCGTGTCGGCGGCCACCTGCAGCTCCGTGTGCTCGGCCAGCGTCGGTCGCAACAGACGGGCCAGCGCATGGGCCGCTTGATCCAGCCGCACAGGACCTTGCGTGGCGCGCGGCCGCTCGCGCAACAGGTCGAGCAGGCCACTTGAGATGTCGCGACACAGCTCACCGGCCGCCGTGACTTCGTCGAGGCTGCGGGAGAGTCGCGGCAGGCGGCCCGCAAGCGCGTGGCGGCGCGCCAGTTCAGCGTGACCGAGCACCGCCGCGATGACATTGTTCAGATCGTGCAGCACGCCGGCCGCGACCTGTCCCAGCATGCGCAGACGGTTGGCGTGCACCACTGGCGCGGCCGGCACGACTTCGTGGCCGATGGCGGCGTACAGCGGTCGCTCGTCGCTGGCAACGGCAAAGCCGATGACAAGACACTCGACATGGTGGGACTGTCCATCAGCGCCCTCCAATTCCAGCAGACCGTGCCAGTCCTCACCAGCGACCAAGGCGGCGCGTATCGCCGCCCATGGCGCCGGCTCGCGCAGGCGGCCCTCGATTTCCTGTGCGCCTCGTTCAAGCATGCGCGCGCTGTCCACACCCAACAACTGGCACAGCCCGTAGCTGACCGCTTTCACATGCCCCTGCCCGTCCGCCACCAGGGAGAGCAGGGCGGGAACGATGGGAGGTGGCAGGCCCGAGGGCGCAGTGATAGATACACGTTGATCCATGAGAGGGCTCCAGCAGAATTTTATGAGGGCAGTCCGTTCAGGCCAGCCAGTCGCGACACATCGCCACCAGCGCGGTCGCCGGCAATGCCGGGCTGGCGACGAAGCCTTGATAGTCGTCGCAGTCCATCGCGCGTAGCGCAACGAGCTGGGCAGACTGTTCGACGCCTTCGGCGGTGACACGCAGTCCCAGCCGGTGCGCGAGCGCGATGACCGCCGAGACGATGGCGGTGTCGCCGTCGCCGCACTGCACGCGCTCGATGAACACGCGGTCGACCTTGACCGCATCGACGTCCAGTTCGCGCAGCAGCGACAGCGAGGAAAGCCGGTACCGAAGTCGTCCAGCGCTACCCGCACGCCCGCCTCACGCAATCGCCGAATGACACGGCGCGCCGCGCCGATGTCTTGCATGATGTGATTCTCGACCACTTCGAGTTCGAGCACAGCCGGCGGCAGTTCGTGCCGGGCCAGGACAGCCAACACCTCGTGGACAAGATCGGCGCAGAGCTGACTGGCGGTGATGTTGACCGCCAGTCGCTCCAACACCAGCCCGTCGGCGCGCCAGCGCGCGAAATCTTCGCAGGCCCGCTCGAACACCCATCCGCCCAAGCGGCGACCGAGCCGCAGTTCCTCCGCCAAGGCCACGAATACCGCCGGCCCGAGCGGTTCACGGTCCTCGCGCGGCCAGCGCAACAAGGCCTCGACCCCCATAACGCGCTCGTTGTTGCAGGACACCTGCGGCTGGTAGTGCAGCTCGAATTCCTCGTTGTCGAGTGCCGCCCTGAGCTCTTGCTCGAGGCGCACGCGCGACACCACACGTTCGTTGAGTTCCGGTGTGTAGAAGCGGAAGTCACCCTTGCCCTCGCCCTTGGCGTGGTAGAGGGCGATGTCGGCGCGCCGAAGCAAAAGATCAAGATCGATGCCGTCGTCGGGCGCGAGCGCAATTCCCAGGCTGCAGCCAATATGTACAGTGTGCTGGTCGAGCACGAAGGGCGTGCACAGGAGATCGCGAAGTTTGGCCGCAAGGTGCGCCACATCGTTGACGTCTCCGACATCGTGCAGCAGCAGCGCGAATTCATCGCCGCCGAGACGCGCGAACACGTCCGATTCGCGTATCGCACTCTTGACTCGCTGGCTCGCCGCCACCAGCAGCGCGTCACCCATCGGGTGACCAAGCGAGTCATTGACCAGCTTGAAGTTGTCGAGGTCGAAGTAGATGCAGGCCAGGCGCTGCTGACGGCGCTGCGCGAGGCTGAGGGCCTGGGCCAGCGCATGACGGAAGGCGTTGCGATTTTCGAGCCCGGTCAGCGGGTCGCGGGTGGCGAGCCCTTGCAGGGCATGTTCCAACGCGACGCGCGACTCGTGCTGTTGCTGGAGTTCCAGGCCCAGGCGCCGATGCTCGAGCTGCAACACCGCCTGGCGCGCGAGCGCCGCAAGTGCGGCGCGCTGGTCCGCATCGAGACGGCGTGGCACGTGGTCGATCACGCACAGCGTACCAAGCGTGTGGCCATTGGCGACCTTGAGCGGCATGCCGGCGTAGAACACCACGCCGCGCTCGCCCTGCACCAGCGGATTGCTGGCAAAACGCGGGTCGCGGCGCGCATCCTCCACCTCGAACAGTCCGTCGGCTTCGATGGCATGGGCGCACAATGCCACCGAGCGCGTGGTGTACTCGGCGGCAAAGCCGTAGCGGCTCTTGAACCACTGCCGGTCGGCGTCCACCAGGCTGATCAGCGCCACCGGCACACCGCACACGCGGGCTGCCAACGCGGTCAGATCGTCGAACGACTGCTCAGCCGGCGTGTCGAGGATCTGGTAGTTGAACAAGGTCAGCAGACGCTCCATCTCGGCGCCAGGCGGCGCCGAGACAGGGGCCTGCTCACCGCCGATCAAGGCCGGCACACGCTGAAACTCGAGCGTCTTGTCGAGGAAATAATGGGCGCCCAGGGCCAGGCAGCGCTGCCGATACTCCGGCGTCGGGTAGTTGGTCAGGACGATGATCTCGAGCGGCAGCGCTCGGTCGCGAATGTCAGCCAACAGATCCAGGCCATTGCCGTCGGGCAACTGCATGTCGAGTACGAGTACGTCGGGCAGACTGCCCGCCAGCGCCGCGCGCGCCGATGCGAGGTCCCAGGCCTGCGCAACCGCTGCGATGCCCGGCGTATTCTCCAGCAGTTCGGCGAGGCGACCGCGCACCGCCGCGGAGTCATCCACCAGCAACACGCGGCGTGCCGCTGGCGGGCTTTGGTTCAAATACATAGGCGCAACCCACCGGGTTCGAGACGGGATGCAGTGTGTTCTTTGGCTACCAGGGCTGGGAGCGGGCCAGGTCGTGGGCCTGGGTCGGGGCGGGTTGCCGGCGCGTGTAGGGGATCGCCGACGGCGCTATTCGACCAGCCCGTGCTCGATGCAATAGCGCACCAACTCGGCATTGTTGGCCAGGCCGAGCTTGGTGAGGATGCGGGCGCGATAGGTGGTGACGGTCTTGGGGCTCAACGCCAGACGGTCCGCAATGCTGATGAGCGGCTCGCCGCGGGCCAGTTCACGCAGTACGCGGAATTCGCGCGCGGACAAGGCCTCGTGCGGCAGGGCCTGCGGTGCGTTGCGCTGCATCGCCAGCGTCTCGGCGAGATCCGAGCTGATGTAGCGCCGACCGCTGCGGATGCGCTTGACCGCACCGACGATCTCTTCGCTGGCGCGATCCTTGGTGAGATAGCCCATGGCACCGAGATCGAGGGCGCGCAGCGCGAAGGTGTCTTCGGCGTGCATGCTCAGGATCAAGACCGGCACGGCGGGGTGACGACGCGCCAGCTCGCCGAGGCAATCGAGGCCGTGGCGATCGGGCAGCGACAGATCGAGGATGACGACATCCGGCGCGGCCACGCCGATACGTGCGAAGAGTTCGCCCGCGCTGCTCACTTCATCGAAGCGGGCATCGGCAAAGGCGTGGCGCAACACGCTGATCACGCCCTGGCGCGTGAGCGGGTGATCGTCGGCCAGCAGCACGTGCAAGGCGGCGCTCATTGCGGGATCTCCAGGATTACGCTGGTGCCCTCTTCGCTGTCGATCTCGAGGCGGCCGCCGATCGCGCGGGCACGTTCGCGCATGCCGACGATGCCGAGGCGCGCGCGCTGATCGCTGTCCACGCTCAAGCCCACGCCATTGTCGTGGATCTCGATGCGCACGTTGCCATCGATCTTGCCCAACAACACTTCCACCTCGCTCGCACCGCTATGACGCGCGACATTGGTCAAAGCCTCCTGAACGATGCGGTAGACCGCTAGCTTGTGCGCGGTCGGCACGTGCACGCTGCCATCGATACTGGTGCGCGCCTGCATGCCGGTGCGTAGGGCAAAGCCCGCCACCATGGTTTCCACCGCCGATTTCAGGCCCAGCTGCTCCAGCCCGATAGGTCGCAGGCTGGCGCTCAGGGAACGCGTCTCAGCGATGGTTTCATCGATGATGCCGGCCATGCCCTGCAGACGATCCACGACACCGGCGCCGGCCGCGGCATGGCTCAAACAGCCACAGCAGGTCGATCTTGAGCGTGGTCAAGCGCTGCCCCAGTTCGTCGTGCAGTTCGCGTGCGATGTGCAAACGCTCGGCTTCCACCGCCTGGTCCAGGTGTTGGCTGTAGGCGCGCACTTCCTCGCGCGAAGCGGCCAATGCGCGCTCGGTGAGCACGCGCGCGGAGACATCGGTCACCACCCGCTGACCGCCGCGACATCGCCCTCGGCGTCACGCTCGACCGTGCCGCGCACTCCTATCCAGCGAGGCCCAGTTTCGCCATCGAGCAGACGCGCGTCGAAGCGCAGCGCCAACCCCTCGCTCGCCGCCATGCGCAGCAAGCCCAGGGTCTTGTCGCGGTCGTCCTCATGCACGAGCGGCAAAACGTCATCGAGCCCCTGCGAGCCGCTGGTGGACTGCGCCGGCGGCACGGCCAGCAAGGACACGGTTGCAGCGTCCCACTCGATGCAGTCCGCGCGCACGTCCCAGCGCCAGGTACCGGCGCCGCCACGCCGCATGGCGTCCTGCACGGCCGCGCGCGCTGCCAACAGCGCCGCTTCGGTGCGCTTGAGTTCGGTGATGTCGACATGCACCTGCATTATCAGCGGATCGCCCAGGTGCGGATCGTCGTACAAGGTCCACTCGCTGAGCGCGGCGATGCCCGATCATCGGCGGTCGTGGCGCCGATCTCACCGCGCCAAGTACCTGCGGCACGCAGGCGGTCTACGAGCTCCTTGAAGGGCAGCGGAAAGCGCGGCTTCAACAGCGCGCTGATGGTGGAGGATTCCGCCAGCTGGCGGCTGTAGCCCGACAGGGCCTCGGCGCCGCGGCTCCAGTAATGGATGCGCCCGTCGAGTCCAAACAGGATGACAGATGCGAGATCGAGCAGCGCGCCACGCTGGCGCAAACGGGCGTCTTCGGCGAGCCGCGCACTGCTGTCACGTACCAGCGACAGGAACAGCTTCTCATCCCCGTGGCGGTAACAGACGACATGTGCGTCGACGTGGATCACCTAACCGTCCGGGCGGCGCGCGAGGGTCGCTGCCTCCCAGCTTTCTCCCGGCACTGCCACCTGCCATTGGGCTCGCAGCGCCGTCGCGTCTATCTGTGCATCGAGGTCTGTGATGCGGAGCGTCAGCAATTCGTCCCGCGTGCGTCCGATCAGTTCGCTCGCATGCCGGTTTACATCCAGGATGCGTCCTTGCTCGTCGTGCAGGAAGAACGCATCCGGCAGGTATTCGATGAGGGCCCGGTAGCGTCGCTCCTGCACCCGCACGGTATCGACCGCGCGGCGCTGCTCGTCGATATCGGTGCTGGTGCCTATCCAGTGGAGCCCTGCCTGCCCTTCGAGTTGCACGCGGCGAGCGCGCGCTTCGAACCAGCGATAGACGCCGTCATGGCGGCGCAAGCGGTAGATGAATTGCCATTCGTCGGCGCGCTCGCAGTTGGCGCGCCAGGCAGCGGCGAGGTCGGCGAGCTGGTCGGCATCAATGGGCGCGCGCCAGCCGTCGCCCAGCGATGCCTCGAGACTGAGCCCGGTGTATTCCCGCCAGCGCGCATTGAAGTATTCGGCCTGGCCATCGGCGCGCGTCACCCACACGAGATGCGGCAAGGCGTCGATCAAGGCCTGCAAATCGGGCGCACGAATCGTTGCGTTCAAGAGCGGCCCTCCTCCGTGTGCGCGCTCGCGCCAAGTGCAATGTTCGAAATGCTAAGGCCTCGGGTGGGGGATCGGCCAGGGCTGCATCGTGGACAGAGCCCGGGCGACTCACAGCTTCGCCACCACCTCGTCCTGAAAGCGCCGGTAACACGCCAGCACGGCGTCGACGTCGGACGTGTTCGCATCGACCACGATCTCACCCACGCCGGCTTGCGCGTAGCCGCGCAGCTGCTCCAGCATTTCCGAAGGCGAGCCTTTCAGCGTGCGACGATCGTCCACCGCGCGCGCTACCGGCGCATCGGTGAATTCCAGCACCATGCGTATCGAGCAGGGCTTGCCCGCCGCGCCGGCGATGGCGGCGCGCACGTCGTTCACCGACAGGCTCATGGCGTGCCAGCCGTCGCCTTTCTCGCGCACGCGACGCAGCGCGCGCGCCGAATTACCGCCGATGAGGATCGGCAGCCGTGCCTGGTGCGGCTTGGGCGAGAAACGCAATCCGGCGAACTGGAAATGCGTGCCGTGGTGGGTAGGCACGTCTTCGCTCCATAGCGCGCGCAGCGCGTCGATGGCTTCATCGGTCACCGCGCCGCGCGTGGTGTAGGCAATGCCGAGATTGGCGAACTCGTCTTCGGTCTGCGCCACGCCCACGCCCAGCACCACGCGGCCGCCGGACAATTGATCGAGCGTCGCCACCTGCTTGGCGAGGCGCGCCGGATGATGCCAGGGCAATACCAGCACCGAGGTGCCGAGTCGCACGCGCTCGGTGACGGTGGCGGCGGCGGTCAGCACCGTCAGCGCTTCGTGGTAAGGGCGGTCGCCGAGACGCGAGGCGACATAGCTCGCGTGGTAGAGATGCTCGCTCACCCACACCGAGGCATAGCCGGCGCGCTCGGCCTCGAGCGCCACGTTCACGAGCGCGCGCACCGAGGCGATGCCCTGGTTGTTGGGAATGCTGATACCGAAATCCATCGTCGACTCCTGGCGAATGGGGCAATGGCGCCGCGCGCGGATTATAGGGGCGTCATACCGCGGCGCGGCCTAGGCCTTCCAGCGGACGCCCAAGTGCGCTGCAATGGGCGCCGTCGCCATCGACCCGCCGAGGACTTGCCGCCATGACCGAGCTGCCGCCCGAATCCGCCCACGACGCCTTCCGCGCCTGCTTCAAGGCCGGCGATCTCGAAGGCATCCTTGCGCTCTACGAAGACCATGCCGCGCTGGTGCAAGGCGATGGCACGACCACCACCGGCAAGGCCGCCGTGCGCGACATGATGGCCGGCTTCCTGGCGCTGGGCGGAGACTTCGAACTGACCACGCGCTACGCGGTGCGCATGGGTGAGCTTGCGCTGTTGAGCAACCGTTGGACGCTGCGCGGCACCGGACGCGACGGCCAGACACTGGACATGAGCGGCCAGACCACGGAAGTCGTGCGGCGCCAGGCCGACGGTCGCTGGCTGTACGTGATCGATCATCCCTGGGGCGCGCAGTAGTCGCCCTCGTCGCGCTCCCACTCCCTAGAGGTAAGCCCATGCACACCACGGACACGCTGTTGAAATTGCTCGACGCCACGCAGGTGTATTTCCACGGCGAGAAGGTCGAAGCGCTGGTCTTCATCCTGCCGGTGGGTCTGTTGTCGCTGGTGTTTGGCGGCTGGCTGGTTACCGACGGCGGCAGCGGCTTCGCGCGCGGCGTCGCCATTCCTTTCCTGCTGATGGGCCTGGTGATGACCACCGTCGGTGCGACGGTCGGCTTTCGCACGCCCGCGCAGGTGGCGGCGGTGGAAAGTGCCCTGCACAGCGATCCGCCGAGTGCGCGCGCCGCCGAGACCGCGCGCATGGCCAAGGTCAATGGCGCGTGGAAGATCTACCTTGTGATGTGGGCGGGCTTCGGCGTGACTGGCCTGGTGCTGCGCTTCGCCAGCCGCAGTGATTTTCTGCAAGGCCTGGGCATCGCGCTGGTGTTCTTCGCCGGTGTCGGCCTGTTGGTGGACGGCTTCGCGGAACGGCGCACGCATCCCTATACCGACGCGCTTTCGGCACAGGCTGCCGACCACGGGTGATCCATCTTTAACGGCGGGGTCGGTTTGCCCGTGCCTGTCGGGCAAACCGGCTTGCGCGGGACGCGGCGCCGCGACGCGCCGTGAAACGCGGCAGCTCGCCGCTGGCGCCTACCGCCCTACGATGACCATCAAACGCCGCGACGGCGGCCGAGACCCACGGCGCACAGCGCCACGCCGATCAGCGCGAGCGATGTCGGTTCGGGCACCAGGCGGGTGTCCTTGATGTCGACGTTGGAAGCCGCCACTTCGCCGTTGTCGCCCACTTCGCCGATGTAGAGGAACAGCCCCGCGGTCGACACGCTGGACGTCAGGTTGAAGCCGATGCTGCCACCGTCGCCGAGGCTGATGAAGCCGGCCGCGCCGGGAATCGCCGTGGTTGAATTGCCGTCGAAGGCACCGAGCGTCGCCACCGCGTCATCCAGCGTGTTGCCGAGCGGCCCGGTGCCGAACAGCTTGGCGTCCGCCGGTGCGCGCTGAGCGCCCGGTGTGAATTGCACGCCGAGCGCGAAATCGAATGCCGACAGGCCGACCAGGGCCGCGACGCATGCCGCGCCGCCGGCGCTGCAGTCAGTGGTCGAGAGCTTGATGGAATCGAGATCGAAGCCGCTGAACTGTCCTACTGAACCGCCCAGGCCAAAACTGTTATCGGAAATCTTGATCGATGCGATGGTGCCCAAGCCCAGCGCCGACAGATCAGCCTGGTATACGGCCGTTCCGGCCGGCGAGCCGCCGGTCAGGCCGGTGAGCTTGGTGAAGGACACGGGCACCGCGAAGGCGCTCGCCGAAGCCAGGGCCCCTGCCAGCAGGAAGCCACCCAAATACCGCTTGTTCATGTCTATCGCTCCGCATTGCACGTCGGCTGACGTTTTAAGGAAAAGCCGGGCATAAAGCGCGCCAGATTCTCAAACGGCGGTTTTCCCACGGATTTTGGCCGAGCGCGGGTGGCGCGCTGCGGGCCACCGTAAAATTTGTTGACAAGCGCCCCGCATCAAAACGTCAACTGCTTGGCAACTCGGGCGCCGCCGCGCTCTGCGTTTGGAGCATAAATGTCCACGGAACAAGCGCTTCAAGCACTCGGGTGCAAATGTAAATTTCTTTGACGCGCCCCAGCCTATGAAGCCTTGCAGCGATTTTCACTCCCGAGCCGTGGGTCGGCAGGAAGATGCAGCGCTGCCGGGCGCTGGTTTGCGTCCCGACTCAGGCGCCGCATACCATCCCCTTCGACCAGCAACGCCGGGGCGAAAATCATGCATTCAGCAGCACAGGCAGGCGGCCCGCCGCCGTGGATCGATCCTTCCATGCAGGCCCATGTCGCGTGGCGCGACGATGACATCCTCATCGCGGTGCCGCCCAAGAGCGGCACCACCTGGACCATGAACATCGTCCACCAGCTATTGAGCGGCGGTGATGCGGACTTCGCCGACATCTATGCCGAGGTGCCGTGGATAGAGCTTGTCACCCGGCCTGGCATGCCGCGCCAGGAAATGCTCGAACGCGTGGCCGCCATGCCGCACTCACGGCCGCGCGCATTCAAGACCCACGGCGCGCCGCCGGTGCTGCCGTATATCGGCGCCGACGCCAGCCCGCGTGTGCGCTACGTGGTGGTGATGCGTAACCCGGAAGAAGCGCTGGTGTCGATGAAACCCTTCCTCGAACAGCACAGCGACGCCTTGTTCGAAGCCTGGCAGATCCCGCGCGAGGCCATCGTGCACGCCGACTTCGCGGCGTACTTCCAGGCGGTGGGCGCCAATCTCAATCGCGGACTGTTCGCGTTTCTCGCCGCCTGGTGGCCGCTGCGGCATGCGCGCAACGTGCTGTTCCTGCATTACAACGACATGAAGCGTGATCACGATGGCTCGGTGCGGCGCATCGCAGACTTCCTCGGCATCCACCACGACGCCGCGGCGTGGGCGCGCATCCTCGAATACACCTCGTTCGCGTGGATGAAAACGCACGACGTGAAGTTCGACGGCATGAGCAGCGAGATCCCGCTGTTGAAACCCGGCGCCATGGTGCGCAAGGGCGCGGCCGGCGCCGCGCATGAAGATGGCATGACGCCGGCACTGGCGGCCGAGGTGCGGGCGGTGGGCGAAAGCATCTGCGGCGATGCGGACGCCGTACGCTGGTTCTACGCAGGCGGTGCGCTGCCCTGAGCGTTAAATCGCCTTCGCGCTGGGCGTCACGACCGTGGCACGGCCCTCAGCGCCGCGCAGGCCGCGCCGTAGCCATTGTCGATGTTGACGGTCACGATGCCGGATGAGCACGACGCCAGTATGGCGTTGAGCGCGGTGTGGCCGCCGGCCGCCACACCGTAGCCGACCGAGGTCGGCACGGCGATGATGAGCCCGCCATGAAGACCGCCGATCACGCTCGGCAAGGCCGCATCCATGCCGGCGGCGACGATCAGGATGGGCAGACGCCTCAGTTCCTCGATGCGCTCCATGAGCCGCCACAGGCCCGCCACGCCCACATCGAACACCGACAGCGTCGGCACGCCGCAATACGTTAGCGTGCGCAGGGCTTCGCGCGCGACCGGCACATCGGAACTGCCGGCGGTCACGACACCTACCACGGCGTCGCCAACGGCGCGCGGCTGGCATCGATAGAAAGCGGTGCGGGACAGCGGGTCGTAATCGAGACAGGCGCGATGGCGCGCATCCAGGGCCGCCGCATGCGCGGCTTCGAGGCGCGTCAGCAGACCGCCCTGCCCTGCCGCTTCGAGTCGATCGAGCACCGCGTCGATTTGCGCCACGCTCTTGTGCGCACAGAACATCGCCTCTTCGAAACCGAGGCGCTCGCGACGCATGAGATCGAGCTTGATGTCTTCAGCGCTCATGGCGTGTCGCGCAGGAACGCGCTGCCGCGGCTGTAGGGTGCGAACGACACCGCGCCTTCGACTTCGTGGTCGCGGCCCAAGCGTTCGAGTTCGACACACAGTTGCTCGCGTTCAGCGACGCCAAGCCCGGCGTGGGTATCGGCGTCCAGTTCGATGCTGATACCGGCGCGGCGCAGCCGGCAGCGCACGATGCGCGCCGACAGGCGTTCACGCACGAGGTTTTCCGCCGCATCGATGAAGCCCAATGCGGGAGCGACAATCCTGATGCCGGTCTCGACACGACTGGACAGGCACGGCGCGGCGGGCAGCTCGGCGATGTCGCCGAGCGCCAGCGTTCTGGCGATGTCGCGCAGGCCCGCCTTGCTGATGGCGGCTTCCACGAACGGATGGCGCACGCCGGCTTCGCGCGCCGCGTCGAGCCCGGGGCGGTAGTCGTCCAGATCGTCGAGATTGGTGCCCGACACCATCTGTCCCGCCACCGCGCCCTTCAGCGCCGAATACAGGTTGGTTTTGCAGAAGTAGCAACGATTGGCCGGGTTATCGAGATAACGTTGGTCGTCGAATTCGCCGGCGCCGAGCACCGTCAACTGCCAGCCTTCACGCTCCGCGAGTTCGCGCACGCGCTGCGTGGCGGCGGCGGGCACGGCCGGTGACACGGCATGCACCATGTGCGCGCGCTGCCCGAGTACGCGATGGGCGAGGGTCGCCAGCGTCAGGCTGTCGACACCGCCCGACACCGCCACCACGCAGGGCGCGCATGCCTCCAGCACCGCGGTGAGCCGGGCCATGGCGTCTGCGGTGTCGATGGCGGATTGTTCGCGTTCGATGGCGACGCTCATGGTGTGTGCTCCTCGCGCGACCATGCGGGCTGGTCGAGACTGCCTTCCACGCTGCGCCGCTGCGCTTCGCGCGCGGCATGGTCGCCGGCCTGCGCGAGGTCGGCCATTTCGACCTTGACGGTGGCGACGCCCCCGCGTCGCGCCCATTTGACCCGTGTGCCGTCCGCCGCTGTGTGCGCTTCGCGCGCCAGCACGCGCCGTTCCGCGCGCTCGACGCGGACACCGAGCGTGGTGGTTTCGCGGAAACAAGCCGCGGCCACCGCTTCACTCGCCGCCGGGGTGGCGAGCACGCGTATGGCCGCCGCCTGCCGTCCGTGTTTGCCGGTGACCGTGCCTTGCACGACATCGATGACACCACGCTCGGCACGCAGACGCTCGAGCCCGACCGCGAGATCTTCCGGTGTCTGGTCGTCCACCTCGAAACACAGCGTGGTCACCTGGTCGATGCCGATGTCGTCCGCCGCGGCGACGTCCGCGAAGGCGAGCGCGCGCAGCACATTGGGCAAACCCTCGAAGCGGCGGCTGCCGAAGCCATGGCCGCTCCCTTTCAACACGCGCGGCGTCATGCCGAGTCCCGCGCTCGGCGCCAGGTGACGCAGGATGGCCGCGCCGGTCGGCGTGATCCTTTCGCCGGCGCGCCCGTCGTCGAAACACGGCAAGCCTTCCAGCAGCAGGGCGGTGGCGGGCGCCGGCACCGGCAACAGGCCATGGGCGGTACGCACGCGTCCGCTGCCGAGCGGCAGCGGACCGACGGAACAACTGCGGATGTCGAGTGCATCGATCAACCATGCCGCGGCGACGATGTCGGCCACCGAGTCGAGCGCGCCGACTTCGTGGAACGCCACGCTCTCGACCGGTTTGCCATGGACGCGCGCCTCGGCCTCGGCAAGCAAGGCGAAGATCTGGACGGCCCGTCCGCGTACCGCGGCGGCGAGCGGCATGGCCTGCAAGCGAGCGCGGAGATCGCGCCAGTGAAGGTGGGCATGCCGATGCGTGGCGGCGTGCGCCGCGCTTTCCCGCGCTTCGTGGTGATGATGATGTGCATGCCTGCCATGGTGGTCGTCATGCTGGTGCGCGTGATCATGCGGCGGCGCGGCGAGATGGGTGTCGTCCTCGGCGCCGGCCGGCAGGGTCACGACGAAACGGCTGCCGGACAGGACGCCGTCGTCGACATGCGCATGCTCGACCGCTACCGATTCGTCGAGCCCGGCAGCGCGTGCCGCGGTGATGGCGCCCGGCGCAAGATGCGGGGCGAGATCCAGCAGGGCGGCGACGAACATGTCGCCGGCCACGCCGCCGACCGGATCGAGATGCAGGTGCACGGCCGGCGCTCAGCCTGCGCTGTTGCGACGCTCAGCGGCGTGGCGCAGGGCGCGGCGCACGATGAGGCCGATGGCAACCGCCAGCAGCGTCGCGCCCATCACCACCAGCCGTTCGCTGCCGATGTCATGCAGCAGACGGTGCAGCGCGCCGTCGAGTGTCGAGCCCGTCGTGCGCGTGGGCCAGCGCACTGCTGACGGCCAGGGTCAGAAAAAGCATGAAGCGTCGGGTCATGGTGCAGTCCTCGGGATGGTCTTTGAATAATCGCCTGGGTGAACTTACAGGGCCAGGGTCAGCGCTGTCGGCAAGGGCGACATCGGCGCGAGCCGGCTCTCGATGGCGGCCTTCAACACCGCCAGGGGCAGGTGCAGTTCAACATCGCGCAGCATCGCGCACAAGGCCACGAGGTCGTCGTGTTCGGCCTTCACGCGCAGGCGCTCGGCGCCGTCGGCGATGGTCTTGATGCGCACGTCCCGGGCGCAGCTCAGCTCGCCGCGCTGCACGGTCACCGCCACGGTGGTGCGCGCAATGTCGAAATGATGGTGCTCGGCCTCGATGACACGATAACCCCAGCAGCCGAGCTCCGCGCCGAGCAGGCGCGCGGCTGCGCTTTCGAGCGCGGCCGGCACGTCGAGGTACACGAGGTAGGCCGGCCGGTTCTTCTTGGTGATGCTCGGCACCACTTGCACATTGCGCGCGCCCAGCGCTTCGGCGCGCAGGATGAATTCGCCCATCAATTCGCCCGGCACGTCGTCGACCTGGGCCATCATCAGGCGCAGCCCTTTGCTCATTGCAGCGTCATCATGTCCAGCGCGAGGCGCGCGGCGGCTTCGGCATTGACGTTGGAGCCGGGAATGCCCGACGACACGAAGCCCGCGCGCTGCGCGATGAGGCCCGCCTCTTCCGGCGTGTGCAGGCCCATCGCCGCCGCCACCGCCGCCGGCACCGTGACATTGATGATGACATTCGAAGCCAGCAGGATCTCGCTCGCCAGCGGCACCACCATCGGCACCAGTGGCGCAAGGTCCGGGCGCTTGCCGAGCGCGACGTCGGGGATGACCTGGTCGGAATAGCGCTCGAGCCTGGTGGTCACGCCGTCGATGGTGATCTCGGCGTCGAGGTGCGCGTCGAAGGCAAACCATTCACGCGCGAGCTTGCTGCCGCGGCGCGCGCCCGGGCCGATGTGGGTCAAACGCACCGCCACCTGCTTGCCTGACATGCGCGACAGGAAGGCGCTGACGCGCGTTTCCACCGTGTACTTGCGCTCGGCATCGAGTTCACTGACGACCTCCGCGAGCGGCTTGCCCGCGGAGAGATCGTCATAGGCCTTGGCCGCGCGTCGATAGACGGCGCGCGCGCGCACGCCTTCCGAGGCCAGCACCATGGCGTTGGTCACCGCACCGGCCTTCAACTGCTGGGCCTTCTTGGCGACGATGTTCATGGCAATCATCGAGGTCTCGGGGTCGAACGCGAAGCCGAAGCGTCGTTCGCGCAACTGCGTGGCCACCGACTGCGGCGTCGCGTCCGGTTCGAGCAGGCACTTCATGGCAATCACCGCGTCGGTACACACGTGGCCGAGCGGCGGATTCACCGGCCCGGCCGACGAACCGGCGATACCTTCCTGGAACACGCCCATGATCTCGTCGACGGCCATGATGCCGATCACCGACGGGCCGCCGATGTCTTTCAGGATGAGGCCGAGATCGCCGATCACCTGCCCGGTGTCGTATTCCTGCCCGGTGATGCGCACCGTGAGCTTGGGCGGCAAGCCGGCGGTCTCGGCCGCGGTCTTGCCCGCCAGCCAGGCAGTGGTGACCTTGCCGTGCGGGCCGTATTCCTCGGCGATGTCGGCGTCGGGGTGGATGATTTCGAGGATCGCCGCGGCGCCGAACACCGCCGCGTTCAGCGCCTGCGGCTTCATGCCGGCGCCCGCCATGCAATCCATCATGGCCTTGGTGCCGATGCGCGCGCCGTTGGCGGCCATGGCGGGAAAGATGATGTCCTCGCCGAGACGCCCGTGGCCGACCAGCGGTCCGCCGGACACCACCATGTCGTAGCCACTGATCGGCGACAGCTTGCCTTCCATCATGGCCTGGTGGATGGCCATCACCGCCGCGAAGCCCGACACCTTGTTGTTCTTCTTCGAAGTCGGGATGGCGGCGACGCCCGAGCGGTCGACCCCCGCCAGCATGCGTGCCGAGGCGCCGAGCTTGCGGTTGCCGGCCGGAATGCCGACCTGCGCCTTGGTGCCGGTGAGATACATCAACACTGCCGCGATCAGCGCGGCGTTGGCGGGCGCCGCACCGGCCTGCACCGCGGCCTTGATGGCCTTGGCCAGGATCTCGTCGACCGGCTGGCTGGCGGCGTTGGCAAAGCGCAGCTTGTTGTCCATGCCGCGTTTCAGTTCGTGCACGATGACTTCCGCGGCGTTGATGACCGCGATGTTCAACATGCCGTGACCGCCGAGCAGCGCATCGACCATGTCGCTGGTCAGCCAGTTGGGGCTCGCGGCGGCGCCGGTGGTGGCTGCCAGCAGTACCTGTTCGCGGCGGGTGGATTGTTCGTTCATGGCTTGCTCCGTCATTCGCTGGGCGTATTCAATCGCGGACGCGCGGCACGCGTCCCGCATAACCGTCGTAAGCCTCGTTGAGGCGGGTGAACCATTGGCCGCTCGGGGTGGTGGCGGCGAGCGGCGCGTAGGCGCTGACGATGTCCAGCCATTTCAAGATCCCGAACACCAGGAAATCGGCATAGGTAGGATCCGCACCGCCGATGAAGTCGTGGTGGGCCAACACCTCGTCGAAGATCCGCAAGGCCTCGGCCAGGCGCGCGCGCCCCGGGTGCTCGTCGGCATGTACGTCTTCGAGGCGTGCCTTGAACATCGCTTCGCGGCTGGCGCGGAAATACGGCTGGCAGGCCGGACTCAGCAGGCGAAAAGCCTGCAGCACACCGATGGGCACCGCGGCCGGGAACAGCAGGCTGCCACACAGCGCGGCGACCAGGCGTGCATGGGCTTGGCCGCAAGGCGACGGAAAGAGCAGCGGACGCTCGGGATAACGGCGGTCGAGATAGGCTGCGATCTCCCAGCTGTCGCCCACCCAGGTGTCGCCGTCGCGGATCACCGGCACCGAGTCGTGACCGGACGCCGCCAACGCGTCGCGCTCGGAAAAGCGCCACGGCAACACTTCGAATGCCAGGCCCTTGTGCAGGAGCGCCATGCGCACGCGCCAGGCGAACGGGCTGAACAGGAAGCGCGGGTCCGCGCCCGCAAGGTCATACAACTGGATGGTCACGCGCCGTCTCTCCCTGCGAACATCACGGTGCGCCTGGCAGAGCTGTGCGCTGCCACAGGCGTTGGCCCATGCTCGCGTTTCGCGCCGCGTCGACACAAGCTGGCGAAAGTGACATATTCCCAAGGTGGTTTCGCCACTGCCTCGATACACATCTCGACCGGGAAATTCCCATGAACGCACCACCACCCCGCCCCCAGCACCTCGCCCTGGTGTCCTTCACCGGCGGCAACGCGTCGACCACCACCGCGCCGCTGGAAGTTTTCGATTACGCGGCGCGGCGCGCGGGCCCGAACCCGCCGTTCGAGATCTCGGTGGTCACCCGCGATGGCGGCGCCGTCACCTGCGATGGCTGCGTGACCATCACGCCGGTCGGTTCGATTGAAGACGTGCGTCCGGCCGACGTGATTTTCCTGGCCGGCATGCCATGCAACGTCGACGAAGTGATCGGCGCCCATGCCGGCATGCTCGACTGGCTGAAAGCACAGGTGGCGCGTGGCGCGCACATTGCGATGGTGTGCCCGAGCCAGGCCTTGCTCGCCTACGGTGGACTGCTGGACGGGCGCACGGTGGCCATGCACTGGAGCCTGGTCGACGAAGTGCGTCGACGCTTTCCGGCCGTGCACTGGACGGCCGAACGCATGGTGGTGGAAGACCAGGGCATCTATTCCTGTTGCGGCGCCAGCGCGACGATCGATCTCACGCTCTACCTGGTCAATCAGCTGTGCGGCCGCGACACCATGCTGGCCTGCGCACAATGGTTCCTGGCCGATCTCCCGCGCGTGCGCCAACAAGTGCCACCGCCGCTGATCCCGCGGACCTGCGCCTCGTCGGGCGCCATGCTGGCGGTCGAGAACTGGCTCATGGGGCACTTCCATGAGCCGATCAACTTCGAAGCGCTGGCGCACAATTTCGGCATGAGCTGGCGCACTTTCTATCGCCACTTCCAGGATGCGTTTGGCGATCCGCCCAAGACCTACGTGCAGAAAATGCGGCTGAACGCCGCACGGCGATTGCTCGAAAGCGATACGCTGGCCATTGACCAGGTTGCAACCCGTGTCGGCTATGGCGACCCGGCGTTCTTTCGCGGCTTGTTCAAGCGCCACATGGGCATGACGCCATCGCGCTACCGCGAGAGCTTTCGTACGCGCCCCTTGACCGCCAATGCCGCGCCCGTCAGCGGCAAGTGAGGCGGGCAGATACGCCATTCAGTGCGCCAGGCTCCGCAGCGCGAGCGCGGTGGCGTACATGCCGAGACCGAACACCGTGTGCGCGGCCGCCGATCGGAGGCGAGTGAGCTGCGGCCTCGGCGTTCGCGAACCCGCGATGCCGAGGCCCAGGCCCGGCATCATCACGAAATAGGGCGCGGCCAGCAGCGCGAGGGCCAGGGCCACCGGCTCGAACGGCGACGGGGATTGCAGCCACGTGGTGCCGGCGGTGGCGATCAGCAGCAGGCCATAGGCCACGCCGATGGCGTAGTGAAACGCCCAACCGAGCAGCAATTCATGTGTGACGGGTTCGGCCATGCCGATGGCATCGTGCATGAACCGCCCGTGCGGCATGTGACCCAGCCAGCGCCCGACCATGGCCCAGTTCGTGCCCGGCGTACCGCTTACTTTTTTCAGCACCACGGCCCATAGATCGAGCGCCACCGTACCGCCGATGCCGATGCACGCCGCCTTGAGCACTGGTGCGAATTCGAACGTCATGATTGCAGCCCGTGGCGCGCGTGCCGCGCGTCACGGCCAGCCATGGGTGACGCGCCCCCGCCTCCGCCCAGCTGCAGGGTCCAGGCGCCGTCGGTCAGCTCAGCCAGGCGCAGATCGCGCACGCAAATGCCGGGCGCGACGCTGGCCCAGACGCTGTCTTCGGCGTGACGAATTTCGAAGCTCGGCATGGCGTCTCTCCGTGATGGTTGCGCTGCCCGAGTTTGCGCCTGCGCTCGATGCAAGGCGATCCTACCAATGTCCGGTTGAAACCGGACCTACGACGAAGAGGCCGGGCCATGTGCGTGGTAGGTCCGAATTTATTCGGACACCCTTGCTCGACATCCCGACCAGCGATGCGCGACAGTTTCGTCATGACCACTACTCCCAGCACCTTGCGCCTGCCACCCGGCCCATGGCGCACGGTATATGAATGTCTGTGCGCGCATTTTTCCACGATCACGCCCGCCGAGTGGCGCTCGCGCTTCGAGCGCGGCCGCGTGCTCGATGCCGCGCATCAAGCCATCGACGTCGACCACCCTTACCGCCTCGGCCTCACCGTGCATTACTTCCGCGAGGTCGAAGACGAAACGCGCATTCCCTTCACGGAGTCCGTGGTGTACCAGGACGCGCACCTCGTGGTGGCCGACAAGCCGCATTTCCTGCCGGTGATACCCGCCGGGCGCTTCGTTCGTGAAACGCTGCTCGCGCGCTTGATTGATTCCCTCGCCAATCCCGAGCTCGTGCCGCTGCATCGCATCGACCGCGGCACGGCGGGCCTGGTGGTGTTCTCGGCGCAGCGCACGACGCGCGGCCTCTACCAGGCGCTGTTCCGCACCGGCCGCGTACAGAAGAATTACGAAGCCATCGCCGCGCCGCTGCCACGACTGGCCTTGCCGCATCGACGCGAGTCGCGCATCGAGCGCGGTGAGCCCTTCTTTCGCATGCGCGAAGAACCGGGGGCGGCCAATGCGACGACGGTGCTCGAGGCGATGGATCTGCTGGCGCCGCACGACGGACAGCCACGGGCGCGCTACCGGCTCAGGCTCGAGACCGGCCGCAAACATCAATTGCGTGTGCACATGGCCGCCCTCGGCGCGCCCATCGAAGGCGACACGCTGTATCCCGAACTCGATGCAAGCGCCCTGCCCGGGGGCGCGTGATGCCGGTGACTGGCGCGCGCCGGCTGACGACTACGCCCGGCCCCTGCAACTGCTGGCGCGCTCGCTCGAATTCGAGGATCCCTTGAGCGGCGAGTGGCGTCATTTCGAAAGCACGCGCCGTCTCGAATGAGAGGGTAGCGGCGACCGCGGGCACGCGCGCCTCTATAATCCCGTTGTCATGGCGCCTACCCGGCGCCGACCACCGACCGCCATCGGTATCGCGTCACAAGCGCGCGCCGATGCCGACAACACCACTGATTCAAAAGACCAGAGGGCTCCATGCCAAACCATCGCCACAGCGCCGCGCGTACCGGCGCCAACATCCTGCTCGACGTTCTCGAAAGCGAAGGCTGCGAATTCATTTTCGGCAACCCGGGCACCACCGAATTGCCGCTCATCGACGCATTGGTCGACCGGCCGCGCCTGCATTACGTGCTGGGGCTGCAGGAAGCGACCGTGGTCGCGATGGCCGATGGCTATGCACAGGCCTCGGGCAAGCCGGGCTTCATCAACCTGCACACCGCCGGCGGCCTCGGCCATGGCTTGGGCAATCTGCTCAATGCCTACACCTCGGGCACGCCGCTGGTGGTGACCGCCGGTCAGCAGGATTCACGGCATGCCATCACCGATCCCCTGCTGCAGGGTGACCTGGTCTCGATCGCGCGCCCGGCCTGCAAGTGGGCGGCGGAGATCACCTCGCCGGACCAGATCGCGATCCTCACCCATCGCGCTTTCCAGGATTGCATGGCGCCGCCGCGCGGACCGGTGTTCCTGTCGCTGCCGATGGACGTGATGGAAGCGACCAGCACCATCACCGAGGCGCGCACCTCGCATGTCGACCGCCGCCCGATCGCCGGCTCCCTCAATGAACTCGCCATCGAATTGACGGCGGTGGCGCCGGGCAAGGTCGCGATCATCGCCGGTGACGAGATCTCCCATCACGATGCCTACAAGGAAGTGGTGCAGTTGGCGGAACTGCTGGCGGCGCCGGTGTTCGGTTCGTCGTGGCCCGCGCATATTCCCTACCCGACCAGCCACTACCTGTGGCGCGGCAACCTCTCGACCCGCGCGGTTGAAATTGCCCAGGCGATGAGCGGCTTCGATTGCGTGTTTGCGCTCGGCGGCAAGTCCTTCATCACCATCCTCTACACCGAGGCCTCGGCGCTGCCGGACGGTTGCGAGCTGTTCCAACTGTCGGTCGACGGCCGCGATCTCGGCCGCACGTTTCCGTCCAAGCTGTCGGTGGTGGGCGATATCGAGCTGTCGCTGAAATCACTGAACGGCATCATCGCCAAGCGCATCGCGCCGCGTGACGCTGAATACCGCGCCGCGCGCGATGAAGCACGCCAGGCCTTCGCGTCGCGCAAGGCCGCGCTCGAACGCCGCGCTGGCGAGCTCGCCACGCATGCCGAACTGCATCCCATGGTGGCGGCCAAGATCCTGGCCGAAACCATCGGCGCGACGCCCATCGTCGACGAAGCCATCGCCACCGCCGCGCATCTGCGCGCCTTCCTGCACAACGGCTCGACGCGCCAGTATTCCTTCCTGCGCGGTGGCGCCTTGGGCTGGGGCATGCCAGCGGCGGTGGGCTTTTCGCTGGGCCTCGGCCGTCAGCCCGTGGTGTCCTTGGTCGGCGACGGCGCGGCGATGTACTCACCCCAGGCGCTGTGGACCGCCGCGCACGAAGACCTGCCGGTGACCTTCGTCGTCATCAACAACCGCGAATACAACGTGCTCAAGAACTTCATGCGCTCGCAGCCCCATTACCTGTCGGCGCGCACCGGCGAATTCATCGGCATGGATCTGGTCTCGCCGGCGGTCGACTTCCTGGCCCTCGCGCAATCCATGGGTGTGCCGAGCCGGCGCGTGACGCGCGCCGACGAGATCCACGAGGCGGTCAACCAGGGCATCGTGTCGTGCCGGCCCAACCTGGTGGAGATCGAAGTCACGGTGGAGTGACTTCGAGCAGCGCCGCTCACACCACCTCGCTGAGCGGCCCGTCCTCGGCGAAACGTCGCAGCACGTTCTCGGTCATGCGCGAGACGTTGTTGGCATAAACGTTCCACGACAGGCTGCCGCACCACGCCATCGACGAGGCCGAGAACACCGCGCCGCCATTGCGCGTGGTGACGTAGGCGATGTCGGCGCGCACCAGCGGGTTGTCGCGGCCGGTGATGCCGGGATAAGCGAAGTACTGGTCTTCCGGCACCAGCATCGCGCTCGCGGTGTGGCCATGGGAAGTGGCGAGCAGCATGGTGTTGGGCGGCGAACCGAGGCTGTAATCGACCTGTCCATTTCCAGGCCCGAGGCGCCGCCGTTGACGAGACCGAAATCGCCGATGACTTCGTCCGCGCCTATGCCTGCGACTATCCACGCCAGGCGCGGGTCACGCGCATCGGGCAACTGGTAGTAGCCGGCCGAGACGTCCAGGCCGTGCGCGGTGTAACCGGTGCCCCAGATCTTCTGCGGCGCGCGGGCGCGATGCCGCCACAGGCCGCCGCGTTCGCCGGTGGTGCTGTGGTAGAGCTCGCCGGGCCGCGCGCGCCACGCCTGGTCGCCACTCTCGCCCTTGCGCACTTCGATGAGCCACGGTTTGTCCGGGTGCTGGCTCGTGATCCAGTAGAAGCCATTGGCGCCGAGGTACATGCCGCGCCCGCCGCTGGCGAAATACTGCTCGTAGGCGTCGAGCATTTGCGACGAGGTGTATTCGGCATGGGATGGCGAAATCACCACCGCGTAGCGACGCAGCAGCGCCGCGCCTTCCTGGTGCAGGTCATGATCGGTGATGACATCGAAGGCGAAACCTTTGACGGTCAGCCAGTCGATGAGATGCAGGTCCGCCGGGAACTGCCACACCGTACCGAACTCGTGGCGATAGTCGGGACGCATGTTGAGGATCGGCCGACGCCAGGTGCTGTAGCCGACGCCGCGTCCGTCGACGTGGTAGTCGTAGGTCGACAGGCCGTGCTGCGGCGTGGTGTGGAGTTCGAGATCCAGGTCGTCGAGCGTGGTGATCACCCCCATCACGCTCTGGCCGGTGGCGGCGTTCTGCAGCACCTGCGAATTGGCGTAGGCGAGATAGCTGAAGGTCGGGATCACGACCGCGATGCGGGCCGTGGCCTCGCCCGGCGGCGGCGCCACGAAGAACGGCACGCGATCGACGGCCTCGCCCTGCACGAGCTTCAAGGCATAGGCGCCACTCGGCAGATCGGCCGGGATGGTGAGCGTCAAGGACTTTTGCCAGCGGCTGTCGTCGAGGCTGTCTTCATGGAACCACATGGCGCCGTATTGCGCGGGACAATGGATGAAGTGCTCTTCGCGTCCGTCCCAGTTCCAGCCCGTCATGCCGCGATCCGGCTGGTTGATGCAGCGCCCGTGGTAACCAAGACCGCTCACGTCGCATATCGCGTCGGTGCCGATGCCGTCGCGCGTGATGCCGGCGGCGAAATCCCAGTGGGCGAGCGCGCCGGGCAGCGCGCCACCGCCATGCAGGCTCGCGCAGTCGGCGTCGTTCAAGGCCGTGCCCCACAGGCGCGGCGCATCGAGCTTGCCGTTGTAGAGCGCCGTGACCCGGCTCGAGGTCGCGTCGCTCGCCACGCCGGCCATCACCAGCGGCACGGCGGGCGCGCTCGGCGCGGCGGCGAGCGGCGCGCTGGCGGTCGCGTCGGAATCGAGATCGACCATGCGTCCGAAACGACTGTTGACGCTGTTGAGGGTCACCACCTGCGACAGCGTGAGCTCGGCGGCCTCGACATCGATGCGCGCCACCACCGAGTACCAGACTTCGGGAAACAGCGGTTTCGGTGACGCGACACGCGACACCTCGTTGCCATCGCCGGCCACCAGCACCAGGTGACCGTTGTCGATCATCAGCGCCCAGCCCGCGCCCTCGGCCTCGCACCAGCGCGACACCACGCCCTGGCGTTTGGCCGGCAAGGTCGACCACAGGTGGAGGTGCAAGGTGAGCCCCTCGCGCGCGGCCAGCGCGCCTTGCGCATCCGTCACCACCACGTGGCCGCCGAGCTGGGTGAACTGCGTCGTCGCCATCAGTTCGCCGTGCGGCGCGCCGGCCACCGCCTGTTCCTTGTAGCCCGGTCCCAGCGGATTGCGATCGCCATGAATGAGGCGCACGAGCTCGGTGCGATAGGCGCCGGGCGTCGGACTGCTGACGAAGAAATCGAGGGCTTCACCCGGCCGCACGTTGGGACGATCGCAATAGCCTCGGATCTGTCGGGTCTTCATGCTTTCGATGCTCCCTTGCCGACCAGGCCCAAGGCCTCGAGACGTTCGAGGAATACCGCGTGCACCGCCTCGCGCTCGCTGGCGAACGCGCGCGCATCGCTGAGCGTCGGCGCGCTGCCACGCGCGCGCATGATGCCGACGCGGTAGCGCTGGTAGGGCACTTCGGCATAGGCGAAGGATTTGCCGTCGGTCGGCATGTTGTGCACGTAGTTCAGTACGTCCTGCAGCGCGAAACTGTGGGGCGTGTCGCCACCGCGCGGGTCTTGTTCGTGCTCACGCAGCAGCGCCGGCGTCACCAGCGGCGCGAGGGCTTCGCGACGTTTGGCAGCGAACAGCGCCAGCCAGTCGGTGGTCTTGTCGCGATAATCGTTCGGATTGCGTAACGGCATGCGATGGTCCTTTGCGCGAATTGAATTGCCCGGAGCGGGCATCGGTAACGGCGAATTCGCCTCGGCGGCCCCGCTAATGCGCGCGGCGCGCTTCGGCATGGCGACGCACCGCGTCGCCGAAGGCCGTGAAGATCTTGACCGAATCGGCGTTGAGCGCGGCGCGGTACTCGGGGTGCCATTGCACGCCCAGCGCAAACGTGCGCGCCGCGCGCACCGACACCGCCTCGATGATGCCGTCGGGCGCCAGCGCTTCGACGGCGAGTCCCTCGGCGAGGCGCGCGATGCCCTGGCGATGCAGTGAATTCACGCGCGTGCGCGTGGTGCCGAGAATGGCGGCCAGCTGGCCATCGGGCTGGACGGCGATGTCGTGCGCGGGGCCGTAACGCACCGCGTCGTCCTCGCTGGCGGGCGCGCGATGATCGAGGCGGCCGGCGGCCTGCTGCAGCTCCGTTTCCAGCGTGCCGCCCAGCGCGACGTTGAGTTCCTGGAAACCGCGGCAGATGCACAGCAACGGCATTTCCAGTGCGCGGCAGCGCAGGATGAGTTCGAGCGTGAGGTCGTCACGCACCGGGTCATAGGGTTCGTGGGCGGCGCTCGCGGCATCGCCATAGCGCGACGGGTGCACGTTCGATACCGCGCCGGTCAACAACACGCCATCGACCTCGGCAAGCACCGCGTCGAGATCCAGCACGTCGGCCATGGCCGGGATCACGAGCGGCACGCAGGCCGCGACATCCGCCACCGCGCGCAGGTACTTGTCGCCGGCCGAATGGTGCAACTGGGCGCCGAGCATGAGCGTGTCGGCAGGCACACCGACCAGTGCGCGGCGCGCGGTCATGGCAGGGTTCCGGGAGCAGCGCGAACGTTCATGCCATCGATTCTCGCGAACGCTCTGCGGCGCCGCAAGCGCAAGCGCTGCGTTGCCGCGCGAACGACGCTCCCTGGCGCGCCCGGGCCAGCGTGGAGGCGGCGCGTCCCCGCCCGCTACTTGTCCGGCGCGGGCTTGAGGCCGCCGACCCGCACCAGGGTCGCGGTGCCGCGCCCGGTGTGCTTGGTCGGATAGTTGGCGAGCGAGGTCCACACCTCGCCGCGCCCGTAATCGACCGCGATCATGCGCCCATAGGAGATCGGTGACGGCAGTCGATAGGTATCGAAGCGCGCGGCCGTCGGCCAGTAGCGGTACAGCGAGTTCGCGCCGTTGCCCATCACCCACACCGAATCGCTGGCGGCATCGTAGCGCGCCGCGTAGGGAAAGGTGTCGGGCTCGGGCAGCGGGATCTCTTCGAGCTTGTCGGCCGCGATGTCGTACTTCGCCAGCACGCCGTAGCCCGACAGCGGATCCACAGGCGGTCGTGACCGTCGATGGTCATGCGATGGGGGGCGCTGGACGGACGCGGCAGGGTCTTTTCCGTGACCTTGCCGGTATCGGGCTCGACCATGCCGAACACATTCTCGTTGTACTTCGTGTACCAGGCGCGTCCCTTGCTGTCGAGCGCGATGCCGTAGGTGTGGCCGACCTCGCCCGGCAGCGGATACTCGCGCACCGCGCCGCTCACGGGGTCGAGACTGGTGACGGCATTCTTGCCGAACTCCGACATCCACAGCCGGCCCTGGGCGTCGGTCTGGATCAGGCCGCGACCGTCGTAGGCGAACGAATGGATCAGCGAGCCCTGCTGGAATCCGCCGAAGACTTTGAACGCCTCGGTCTTGGGATCGAAGCGCACCACCTTGTCCGCCAGCTGCAGGGTGATCCACAGCGCACCGTCGCGATCGAAATGCAGGGTATGCGCGCCGCCGCCCTTGACCGGGATGATGTAGACCTTTTGCGCGGCGCTGTCCGGGTCGACGCGGATTAGCTTGTCATAGGGATAGTCGCCCACCCACACCGCGCCGGTGGCCGGCTCGACGGCCATGTCGTGCGCCCAGCTGTTGGCGTCGCCGACGTCGTATTCGCGGATCACGGCGTGGGCGGTGGCGTCCTTGCCCGGGTCCGGCAGTGTCACCGTGGCCGGCTTTTCACCGAAGTGGTTCTTGACCAGCCAGTCGGCGAGTTCATCGTTGTCGAAATTCGGGATCACGCTGTACACGTCGAGCTTGCGGTTGCGCATCATCTCGATGGCCGCCACCCAGGCGGCGTGATCCTTGGGCAAGCGCACGCGCTCACCGGCGACATCGTGGCAGATGGTGCAGCCGGTGATGAAGCGCGCCTTGAACTCGCTGTCGGGCAAGGCCGCCAGCCAGGCGTAGCCCGGTATGCGCGCATTGGCATCGGCGGCGGCCGTGAGCCCGACATCCTGTTGCGCGTTGCTCGCGGCGAGTTGCACCGTCGCCGGCGCCGCGCTGTCGTAGCCGTGCCGCGTGGCGGCCAGGGTGTAGCTGTCGGCGGCGAGATCGGGCAGGCGGTAGCGACCGGCGGCGTCGCTCACCACCGATTGCGCCCAGCCGCGCGCCGCGCTCCTGGCGGTCACGAACGCACCCGCCACGGGTTTGCCGGCAGCGTCGGTCACCGTGCCTGAAAGGTCGGCGGCGCCTGCCACGCCGCTCCACAGAATTGCGGCCGCGAGGCCCATGCCGTTCCTGATCATCGTTCACCCTCCCGTGCGATGTGCTGGCGAGGCCATTGTGAGCACCGACGCTGAATCGCCAAGGCGATCCAGATCAAGCCGGCGGTGGCGCGCAAGGCCGGCACTTGCCTCCTTCGGCCAAGCGGTGTTCCATGTCGCACCTGCCGCAGCCAGCGGTCCAGCAACGAGGGGAGCGCCCCATGAGCGCCGTGACAGAACTGGGCTACGTCGTGTTCGGCGTCGCCAACCTCGCCGAGTGGCGCGAGTTCGCCACCGAGCTGCTCGGCCTGGAGGCGTTCGAGGAGCCCGGAGAATCCGGCCGGCTTTACCTGCGCACCGACTACTGGCATCACCGCATCGTGCTCGAACAGAACCCGGCCGACGACCTGCTGGCGGCGGGCCTGCGCGTGGCGGGACCGCAGGAATTCGCGGCCCTGGCCCAGGTGTTGCGCGACGCCGGCATCGCGCATGAAGTCGCCGACGCACGCCGTGCCGCCGAACGGCGCGTGCTGGAACTCATGACGCTCAGCGATCCGGCCGGCAATCCGCTGGAAATCTTCCATGGCCCGCGCCTCGATCCGCACAAGCCCTTCCACCCCGGCCGCCGCATGCACGGACGCTTCATGACCGGCGATCACGGCGGCGTCGGCCACATGATCCTGCGCCATGCCGGTCTCGATGCCAGCTACGAGTTCTACCGGCGGCTCGGCATGCGCGGCAGTCTCGAGTACCGCATTCCGACGCCCGACGGCGGCCTGTTCGACATCCTGTTCATGCACTGCAACCAGCGCGATCACACTTTTGCCTTCGGCCCGCCGTGCCGCAAGAGCGTCAACCACCTGATGCTGGAAGTGGACAATCTCGACGACGTGTTCATGACCCATGAGCTGGTGCAGGCCAGCCGCTACCCGGTCATGATCAGTCTCGGCAAGCACGCCAACGATCACATGCTGTCGTTCTACGTGGCCTCGCCCTCGGGCTTCCTGATCGAAATCGGCTACGGCGGCCGCCCCGCCACCCACCAGTCCGAATACTACGTGCGCGATACCTACGGCCACGTGTTCAGCGAACGCATGGGCGCGGCCATGAGCCTCGACCCGTGAGCGTGCCGGCCGGCACGCCGGGCGCGATGACGGTGGCGCGTCCGGCGGTGACGCCGCCGCTGCACTTCATCGCCAACGAGTTCGTGGCGTCGCGCTCGGGCCAACGCTTCGAGGTCATCGACCCCGCCACCGAAACGCTCACCACCCACGCGGCACGCGGCGCGGCCGCCGACATCGCGCTGGCGGTGGCGGCCGCCAAGGCGGCCTTCGACGACGGCGCGTGGTCGCGCGCCAAACCCGCATGGCGACGCAAGCTGCTATGCAAGGTGGCCGATCTCATCGAAGCGCGCTCCGACGAGATCATCGCCCTGCAGGCGCTGGAGATGGGCGCGCCGGTCGGCCCGGCCACGCGCGGCCCGCATCCGATGATCGAACGCTCGGCGTGGAACTTCCGTTTCTTCGCCCAGGAACAGGAACTGGCCGGCAACGAGGCCTTCAATCGCGACGACAACCTGATGACCTACACGCTGCGCGACCCGGCCGGCGTGTTCGGGCTCATCACGCCGTGGAACGGGCCGTTCATGCTGTCGACCTGGAAGATGGCGCCGTGCATCGCCTACGGCAACTCGGCGGTGCACAAGCCTTCGGAACTGTCGCCGCTGTCGATGCGGGTGCTGTGCGAGATCTTCGCCGAGGCCGGCTTGCCGAGCGGCGTCTACAACATGGTGCTGGGATACGGCGCCGAAGCCGGCGTGCCGTTGGTCGAGCATGAAGACGTGGCGGGCGTGTCCTTCACCGGCTCGGTGCCGACCGCGCGCGACATCGCCGCGCGTGCCGCCCGCCAGCTGAAGCGCGTGTCCTTCGAACTCGGCGGCAAGTCGGCCAACATCATTTTCGCCGACGCCAACCTCGAGCGCGCGGTGCCGGCCGCCGCCCATTCGATATTCATGAACGCCGGGCAAGCCTGCATCGCCGGCTCGCGCATCCTCGTGCAACGCCCGATCTACGAGCAGTTCCTGGCCGCCTTCAGCGCCGCCGCCACGAGTTGGAAGGCCGGTGACCCTTTCGACCGCGCCACGCGTCTCGGCCCGCTGGTGCATCAGCGCCAGTACGAGCGCGTGATGGGCTACCTGGCGCTGGCGCGCGAGGAAGGCCGCATCCTGTTCGGCGGCGGACGCGCGGAAGGCTGCGCGCGCGGCTATTTCGTCGCGCCGACCGCGGTGGTCGACGTCGACAACGACGCGCGCATCTGCCAGGAAGAGATCTTCGGGCCGGTGGCGGTCATCATGCCGTTCGACGACGCCGATCACGCGCTCGCCATCGCCAACGATTCGAGCTACGGCCTGGCCGGCTACATCTGGACCGAATCGCAGACCACCGCGCACTACGTCAGCCACCGCCTTGAGACCGGCATGATATGGATCAACGCCGGCTTCGAACGCGACCTGCGCCAGCCCTTCGGCGGCGTGAAGCAGAGCGGCAGCGGCCGTGAAGGCGGCGGCCACAGTCGCGAGTTCTACACCGAAACGCGCTTCGCGTCGTTTACCCTGACGCCGCGCTGACGCCCGCAACACTGCCCAAGGAATCCGCATGACCACGACTCCCATCCTGCCCGCGCTGGGCGACGACGAAGTAGGCGCGCTGAACAGCCTCGCCACCTCGACGCTCACCCACCAGCTGCAACAGCGCGGCATACGCAGCACCTTCCTGGCGGGCCTCAAGCCCTTGCAGCCGACACTGCGCATGGTCGGCCGCGCGCGCACCCTGCGCTACGTGGCGCTGCGTGAAGATCAACAGGCGCACTACGCGAGCGGCCTGAATGCGCAGCGGCGCGTGGTGGAGAGCATGCGTCCGGGTGAAGTGCTGGTGATCGAAGCGCGCGGCGTGCCCGACGCCGCCACCATCGGCGACATCTATGCCACGCGCGCCTTCAAGCTCGGCGCCACCGGCATCGTCACCGACGGTGCGCTGCGTGACACGCCGGCCATCCTCGACATGCACATGCCGGTCTATCATCTCGCCTCCCACGGCGCGACCTACGGCCGCCAGCACATGCCGTTCTCGGTCGATGAACCCGTGACCTGTGCCGGCGTGTTCGTGGTGCCGGGCGACGTGGTGGTGGGCGACGGTGAGGGCGTGGTGGTGATCCCGCAGGCGCTGCTCGGCGAGGTGATCCGCGACGCGCTCGCCCAGGAAGAACGCGAACGCTTCGCGCTGGAACGAGTCAGCGCCGGCGAACCGACCATCGGCCTGTTCCCGCTTTCCAAGGAACGCACGCCGGAGTTCGAACAATGGCAGGCCGCGCGGCGGCGAGGGCAATGACATGGGCGCACGTCGCAGCATCCACATCGAAGGACTCGCCCACCTCACCGCCATCCCGGTCGCGTCGCGCATCGGGCCGCTGCTGGTGTCGAGCGTGATCATGCCCTTCAACCCCGGCACGCGTGATGTGCCGGAAGGCTACAGCGCCCAGTACACCAATATCTTTCGCCACGTCGGTGAAATGCTGAAGGCCGCCGGCGCTGACTGGCGGCACGTGGCGAAGATGGAATTCTGGGCCGGCTCGGCCGATGCGCGCGCCGCCTGCGATGCGTTCTGGGTGCAGAAATTCCCCGATGCCGAGTCGCGTCCGGCGCGCCATACCCATCTCGGCGGCGGCGAGGTGATATCGGCCTCGTTCCTGGCCTACATTGACGACTGACCGCGGCGCGACGCGCTGCCACGCTCCGGGGGACGCGCAGCGTTTCGGACCCGCTCGGAAACCCCATGGGTCACGACGCCGATCACGCCCCGCACCTCGAGGCCTTGCTGGAACGCCATCTGCGCGCCTTTCTGGGCGACGTCGATGCGAGCGTCATCGCCTTGTTCCGCGAGCAGCTCGATTGGCAGGAGCTCGGCGGCGGCGAGACCTTGATGCGCCAGGGCGAGGTCGGCGATGCGATGTACATCGTGCTCAGCGGTCGCCTGCGCGTGCAGGTCAGCGACAGCGACGGCGGTTCGCGCGTGATCAGCGAAATCGCGCGCGGCGAGGTGGTCGGCGAGATGAGCCTGTTCACCGACGAGCCGCGTCTCGCGACGGTCACCGCGGTGCGCGATTCGGTGCTGGTGAAACTGCCCAAGAGCCGCTTCACGCGGCTGCTCGAAGGCAGCGCGCAGGTATCCATCGCGCTCACGCGCCTGATCATCCGCCGCCTGCAGGATCCGCAGCATCAACCGGCGCTGGAAAAGCCGGTGGTGATCGGGGTGATGCCCATCACCGACGGCGTCAACGCGGACTACATCGTCGACGAACTGGCGCTGGAGCTGGCCAAGATCGGCCGCGTGCAGGTGGTGGACGCGGACATGGTCGATGAGGAATTGGGCGTGCCGGGCTTGGCCGACAGCGGCGCGCACGATGTCGATGTCAACCGTCGTATCGCCATGCTGCTCGACGCTGTCGAAGCGCGCGCCGACTACGTGCTGCTGCAGACCGACCCGGCGCTCGGCGTGTGGACCGAGCGTTGCTGTCGCCACTGCGACGAACTGCTGCTGCTCGCCGACGCCACGCAGCCGGTCGCCGTGCATCCCCTCGAACAGAAGCTGCTGGCCAATCGCGCGCCCGGCGACGGCGCCGCCGAAATCCTGGTGCTGCTGCACGACGAGGGCGTGCAGATGCCGCGCAATACCGCCGCATGGCTGGCGCGGCGACCGCTGGCCGGCCACCTGCACTTGCGGCCCACGCTGGCGGCGGACATCGCGCGCCTCGCCCGCATCGAAAGCCGCAGCGCCATCGGCCTGGTGCTGGCCGGCGGCGGCGCGCGTGGCATCGCGCATCTCGGCGTGCTCGAAGCGCTCGATGAGCTGGGCATCCCGGTGGACTGCACGGTCGGCTCCAGCATCGGCGCGGTGATGGCGGTCTGCGCCGCCTCCGACCAGTACCTGCCGGCGGTATTCGCCAATGCACGCAGGGCGTTTCGCGGCAACCCCATCGGTGACTTCAACCTGCTGCCGCTGTTGTCGCTCAGCAAAGGCAAGCGCCTGCGACGTGTGTTGACGCGCGCCGCGCGCAACCTGATGGGCGGCGATCACGATCTCGAAGACCTGTGGAAAACCTGCTGCTGCATCGCCACCAACTATTCCAAGGCGCGCGAGCAGACCCTCGCCAGCGGCAACATCGTCGAATGCCTGCTCGCCAGCACTTCGATACCCGGTGCGCTGCCGCCGGTGATCCGCGATCACGATCTGTTGTTCGACGGCGGCACCTTCAACAATTTTCCGGTCGACGTGCTGCGTCGCATGCGCGGCGTCGGCACGGTGATCGGTGTCGATCTCGGCTATCGCAATCCACGCCGCATCACCCATGACGACGTACTGGGAACCCGGGCGCTGCTGCGCGATCGTCTGCGGCCGCGCGCCAAGCGCCGTTATCGCCTGCCCTCCTTGCCCGCCTACCTCATGAACGTCAGTGTGCTCTACAGCACCGCGCGCCAGCGCGGCGCCGAGCGCCTGTGCGACATCTATCTCAATCCGCCCTTGCTCCGCATCGGCATGCTGGACTGGCATGAATTCGATCGCATCGTGCGGCTCGGCCATGCCCATGCCATCGAGGCGCTCACCGCCAACGAAACCGCGCAGGCGCTCCGGGTGCCCGAGTCGCCTGACGCCGATGGCGTCGACGAATACGAGGACGACGAGGAGTTCACCGACCCACTGCTCGAGGACGTGCTGAACCAGAGCGAGGCGATGGAACGCAAGTAGCGCGCCGCGGCGCGCCTCTGTCAGTCCATGGGATCGAGGTCGAGCCGCACGATCCAGTCGCTCAGCCCCTGGCCGGCGGCCGGGTAACGCGCCATCACCAAAGGATCGTGGCCCGGCACGACGTGACGCGGCGAGGTGGCCAGGCGGCGCAGCGTCTGGTAGCCGGCCAGCATGTCGCCGAGGTTGTAGAGCACCGGGAAGGCACGGTCGCCCTCCATGTGCGCGTAGAAATGGCTGGCGTCGGAAGCCAGCACCACCCAGCCGCGCCGGGTCTGCACGCGCACCGCCTGCAGGCCCTTGGTATGCCCGCCGATGTGATGCACTTCCACGCCCGGCGCCACTTCGTCGGCGCCATCGTGAAAGTGCACGCGCTGGTCGAACACGCAGCGCACCAGGTTGACGACGTCCTCGGCCTCGTAGCCGTGGTTGAGCAGGCCGTGGCACATGCAGCGGCCGGTCGCGAACGCCATCTCCTGGTCCTGCAGGTGAAAGCGCGCGCGCGGAAACAGCGGAATGTTGCCGGCGTGGTCGTAATGCATGTGCGTGATGATGACATCGTCGACGGTGTCGCTGTGGATGCCCAGCGCCGCCAGCCCCGCGCCCACCGGTTTGACTATCTCGCGACCGCGCTGGGCGGCCATCGCCTCGTTGAAGCCGGTGTCGACCACGATGGTGCGCTCGGCGTTGGAGATCACCCACACGTAATAGTTGAGCGGCATCTCGGTGTCGTGGATGTCGCCGCCGATGAAGTTCTCCGACGAGCGGCGCATGTGGCGCGCATAGCGGATGGCGCGCACTTCGTAGCAGTCGTTGGCCATGGCGTGCGCTCAGGTCTTGTCGTTGCGTTCGAAATCGTTGATCGCTTCCTTGGCGAGGCGGAAAGCCTCGACACCGGCCGGAATGCCGCAGTAGATCGCGACCTGCATCAGCACCTCGCGAATCTCATCCTTGGTCACGCCGTTGCGCAGCGCGCCGCCGACATGGGTCTTGAATTCGGTCGGGCGGTTCAGGGCCGACAACATGGCGAGATTGATCATGCTGCGCACCTTGTGCGGCAAGCCCTCGCGTCCCCACACCGCGCCCCAGCAGTACTCGGTGGTGAGACGCTGCATGGGCATGTTGAAGTCGTCGGCCGCGGCCAGCGCCTTGTCGACGAATTCCTTGCCGATGACCGCCTTGCGGATCTCGAGGCCACGCTCGTACAAATCGTCGTTCATGCTGTTCTCCCGTCTCGTGCGTCTATGGGTGATGCTGCGTGGGCGCGCGGCCCACATGCAATGCGCAGGTGCGAATTCATTCGCACAATGAATATCCGGCCCGAACGGCGCTCCGGCGCCGCGTCTCAAGCTTCCAACAACGCGCTCAAGCGCCCGGCGTCGTCACTCTCGGGCAGTTGCTCGATGCATTGTTCGATGGCCTCGGCACGTTGCGCGCCGAGCGCCTCGCGCACCGCCGCGCGAAAGCGCGCACGCACTTCCGCCGGTTCGGCGTTGACCACGTTGTCGAGCCGTAATGCACGCTGGCTGCCATCCTTGAAACGGATGTCGACCTCACCACCCTGCAGCAGCGGGTAGGCCGCCGTCATGGCGTCGTCGACGTCGAGGCGCATGAGGCCGATGAGGCGATGCAGGCGCGCGTCGTTCAGCAGCGCGAAGTTTTTTTCCGTCACGCCGCGCTCGATGAGCGCCGCCGCGACGTTGTACTGGATGCTCATCTTGGCCTGCAGGATGTGCGCGAACGGGCCGCCGTGATCGCAACCCGGGTAGAGCTTGCCGGCGCGCGGTACGCGCACCGCGATGGCGGCGATGTCGTCGAGTGCGATGGCCGTCTCGCGCGCGAGGCGCAATGCCGCCTGGCTCGCGGTCTGGGCGAAATTACAGGCCGGCACCGGCTTGTGATAGACCGACAGGATCTCGGGCGCGCCGGCGAACATCGCCATCGGTGGCGCGGCCGCGTTTGCCGAAGGCCGCGAACAAGCCCGCCTCGCCGTCGAGGGCGCTGGGCGAGGCAAATGCACCGGCTTCGGCGAGGCGCACCGCCATCACCGCGTTGCGCGCGGCGCAGCCGGCCTGGAAGAACATTTCGCTGCCGCCGGTATGCGCCCACTGGTTGTAGCCGACGGTGGTATTGGCGCCGAGCGCGAGCGCGCTGGTGGCGGCATCCTCGTCGAGTTGCAGGAGACGCGCGCCGGCGGCGGCGCCCGCGAACGGCCCGGTCACGCCGGTCGGCCGGTGAATCTTCGCGACTTCGGCATCCATCACCGCGCGGCCGAGCTGGCCGCCCGCTTCGTAGCCGACCACCGCCGCGGCGATGAATTCCCGGCCGCTGACGCGGCGCGCTTGCGCCAGCGCCAGCAAGGTCGGCAACACGATGATGCCGAGATGGCTGATGCTGCCGGAGTGCATGTCTTCACGCACCAGGCCATGACCCATGACGGCGTTGGCGAAGGCCGCCTCGGCGGCGTTCACGCGCCCCGCGGCGCCGATGATGCTGGCGCCGCGCGCACCATCGGCGAGCGGCTCGGCCAGTGCGCGGGCCTGGCGACTCCAGGGCAGGTCGCGCGATTCGAAGGCGCAGCCGACGAGGTCGAACAGGCACACCTTGACCTTGTCGATGACCGCCGCCGGCAAGGCTTCGATGCGCATCGCGCGGAGCTCGCGGGCGACCTGGCGGGCAAGCGGCGCCGCCTCGGCGGTCGCAAGGCTGGGGCTGGCAAGCGTCATGAGCGTCTCCCGCTAGCGTTGTTCACAGCTTCGCGCTCAGCCGCGCACCTCGACCCCGGCCCACGACTCGATGACCTTGCACATCGAGGTGAAGTCCGAATCGGCGCCGTACATGGCATTGGTGACGGCCAGCATCTGGCGCACCGTCGCGCCGCACACCATCGGCACGCCCAGCGCTTCCGCTTCGTCGATGCACAGGCGCACGTCCTTGTAGGAAAGTCCGGTGGCGAAACCGAAATCGAAGGTGCCGGGCAGGATGGCGCGCGGAAATTTGTCCTGCGAGGCGCTGTTGCGCCCGGAGCCTGCGTTCAGCACGTCGAGCATGACCTTGGGATCGAGGCCGGCCTTCACGCCCATCACCATCGCTTCCGAGGTCAGCGCGATGGCGGCGGCGGCGAGCAGGTTGTTGGCGAGTTTCATGGTCTGCGCCTGGCCGGCGCGTTCGCCGAGATGGAAGGGCTTGCCGAACAGCGACAGTATCTCTTCGAGTTCCGCGTAGACCGCCTTGGCGCAGGACACCATCACCGCCAGCGTGCCTTCGCGCGCGCCCTTCAGGCCGCCGCTGACCGGAGCATCCACGTAGACGATGTCACGCGCGGCGAAAGCGTCGGCCACGTGGCCGGCGGTGCGCGGCCCGATGGTGGAGAAATCCACCACGCGCCTGGCGCGGGCGCCGTGCACGATGCCGTCGGCGTTGAGCGCGGCGTCGCGCACGATGTCGGGATTGGGCAGGCTCAGGAACACGACGTCGGCGGCATCACCGACGGCGCGCGGCGAGGCGGCGGCCTTGGCGCCCTTGGCCGTGAGCGCGGCGACGGCATCGGCACTGATGTCATACACGTGCACTTCATGGCCGCGCTCGAGGAGGCGCGCACCCATGAGACTTCCCATGCGCCCGATGCCGACGAATCCGTAGACCTTGTGCTGCATGACGACCTCCCCAAGTGTCAGAGCAAGGATAGTAGCCTCGACGGGCGCGGCGCGGCATCCCCTTTGTGGGCAGCACCGGCGCGGAAAACCTGCCGTCAGCCGGCGCGCATTAAGGGGAAGCCATCACACTTCGTCCGGATTTATCACTTATTAACCCGGCCTGCCCTGGCGCGCGCGGCAAGGCATCTGAAATCATTCGAGTCGAGGCCGATGACCGTTCAAGGTCAAGACCCGAAGCCAACCACCGTTCGAAAAGGACAGTCCCATGCGCCGCACCCTCGCCCTCTCGTTCGCCGTCTCGCTATTGTCCGCCACCGCCGCGCAGGCCGTGCCGCTGTTCAGCGACAACTTCGACAGCGAAGCCCTGGGCCTCAGTACCGGGCTGGACAACTGGACGATCAGCGATGGCACCATCGACGTCATCGGTGCCGGCGGGTCCTTCGATTTTTATCCCGGCAACGGCCACTATCTCGATCTCGACGGTTCGTCGGGCAACGCCGGCAAGATTACGACCAACACCGCGTTCAACCTGTTGCCCGGCACCTACACCCTGAACTTCCAGCTCGGTGGCTCGACGCGCGGCGACAGCAACTCGGTGACGGTGGCGCTCGGCAGCATCTACAGCGAAGTGTTCACCCTCGCTTTCAACGCCGGCCTGCAGAACATCACCCGCACCATCACGCTGGCCGCTGCCGCGGGCAGCGGTGCGCTCAGCTTCGAGAACGCCGGCGGCGACAACCTGGGCCTGATCCTCGACGATGTGAGCCTGGATTTCAGCCGCGTGCAGACCGACGTGCCGGAGCCTTCCAGCCTCGCGCTGCTGGCCTTGGGCGGCATCGCAGGCGTGGCGCGCCGGCGTCGCGCTCGCGGGTGATGGAGGCGGCGCGCCAGCGCCGCGACGCACATCGCGAGGACGCGGGATTGAGTGTGCGAATGAACTCGCACCTGGAGGCTCATCGAGTGACAGTGGCGCTCGAAAAGCTCGGGTAAGCGCGCTAGGCTGGGCCTCGAACGCCAGCCTGCCGCCATGTCACGAGCCTCTCATCCGCGCAAGCCGCGGGCCGCCAAAAGCCGCCAATCCAAATCGCGCGCCAGCCCACGCAAGCCGGCCGGCGCGCAACCGCCATCGAGCCGTCGCTCCCCCGTCGTTCCGCGACACATCTTGTGGCTGGCGCGTATCACGCGCCTCGCGCGCGTGCCCAGTGCGGTGTACCTCCTGATCGGCGTGCTGCTGTCGCTGGTGTTGGTGCCCGGCGTCAACTGGCTCTACCAGGTGGTGCGCAAACCCTCGGAGCTGTTTTTCCCGGTCAGCGACGACTTGTACAAGACCCCGAGTGAAACCTGGCGCAGCTACGGGCCGCTGTTTCTCGCCCATTCGACCGCCATCATGACGCCCGAGCTGCTGGCCGCGCTCGCGCAGAAGGAAGCCTCGGGCAACCCGGTGGCGCGCACCTACTGGCGCTGGTCCACCACCCTCAACCTGTTCGAGATCTACCGACCGGCATCCAGCGCGGTCGGCATGTACCAATTCACCGACGGAACGTTCGAAGAGGCCAAGCGCTACTGCATCCACGATCACCGCGTGGTGGCCGACGGCCCGTGGCACGACATGCGCAGCTGCTGGTTCAACAATTTCTATGCGCGGGTGATCCCGTCCCATGCCGTCGAACTCGCATCGTCGAACCTCGATCGCAGGGTGCGTGAGATCCTGTCACGGCAGCGCATCGGCCATGCGAATGTGCGCCAGCAGCAGGAGCTCGCGATCCTCACGCACCTGTGCGGCGCCGGCGCCGCCAACCGCTATGCGGCGCGCGGCCTGCGGCTCACGCCGGGCCAGCGCTGTGGCGATCACGACCCGCGCCAATACATCGAGCGCGTGATGGGCCTCACCCAGGTATTTGCCCGGCTGCGCCAGTAGGGGCGTGCGCCCACCGCGGCGTATCATGACCGGCCACAGTGTTCACACCCGCCACAGCCGAAGGGAGATGCATCGATGATGACGGTCGCGCAGATAGGCCAGGTCCATGTCAAAGCCACCCAGTTCCTGCACCCGCAATGCGTGGACGTGCTCAGCACCGGCATCCGTCACGATCGCGAGTTCGCGCTGGTCGAGGCCGATGACAAGTTCGTCTCGTCGGACAAGCATGGCGATTTCTTTCCGCTGCGCTTCGACTTCGATGCCGGCGCCGACCAGCTGACCCTGAGCTTGCCCGACGGGCGCTGCGTGCGCGGTCCGGCCGCCGGCAGCGGCCGACGCTTTGCCGTCAACCACGCCGGCTTGCGCGACATCGACATGGCGGTGGTGGAAGGACCGTGGAGCGAGGAGCTCTCGCAATTCGCCGCGCGCCCCATGCAGCTCGCGCGCTGCACGCTCGGCAATGGCGGCGTCGATGTGTTGCCCATCACCTTCGTCACCACCGGCTCGCTGCGCCGCCTGGCGCGCGAAGTCGGCGCGCCGGTGGACGCGGCGCGTTTCCGTGCCGGCTTCGTGTTCGAGAACAGCGTCGAGCATGAAGAAGACGCGTGGGACGGTCGCCTGGTCCAGGTCGGCGCCGCCACGCTCAGGGTTCGCACGCCGGTGCCGCGCTGTGGCATCACGGGCTTCAATCCCGCCAGCGGCGTGCGCGATCAGGAAGTGATGCGCGGCTTGATCAAGTACCGCGAGAAAGCCGCGTTGCCGGACGGCATGCTGCCCGGCTACGCGACGCCCGGCTTCGCCACCTATGCCGAAGTGGTGAAGCCCGGCCGCGTGCAGGTCGGCGACAAGGTCGAATTGTTACCCTGAGCTTGAAGTGCTGTCGCTGACAATTCGTTCGCACATTGCATAGTCAGGCTGAAGCCTGACCCACACAGAGCGCAGCGCCATTGGACTGGCCTGCCCCCGCGCCATTGTGGGTCAGACTTCAGTCTGACATTCAAACAAGCCAGCGCGGAACCGTCAGCCGCAGTGCTTGCGCACGAACGCGCCGATGCCGTCGATGGCTTCCTGGCCCTTGTCGAGCATCGGTGCGAACAGATGCCAGACATGGATCATGTCGGGCCACACTTCCATGGTGACATCGACGCCGGCAGCCTTGAGCTTGGGCACGATGCGCGTGGTGTCATCGAGCAGGGTCTCGGCGTCGCCGACCTGGATCAGCAGCGGCGGCAGGCCTTTGAAATCGCCATACAGCGGTGAGGCCAGCGGATTCCTGGTATCGGCGCCCTGCAGGTAGGCGCCAGCCATTTCCAGGAGCGGGCCTTTCTGCACCATCGGGTCGACCGCCGCGCGGCTTTCCATCGAGGCGCCGGTGCCTTCCATGTCGGTCCACGGCGAGATCGGTATCGCGCAGCCCGGCAGCGCGTCGCCCGCATCGCGCAGCGCCAGCAGCGTGGCCAGCACCAGTCCGCCGCCGGCCGAATCCCCCGAAATGGCGATGCGCTTGGCGGCGATGCCCTGCGCCAGCAACCAGCGATAGGCGGCGCAGGCGTCTTCGACCGGCGCCGGGAAGGGCGCTTCAGGGGCGAGACGGTAATTGATGGCGAGCACACGCCGACCACTGGCCTTGGCCAGGCGCTCGAGCATGGCGCGGTGCGAATCGACCGAACCCAGGAGATAACCGCCACCGTGCAGGTAGAGCACGACGCTGTCCTGCTTGCCGTTGGCCGGCGTCAGCCATTCGGCGGCGACACCGCCGGCGCTCACCGCCGCTGCGCTGACATCGGGCAGGCTCGGCACCGACTTGCCCATGGAATCGAGGGCCTGGCGCATTTCGGCCAAGGACGCGCCCGGCTTGATCAGCGGGTTCTCCTTCAGCATCGTGCAAATCATGTCTATCTGGGCATTGGCCATGGGGATCTCCTTGTGTGTGGCAGTGATGAATGGGGTGATGATAATCGACTCTGTGGGTCGGACGTCAGTCTGACAATCATCGCCATTGAAACGATGCGCCACACCTTTGAATGTCAGGCTGAAGCCTGACCCACAACAGGAGCACTCCGTGATTTCAACTTCACCGGCAAATGCTTCAAGCCGCCGACGAAGGTCGATTGCACGCGCTCGATGGGGCCGGTGATCTCGATGCCATCGTAGCGCGACAGCAGTTCTTCCATGGCGAGCCGGATCTCCATCTTGGCCAAGGGCCCGCCGAGACAGAAATGCGGCCCGGCGCCGAAACCGAGATGCAGGTTGGGATGACGCGTGACGTCGAAGTCGTAAGGCCGCTCGAACACTTCCGGATCGCGATTGGCCTACGGAAACCACAGCATCACGCGCTCGTTCTCGCGCACGGTCCGGCCGCCGAGCTCGGTGTCCTGGGTCGCGACGCGCATGAGTGAAATCACCGGGTCCGACCAGCGCACCATCTCCTCCGCCGCGAGGCGCAGCCGCCGTGGGTCTTCGCGCAGCAGTGCCATCTGCGCGGGGTTTTCCAGCAGCGCCAACACGCCGCCCGAAAACGCGTTACGCGTGGTTTCGAATCCCGCCAGGATGATCTGCACGGCGTTGTAGGTGACCATGCGCTGGGTGAGCGGCTGCTTATCGATGCTGGCATTGGCCAGCGCCGTCAGCGGGTCGGAAAACGGACAGCCGCGACGTTGCGAGGATTCGCGTTCGGCATAGGCCTGCAGTCGACGGAAACCGTGGATGACGGTCTCGGCCACCGTGCCCACCTGGTATTCCGGATCGGTGCCGCCGATGGCCTGCTTGCCCCAGGTCAGCATGTCGTCCCAGGCATCGGTCGGCAGGGCGAGGATGTCGCAGATCACCGCCATCGGAATGCGCACCGCGAGATCCGCCACGAGGTCGATCTCGCCATGCTCGGGCAGCGCATCGAAGATGCCGGCGATGAGTTTGGCCGTGCGTTGTTCGCCATCGGCCAGCGCCTTGGGCAGGAACGGCGTCGAGATCACCTTGCGCACCGCGGTGTGACGCGGCGGATCGATCATCGCGACGTTTTCGCCGACGCCCCAGGCCTCGGCGGCGATGGCCGCCATGGCATCGTCGATGACGGGGAACACGCCTTCCCGCTCGGAGCTGAAACGGGTGGCGTCGTTCAACACGGTCTTGATGTCGGCGTGGCGGAACACCGACCAGTAGCCGCGCCCGTCGGGGCTCGCGGTCCAGTGCACGGGGTCTTCGACGCGCAGGCGATCGAACAGTGCGTAATGCGCGCCGGTCGCGAAAAATGCCGGGTCGTTCAGTTGCTCATCGACATGCATCGCCGCCGCGCCCTCGCAAAGGATGTGCTCGAGCCGATGGTCACACAGCGTGCGGATAGCGACAAGCCGCCGCCGGATGCGGCGCCGCGATGCGCGCCGCGCGCCCCGGGAACAGCTTCTCGCGCAGCGTGCCGCCCTGGTACTCGGTCTGCATGCGGCCACGGCGTTGCAGCACCGGCACCACCGCGTCGATGAAATCCTCGTAGCTGCGCGGCAAGGTTGCGTAGGACAGGTTGAAGCCATCGATGCCCTGCGCCACCCATTCTTCCAAGGTGTCGGCTATCTGTTCGGGCGCGCCGACCAGCACCGGCCCGGCGCCGCCGATGCCGACGAAGCGCGCCACGTCGCGCAGCGTCCAGCGGCGACTGCTGTCGCCGGCGGTGAAGCTGTGCAACACCGTGCGCACCGCGTTGGTGTCGATGTATTCGATCGGTTGATCGGGCTCGTAGTGACTGAAGTCGATACCGGTCCACGCACACAGCAGGGCCATCGCGCCTTCGTAGCTGACCTGGGACAGGTACTCGTCATACTTGGCGCGCGCCTCGGCCTCGCTGCCGCCGGTGATGATCTTCATGTAGGCGAAGCACAGCACGTCGTCGGGACTGCGCTTGAAGCTCGCCATCCTGGCGCGCACCGTGCGCGCGTAATCGCCCGCCACGCGCGGATTGGCGCCGATCACGAACACGCATTCGGCGTTCTCGGCAGCGAAGGCCGTGCCGCGCTCCGAGGCGCCGGCCTGGAACAGCACCGGCGTGCGTTGCGGCGAGGGCTCGCAGATATGGCAGCCGTGCACGCTGTAATACTCGCCGTCGTGATCGATGTCGCGCACCTTGCGCGGGTCGGCATAGATGCCGCGCTGCTTGTCTTTCAACACCGCGTCGTCGGCCCAGCTCTCTTCCCACAGGCGATAGCACAGGCGCGTGTATTCGTCGGCCATGGCGTAGCGCACGTCGTGATCCGGCAGGTTGGTGAGCCCGTAATTGCGCGCCGCGCTCTTGGTGAACGAGGTGACGATATTCCACGCGACGCGGCCGCGGGTCAGGTGATCGAGCGTCGAGATCAGGCGCGCGAAGGTGAAGGGGTGATACTGCATGATGGAACTGGTGTAGCCGAAACCGAGATGGCGGGTGGCGGCGGCCATGGCCGGCACCAGCAGCATCGGATCGTTGATCGGCAGGTGCGTGGCCTCCGTCAAGGTCGCATCGCGATTGCCGGCATAGACATCGTAAGGGCCGACCACGTCGGCCAGGAACACCGCGTCGAAGCAGCCGCGCTCCAGCAGCTTGGCGAACTCGGTCCAGTGTTCGAGAGAGGTGTAGTCGACCATGTGGTCGTCCTCGCGCGTCCACAGGCCCGGTGACATGTGCGTCACGCAGTTCATGCGGAAAGCGTTGAAGTACATGCGCGTGGCTCTCATCATCGGTCTCCTGCCGGGCGGCGCGCACCGTGACGCGCCGCGAAGGCGTATTTATATCAACAGGACGCTCGCGATGGACAACTCACGGTTCGAGGGACAGGTGGCGATGGTCAATGCCGCCGCCGACTCCGGCATCGGCGCGGCCATCGTGCGCGCACTGCTGGCGCGCGGCGCCTGCGTGATGGCGACCGATGTCAGCGCCACGCGCGTCGCGCGACTCGAGCAGGCGCTCAGCGAGCATCACGCGTCTGGACGCTTTGTCACCGCGGTGGTCGATGGCGGCGACGAGACGGCCGTGCAAGGCGCCGTCGCGCGCTGCGTGGAGAAATTCGGGCGCCTCGACAAGCTCGTCAACAACATCGGACTGAATCGCCTGTCGCCGCTTGCCGCAACCTCGCTCGCCGACTGGAACCACGTGCTGACCACCTCCCTGACCTCGCATTTCCTGCACATCCGTCACGCGTGGCCGTGGCTCATGGCCTCGCGCCAGGCCAGCGTCGTCAACATCGCCTCGCTGGCCGCCGAGCGCCCGACCGCCTTCGGTGAAGCTGCCTACGCCGCGGCCAAGGCCGGTATTCTCGGCCTGACGCGCGCCGCCGCCGCCGAGGGCGCGCCGACCATCCGCGTCAACGCCGTGATGCCGGGCCTGGTGTGGAACGACGAGCTGTCGCGCGCCGTCGCCGATGAATACATCGATGCCTATCGCAGCCGCTCGCCCCTGGGACGCCCCGGCACGCCGGAGGAAGTGGCCGAGGTGGTGTTGTTCCTGGCGTCCGAGGCGAGCGCCCACGTGAGTGGTGAGGTCGTCCGCGTGGCGTGCTGAATCGCTCGCGTCGGCGCCTTCATAACTGACCCCGGTCAGCTTGCCGCGCGCCGCCCTCGCTACGCTTGAACGAGGTCGACATCTCGCGTCGGCCGTCACGCGGAGGGATCTATGTCTTGCAAATCCTGGCTCGCCATCGGCGCGCTGGCCACCATCATCGTTCACGCGCCGCGCGCCACGGCGGAAGCCGTGCCCTACTGGGTGACGGACGCCGTCGCACATGTCGACATCTTCACCGGCTCACCGGATGTCGTGCAGATCGATCGCAGCGGCGACACCGAATCGCATATTGATGCGCTGTACGCCAAGGGCGATGCGACAGCCGACCTCGGCTATGCCAGCGTCTTTACCGAGGCCCAGGGCTCACCGGGGCCGGCGCTGATCTACATCACCCACGCCGTCGCGCGCGCCGATGCGGAATTGAACGGTCTCGCCACGGGCCGCTACCGCGTGAGCTTCAGCTACAGCGTGCTGTCCATGGGGCCGGGCCTCATACTCGGCAACGAAGCGGCGGTCGGCTACCAGTTCGGCAATTCCGTGGTCGAGCTCAAGGGCACGGCGGCCGGCGTGTACAGCGCCGATATCAACCTCGACGACGGCACCGGCGCCGATGACAACTGGATAGCGTTCTTTGCGTGGTCGGAAAGCCATTCCCAGAACGGCACGACGGCGGGCAATGCCACCTTGAGTGATGCGAGCGTCATCCGGCTGCCCGATCAACCGACCCTGCCGACGCCGCTGCCGGGCGGTCTCGCCATGCTGGTGCCGGCACTGGCGACGCTGGGCGTGCTCGGCCGTCGCGCGCGCGGCTGAGGGCGAACGCCTGCAGGGCCGCCACCGCATGGGCGGTGGCGAACACGCGGCGCCTGTCGGCGACCACGCTGCCGCGCGCTTGCGGCGACGCCGTGTATTCGCCGGGCGCGGTCACGCGCAGGCACGGCGCGCACGGCCATGAACCGTCGGCGAGTTGCATGGCGAGCAGGCGACGCGCGGCCGCCGTGCAGGCCGCATCGAAACCACCCTCTGCGACGGCGGCGCTGAGCGCCATCGCCGCCTGCGGACAGGCCAGGCCGCGCCCGAGCAAGGCCGCCAGCGCAGGCGCCGCTTGCGCCGGCAAATCACCCAGGCGCGCGTCCAGCCACAGCGCATAGGCGTCGTCGTTCCACCAATAGGCCGGCAGCACGCCGGCGCGCCGCTGCTTCGCGAGCCACGCCGCGCAGCGCGCCGCGCGGCGTGGCGACCATCGCGCCGCAGCCAGACCAGCACCATCGCCGCGACCTCGGCATGCGCGGCGTGCCAGCCGTGGGCCGGCGCGGCGGCGACCTGCGGCACGTAGGTGGGATAGCCACCGTCGCCACTCTGCGCGGCGGCGAGACTTTCGGCGATGAACGACGGCAGCGACAGGTCGAAACGCTGCGTCACCATCAGGGCCTGCGCGCTGCTGTCGCAGTCCACCGCCACGCGCCGGTTGTAACCCCAGCCGCCATCGTCGGCGCCATGCGCCGCGAGGTAAGCGGCGGCGCGGCGCGCGAAGCCGTCGAGCGCCGGCACCGCTTCGACCACGAAGCACACGTGCGCCGTCAGCCAGTCACTCGACGCACCGGGATAAAGACAGAAACCTCGCAGGCTGCCGTCGCGCCGCTGCTGCGCCTCGAGAAAGCCGACGGCGGCGGCGATGGCCTCGTCGATGCGCGCGGCGCTCGGCGTGGCATCGGCATGCAGCAGTGCGCGCGGCGGATGACGCAGCACAAAGACCGCTTCGCTGACGCGGTCGCCGAGCGCGCCGGCCAACAGCGCAAGGCTGCGTCGCAGCCGCCGCGCGCTCAGTTCAAGAGCGTGCGACATAGCTGCAAGCTGCGCGCATGGCTGAGCGGATGCCAGGCATGGGCCGCCTCGAGCGTGGCGGCCAGCGCCGCAGCCAGCTCACGTTCGATGTGGCCATGCACGACGGCGCCGGCGCTGACGCGCGCGAGACCCCGCGCGAGGTAGGCCACGGTGGTCGCCACGTCGATACCGCGGCCCTTGCCGAGAAAATGATTGGGCGCGAGCGCGGTCAGGTCCTCGGCGATGTCGAGCGCGTCGTCCCACACCTGGCACAGGCGCGCGAGCGCGGCGTACAGCGGCCGCGCGCGCGAGACATCGCCACCTGCGGCCACCTCGCCGATGAACATCACCGGGCCGGTCTTGGCAACGAAGGGATCGGCGCCCTGGCCGAGCACGCTGCGATACATGGCGTCCAGCATTGCGCACAGGCGTTCGATGCATTGCGGCTCGCCGGCATGGCGCACACCCGCGAGCGCCAGGGCCCGATCGAAAAGATGCACCACGCACGCGGCGGCGGCGTGTTCGGAGCGCAATCGCGCGTTGTCGTCACCCGGTGTCTTCAAACGCTGCGCCAGGCGTTGCGGCGCGAGGGCCTCGACCAGCGCCAGGCGCGGGATCGGCGCTTCGTCGATGGCGGTATCGAACAGCGCCACGGCAAGGTTGAAGGCCGCGCCTATCTCGAGGGCCTCGAGCCGCGCGGCGCCGGTGCCCGGCCCGAGGTCGGCGAGCGCCGATCCCCACCACGCGATGCGCGCGAGTTGGCCCGCATCGCCGCGCCCGCGCACATGGCGGGCGATGTCCTCGAGGCGCGCGCTCACGCAGAATGCCGCGAGCTGCTGTTCGTCCCAGCCCGGCGCGACCTGGTCCTGGCTATCGACGTCCGCCAGCTCGGCGCGCACGGCCTCGATGATGCGCAGACGCGCAACGCCCGCACAGCCGAGACGACGCCGCAACCACATGCGTGTTCACCAGATGCTGGAATCGCTGAGCACGCTGCTGGCCGTCACTTCACCGCGCAACACCTCACTGCCGATCACGACGCTGACCGTGCCGGTCACCGAATCGAGATCGAGGATCGCGCCGCCGCCGACATCGTCGAAGCTGTCGGCCGGCAGGGTGATGGTCACGCCCACCGCCCATTCCTTCAGTTCGCAATAGCTGGCACTGTTACAGGTCTTGCTGCGCGTGGCGGCGCCCGGCCCGCTGCCGCGATAGACGTTGGTGATGGAAATGGACGAGGCCGCCTTGCGCACCCAGTCGGTGACGGTGTTGCCCCAGATGTTCTTGGTCTGCTCGCGATGATAGACCGTGACTTCGGTGCCTATGCTCTTGTACACCAGGGCGTTGTTCTTCCAGGCTTCGACCTCGGCTTTCCAGTCGCCGGCCTTGGTGAACAGGGTGATCTCGCTGGCCATGGTCCTCTCCTTTCAACGTGCGGGTGACGTGGAGTGATGGGTGACGCTGCGTGCCCACGCTGAGCATAGGAGTGGCTGTCAAGACGCCGCAAGCGCGGCGCGGGGTGCAAATCCATGAACGGTGATGGCCGTCGTAGCTTTGCGCCGCGCGATGCGCGCGGCATGACCGGTATCGGTGGCATGCGCGGCCAGCGCGCAAGCAACGGGAGGCACGCATCGCCATCGCGGGCCAGACTGGCGCCCGGCCGAAGGTACGCCGCAAGAAGGATGGGCATCGCGCCATGACACTGTCTTTGTTTGCCGACGAGCCGCGCCAGACCTTGAGCGAGGGCGCCTGGCTGCTGCGCGGCTTCGCGCTGGCCGAGGCCGCCGCGCTCGTGGAGGACATCGCGGCGCTGACACGCCGCGCGCCGTTCCGCCATCTCGTCACGCCCAGCGGCCATCGCATGTCGGTCGCGATGAGCAACTGCGGCGCGCTGGGCTGGGTGTCGGACCGGCGCGGCTATCGCTACCAGGCCTGCGATCCGGACAGCGGTGAACCGTGGCCGGCGATGCCCGCCGCGTTCAGTGCACTCGCGCTCCGCGCCGCGCGGGCCGCCGGCTTCGAGGACTTCCATCCCGATGCCTGCCTCGTCAATCGCTATGCGCGCGGCGCACGCCTGTCGCTGCACCAGGACAAGGACGAAGGCGACTTAAGCCAACCCATCGTGTCGGTGTCGCTGGGCGTGCCGGCGCGTTTCCTGTGGGGCGGCGCGCGCCGCCAGGACAGCCCGCGGCGCATCGCACTCGCGCACGGTGACGTGGTGGTGTGGGGTGGCCCGGCGCGGCTCACCTACCACGGCGTGGCCGAGTTGATGGAGGGCCAGCACGAACTGACCGGCGCCTATCGCTACAACCTCACGTTCCGCAAGGCCGGCGCCGGCTAAGGATCAATGCGCCGGCGGCGCGAGCGACTCGCCGCGCGCGGCGATGTGCGCGGTGACGCCATGGTCGTCGCGGATGCGCTGCACCAGCGCCTGCTGCGCATCGGTCTCACCGTGCACCAGCACCAGGGGCGGCTTGGTTTCGAAATGCCCATACCAGCGCGACAGCTCGCCCTGGTCGGCATGGGCGGAAAAACCTCCCAGGGTATGCACCTTGGCATTCACACGTATGGTCTCGCCCCACAGGCGGATGTGCTTGGCGCCGTCGACCAGCGCGCGGCCCAAGGTGCCGCGGCCTTGAAAGCCGACCATCACGATATGGCAGTCACGCCGCCACGCATTGTGTTTAAGATGATGCTTGATGCGCCCGCCGTTACACATGCCGCTGCCGGCCATGATGATGGTGCCGCCGGCGGCGCGGTTGAGCGCCATGGACTGCGCGGCGGTGCGCGTGAAGCTCAGGTTGGGCAGCACCGGCAGGCGCCGCTGGCGACCGAACAGCTCGCGCGCCTCGGCATCGAACAGCTCGCTGTGACGCAAATAGATCTCGGTCGCTTCGATCGCGAGCGGACTGTCGAGCACGATGCGCCAGTGAGCGAGATCCCATTCCTTGAAATAGCGACCGAAGAGGTACAGCAGTTCCTGGCTGCGGCCGACGGCGAAAGCCGGGATCAGCACATTGCCACCGGCCGCGTCCGCTTCGCGTAATACCGCCGCCATCTCGTCCAGCGTTTCGGCCTGCGAGCGATGCGGCCGATCGCCGTAGGTGCTTTCGAGGATCACGAGATCGGCGGCGCTGAGCATGCTCGGGTCGCGCATGATGGCGGCGCCGCTGTGGCCGAGATCACCCGAGAACACCAGCCGGCAGCGCCGGCCCTTTTCCTCGAGCTCGAGTTCGACGATGGACGAACCGAGGATATGCCCGGCATCGTGCAGGCGCAGGCTCACGCCCGGCACGATGGTATGGGTTTCGTTGTAATTCAAACTCACGAAGCGCTGCATGGCGCGCTCGGCCTCGCGACGCGAGTACAAGGGCAGGCGCGGCGCCAGGCCTTTGCGTTCGCGCTTGCGGTTCTCCCATTCGACTTCCTTCTCGTTGATGAAGGCGGCATCGCGCAACAGGATCTCGCATAGATCGCGGGCCGCGCCGTGGGTGTAGATCGGGCCGCGGTAACCGGCCTTGACCAGCAGCGGCAGGCGGCCGGCATGGTCGATATGGGAGTGACTCAGCACCACCGCGTCGATGCTGGCGGGATCGAAGGCGAACGGCTCGGCATTGCGCGCCTCGTCGCTGCGACTGCCTTGCACCAGGCCGCAGTCGAGCAGCACGCGCCGGCCACCGACGGTCAACAGGTGACAGGAGCCGGTCACTTCGCCGGCCGCGCCCAGAAACTCTATGTGCATGGATGAACACCCCGCTACGCTACGGGCAGTGTACGCCCTCCGGCGGGCGCCGCTTCGCCGTCAAAGCAGCCGCGGACGATCGTCCAGCTCGTTGCGCGCCGCGCCGCCGGCGGGAAAGTTCGCGGCGAGGTGGCGGCCGATGGCGGCGATGCCGTTGACCACGCCGGCCTCGTAGTGACCCTCGCGAAACGCCGCTTCCATGTCGCGACAGATGGCTTCCCATGCCGACGGCGGCAGGCGTGCGGCGATACCGCGGTCGGCGACTATCTCGACGTCCCTGTCGGCCAGCAGCAGGTACACCAGCACGCCGTTGTTGTGCTCGGTGTCCCACACCCGCAGCTGCGAAAACACTTCGAGCGCGCGTTCGCGCGGCGCCTGGTCGTTGAGCAGCGCGGGCACATCCAGCGCCGCTTCGACCACGAACCGGATCTCACCGGCATGGCTTTGCTCGCTGGCCTTGATGGCCTCTTCGATGCGCGTGAGGCTGCGCTCGGGAAACGCGCGACGCAGATGCGCGTGGCGAGTGGCGAGATGACGGCACAGACGATTGAAGCGCATGTTCACCAGCGCCCCGACGCGCCGCCGCCACCGAAACCACCGCCTCCGCCGCTGAAGCCACCGCCGCGTCCGCCGAAGCCACCAAATCCGCCGCCGCCCAAGCCGCCCCTGCCGCGCCCGGGCAGGCCGCCCATGAGTGTGAACAGCGACGCGAACACGCCCACCATCAGCGCCAGCAGCAGGCCACCGAGCAGCATCCAGCTGATGAGCGACACCGCGCCGCCGGTCACGACGGCGCCGGGCACGCGGCCGAACATCACGCGCGACGCTTCGCCGATGAAAAGAGTGAGGATGAACAGCACGGGAAAATATCGCGACAGGCCGCCGCCCTGGTCACGCTCGCGGGCGGGCGGTGGCAGGGCTTCGCCGTCCATGACTTTCATCATGTGCGTGACGCCGGCCGCGACGCCGCCTTCGAAATCGCCGCGTTTGAAATACGGCACGATGATGTCGCTGACGATGCGCTTGGCGGTGGCATCGTTCAGCACGCCTTCGAGGCCATAGCCGACTTCGATGCGCAGCGCGCGATCGTCCTTGGCGATGACCAGCAGGGCGCCGTCATCGATGCCGGCGCGCCCAAGCTTCCATTGCTCGGCGACGCGCAGCGCGTATTGCTCGATGGTCTCGGGCGCGGTGGTGGCCACCATCAACACCGCGACCTGGCTGCCCTTGCGCGCTTCGAATGCCGCCAGGCGCTGCTCGAGATCGGCGGCGACCGCGGCGCCGAGCGTAGCCGTGAGATCGGTCACGCGCTGCTCGAATCTCGGCACCGCCACTTCCGCGCCGGCGGCCGCGGCCGTCAGCAACAGCAGCGCGGCCAGCACCGCCCGCCACGCCTTCATGGCATCACTGTGCGCCGCCACCCGCCGTGCCGGGTTGCGCGGCGGGCGCGGGCGCGGCATTGCCGAAATCGACGGTCGGCGGCTTGGCGATGGCGGCTTCGTTCTCGACCGTGAAATTCGGCTTGGTCTTGTAGCCGAAAGCCATGGCGATGAAATTGGTCGGGAAGGACCGCACCGTGACGTCGTATGCCTGCACGGCCTTGCTGTAGCGGTCACGCGCCACCGCGATACGGTTCTCGGTGCCCTCGAGCTGCGCCTGCAGATCGCGGAAGTTGGCATCGGACTTCAACTGCGGGTAGTTCTCCGACACCACCAGCAGGCGCGACAGGGCGGTGCTCAATTCCCCCTGGGCGGCCTGGAACCTGGCGAAGGCCTCAGCGTCGTTCACCAGCTCCGGCGTGGCCTGGATGCTGCCGACCTTGGCGCGCGCATTGGTCACGCCCAGCAGGATGTCTTTCTCCTGCGCGGCGAAACCCTTCACGGTGTTGACCAGGTTGGGAATGAGATCGGCGCGGCGCTGGTACTGGTTGATGACCTCTGACCAGCTCGACTTGACCTGCTCATCGGTGCTTTGCAGGGTGTTGTAACCGCAGCCGCTGAGCGCCAGCGACAGCACCAGGATCAAGGCGGGCAGCAATCGACGCATGACGGTTCTCCATGAAACGGATCCATTGCTCGAATCCGTCAATTGGGGACGACCGCCATCAATTGCAATGGCGATCGACGAAGACCAGCAACGGGGTCAGTCGAGAAACGCCGCATTCACCGCCAGCTTGGCGCGCGTGCCTTCCGGGTCCAGCGCCGAGGCCTTGTCGAGATCGCCGATCTCGGCCGGTACGAACCAGTGCAGGCGATCGGGCTCATCGTGGTAGGAGGCCCACACCGCTTTCGCGATTTCCACCGGCTGGATGAGACGGAACATACCGCTGCCGGCGGCGGTGTGGCGCAAGGCATCGGGGATGAGCGGCGTATCAATGAGTCCCGGCAGGGTGTCGGCCACGCGCACGCCGTAGCGGGCGAATTCGGTCGACAGGGATTCGGTCAGGCCTTTCACCGCGTGCTTGGTGGCCGAGTACACCGCGATGCCCGGCATGCCCATGGTCGCCGACGACGAGGACGTCGAAAAACACAGCGAGTTGGGCGTCGCCTTCAACAGCGGCGCGGCAAGGTGAATGCCGTTCAAGACACCGATGAAGTTGACGTTGACCACCGCCATGATGTCCTCGAACGACTGCTCGTCGAAGCGCCCGCCCTTGCCGATGCCGGCGTTGTTGAACAGGAGATCGAGCTTGCCGCCGGTGGCGCTGGCGAATTCCGCCAGCGCGCCGCGATAGGCTTCCCGGTCGGTGACATCGAGACGGCGCACGATGCAGTTGTCCGCACCGAGTTCCGACTCGAGCGCGGCGAGACCGGCTTCATTGACATCGTAGCCGCCGACGAACCAGCCGCCGGCCGCGAACAGGCGCGCGGTCTCGAGACCCATGCCACTGGCGGCGCCGGTGATGAAGATGGATTTGCGCGTGCCTGCCGTCGTCATGCTGATGCTCTCGTGGTTGGATGGGTTGGATTTACTTGAAGTCGGCGGCGGAGTGACGCTCCACCACGCGCTCTTCTTCCGGGCCCCAGGTCTTGTTCACGCGCCGCCCGCGTTGCACTGCCGGGCGCGCTTCGATGTCCTTCGCCCAGCGCTGCACGTGGGTGTAGGACGTGACGTCGAGGAATTCCTGGGCGTTGTACAGATCGCCCGTGCACAGCACGCCGTACCACGGCCACACCGCGATGTCCGCCAGCGTGTATTCATCGCCGATGAGGTAACGACGCTCGGCGAGATTGCGATCGAGCACGTCGAGCTGACGTTTGACTTCCATGGTGAAGCGGTTGACGCAGTATTCGATCTTGCTCGGCGCGTAGGCATAGAAGTGCCCGAAGCCACCGCCGAGATAGGGCGCGCTGCCCATCTGCCAGAACAGCCACGACAGGCATTCGGCGCGCGCGGCGCCGCTCTTGGGCAGGAAGGCGTCGAACTTCTCGGCGAGGGACATGAGGATGGCGGCCGATTCGAACACGCGGGTTGGCGGATTGGTCGAGCGATCGAGCAGCGCCGGGATCTTGGAATTGGGATTGACGGCGACGAAGCCGCTGCCGAACTGTTCGCCCTCGAGGATGTTGACCAGCCACGCATCGTATTCAGCGCCGGACTTGCCGAGCGCCAGCAGTTCTTCCAGCAGCACCGTGACCTTCACGCCGTTGGGCGTGCCGAGCGAATAGAGCTGCAAGGGATGCTCGCCGACCGGCAGCTCCTTGTCGTGGGTGGCGCCGGCGATGGGCCGGTTGATGTTGGCGAAGGCGCCGCCGGACGCGGTGTCCCAGGTCCAGACTTTGGGAGGGGTGTAGGCTGCGCTGTCGGTCATGGCTCGGTTCCTCGGGGTAAGGCGGCCGAGTATAACGAGGTCTGTCGACGCCGGCATGGCCACGCGCGCGCTAGACTGTCGCCCCTGTCATGCAAGACGCCACCACCAAACGCTACCTGCCGTGGGTCGTCGCGACCGTGCTGTTCATGGAGCAGCTCGACTCGACCATCGTCAACACCGGCATCCCGGCCATGGCCGCGAGCCTCGGCGTCACGCCGCTCAGCCTGAAGGCGGTGGTGACCAGCTACACCCTGAGTCTCGCGGTCTGCATTCCCTTGTCCGGCTGGTTGGCGGATCGCTACGGCAGCCGGCGCGTGTTCCTGTCGGCGCTCACGCTCTTCACGCTGTCGTCGCTGGTCTGTGGATTGGCCACCAGCGCAGCGCTGCTGGTCGCCGCGCGCGTGCCGCAAGGCATCGCGGCGGCGATGATGATGCCGGTCGGGCGCATGGCCATCGTGCGCACCTTCGCCAGGGCGAGCTGCTGGTGGCGATGAACTTCGTGATCATCCCGGCCCTGCTCGGCCCGTTGCTGGGACCGACGGTGGGCGGACTCATCGTGCACTTCGCGAGTTGGCGCGAGATGTTCTTCGTCAACCTGCCGGTGGGGCTCGCGGCCTGGTGGTTCGGGCATAAACATATGCCCGACTACCGCGGCGACCTTGCGCGGCCGCTGGACCTGCGCGGCTTCCTGCTGTTCGGCAGCGCCGCGGCGCTCGTGTCGTGGCTGCTCGAGATCTTCGGCGAACATCACCTCGCCACCTCTCACGTGCTGGCCTTGGCGGCGCTGGCGGCGGGCTTGTTCATCGCCTACGGCCTGCATGCGCGGCGCCTGCGCCACCCGCTGCTGCGCCTCACGCTGTTTGGCACGCGCACTTTTCGCGTGGCGGTGCTGGGTGGATTCGTCACGCGCCTCGGTGTCGGCGGCCTGCCCTTGCTGCTGCCGCTGTTGTTTCAACTGGGCCTGGGTCTGCCGGCCTGGCAGTCGGGTCTGTTGATGATGCCGGCGGCGGCGGCCGCGATGGTCATGAAAGTGGTGTCGACCTCGCTGCTGCGGCGCTTCGGCTACCGCCGCATCCTCATCATCAACACCTTGCTGGTCGCGCTGATCATGGCGAGCTTTTCGCTCATAGACACACACACGCCGATAGTCGTCATCGTCGCCATGGGGCTCACCATGGGCCTCGCCAACTCCCTGCAGTTCTCGAGCATGAACACCATGGCCTATGCCGACATCGCCGATGCCGAGGTCAGCATGGCCAGCACCCTGGCCAGCACCCTGCAGCAGATGTCGCTGTCTTTCGGCCTTGCCTGCGGCTCGTTGGTGACGGGCTTCTACCTCGCCGAGCTTCCGCAGAGCGATAAGCTGGCGGTGCTCGGCGCCTTGCACAGCGCGTTTCTCACCCTGGCGGTGATGACCGCCATCTCGAGCCTGTCGTTCTGGAGCCTGCGCGCCGGGGACGGCGACAACATCAGTCGCGCGGCGGCGCGGTGGAGGGCAAGTAATCAGGCGTCGTTGCCGTTCACGCGGCGCCGGTAATCGCCCGGTGTCATGGCGAACCAGCGCTTGAAGGAACGCGCGAAGCTGTTCGGATCCTGGTAGCCGAGTTCCACCGCCACGTCCTGGATGCGCAGGTTGGGGTTGCCCAGCAGTTCGCGCGCACGCTGCTGCTGCACGCCGTCGACCACCGCCAGGTAGGTGGTGTCGCCGCTGCGCAAACGGCGAATGAGGGTGCGCGGCGAAAGATGCAGCGTCGCCGCCACTTCCTCGAGGCTGGGGATCACGCGTTCACCTAGCGGCCGCTCGAAACGGTTGAACAGCATGCGCCGCACGCTGGTGAGCGTGTCCTTGTCTTCGGTGATCGCGCACAGCACCTCGCAATGGCGCAGCGAGGTGGTCCAGGTGCCTTCGTCATGGCCCATGTTGTGCACCGCACGCCAGGCGGCGGGTATGACCAGCGCATTGCGCGGCGCGTTGAAGCGCACTTCGCAGCCATACCACTCGCCGTACACGGCGGCGTGCTCGGGCGGCGGATACTTGAGCTCGATGCGCGCACCCTGCATGGGCCCGGGCCGGATGGTGCGCACGTACTCATGCATGACCAGCAACGGGATCTCGACCAGCGTCACGCGCACCGGGCCGAGGTCGATGAGCTCCCGCACTTCACACACGAAGTCCTCGCCTTCGACGTGGCCCGACCAGCGGTGATAAGGCACACGGCTCGGAATGAATTTGAGAAAGGTGTCGAGGCCCGCGCCGAGGGTCGGCGCCGACAGCCACGCGAGCGTGATGGGGCCATGGAAATGTTCGGCCATGCGCCGGCCCCAGGCGAAATACCAGTCCGAGCGGCCGGACAACTCGAGGGCGTTACGGATGATCTGTAAATGCTGGGCGACGCTGACCGGCTCGGCATAGGTCAGGAGCGCGTCGGCGGCAATGCCGCTGCCGGTCGTCAAACGTTCGTGATCGCTGAACTCCTGGGCCACGTGCTTGACGTAGGTGTTGGGCATCAACACACGCTCGAGCTTGGCCTGTTTCATCGATGCGCTGTCACCTTCGGCATGAAAACTTGGCAGTTTCTACGCTTCACGCTGGCTGGCTCCCCGCCTAAGTTCATCGACATCCACCGCAATGCTTCGAGGCCGCGCGGCGGACGAGGGGCCGCGTTCGTTCGCATCGACGCACGGCGCGGGCGTCAATCGAGCGGAGGTCGACATGCAGCACATCATTGAAACCCACAACAGGGTTAAGGAATTCGACTGGCAGTTCAGCTATGTCGACAAACCTCAACGCTATCCTACCAAATACAAGATCCCGGCACGCACCAAGGATCCGTTCCGCCACCTGATTCGCGACTACTGCTCGATGGAGCAGGAAAAGGACGACCGCCAGTACGGCGCGATGTCCGACGTGATGGCGCGCGCCGGGCTGCCGCGCAAGGCTTCCCAGCGCTGGATGGAAATCATGAAGCTGGTGCTGCCGGTCACGGGCTTCGGCGAATACAGCGCCATCAAGTCCACCGGCCAGCTGGTCGACACGGTCGACAATGCCGAGCTGCGCCAGGGTTACATGGCACAGATGATCGACGAGATCCGTCATACCAACCAGGTCGCGCACCTGACCCGTTACCTGGCGAAACACGCCCACGATCCGGAGGGTTTTTCCAACGGCATCGCACTGCGCTCGAAGTCCATCCAATGCCGTGCCGGCCGCGCCGCGCTGCAGGGCTTCTTTGCCGGCGACCCCATCGAGGGCGCGGTCAACCTGCAGGCGGTGGTTGAAACGGCTTTCACCAATCCCTTGTTCGTGGCCATGACCGAAATAGCCGCCGCCAACGGCGACCAGGCCACGCCGACCGTGTTCCTGTCCATCCAATCCGACGAATCACGGCACATGGCCAACGGCTATGCGACGCTCGCGGCGGTGGTGTCGGAGCCCGACAACCTGCCGATGCTGCAGAAGGATTTCGATCGCGCGTTCTGGCGCCAGCACAATTTCTTCGACCCGCTGTTGTCGGCGGTGTACGACTACTTCCAGGACGAGCGCACCAGCTCGTATCTCGAAAAATGGACGGAATGGGTCGACCACGACTGGGCCGGCGCCTACATCCGCAAGCTCGAACCTTTCGGTCTCGAGATCCCGCGCTGGTTCGAGGAAGCGCGCGACCGCATGTTCTGGGTGGGACACACCGCGGCGATGGTGGTGTTCGCCGGCTGGCCGCTGATGTTCTGGCGTCACGATCCGCTGAACGCACGCGACTTCGAATGGTTCGAAAAGAAATACCCCGGCTGGTACAACCACTTCGGCAAGTGGTGGGAAGACTTCGCCGCGATGTCGGATCCGAGTTCGGGCATGATTCCGCTGATGGCGATGGAAAACCTGCCGCCGCTGTGCCGCGTGTGCCACATGCCCGGTGTGTTCCCGCGTCCCGACATCTCGACCATGCGCGTGCGCCTCATTGACGGCAAGAAGCATGCGTTCTGCTCCGACGCCTGCGAACACATCTTCCGCGAAGAGCCGCAGCGCTACCTCGGCTCGCCGACCCTGTTCGAAGAATTCGACGGCATGGACTTGGCCGACTTCGTCGAGCAGAACGGCTTCCTGCGCGCCGACGGCAAGACCCTCATCGGCCAGCCCCATCTCGACATGAAGCGCATGTGGACCATCAACGACATCCGCGCCCTGCATTACGAGATCAAGGACCCGCTGCACAAGCTGCCGGTACAGGAGGTGCAATGAACGCGCCGGTCACCAACACCGTCACGTCCGTGGAATCGGCGCGCGACTTCAGCTTCATCAAGCCGGCCAAGCGCCGCCTGACGGAATACGAAGCGGTCACCATTCGCCAGCAATGGGAAACCGGCGGCTTCGACAAGGGCGGCCACTTCATCACGCCCGCCGATGGCCGCGCGCCGTGGCGCGAGGAATCGACCGCGCTGCGACATCCTGACTGGTTCGCGTTTCGCGATCCGGCGCAGCTCTGGCAGCGCCCCTACGTGCGCATGCAGGCCGAGCAGGAACGCGCCATCGAACGCCTGACCGAGGACAGCGTCGAAGCCGGCGCCTTTGCCGACATCGACCGCGCGTGGTTGGACGACTTCATCGCCGGGCATTACCGCGTGTGGTCGTTCTTCGAGAACGGCCTGTTCCGCGCCTTCGCGCCGGCGCAACGCGAAGCGCTGTCCGATTGCCTCGGCAACGCCCTGTGCTTCCAGGCCTTCGATCAAATGCGCCATGCGCAGGCGATTGTCAGCCACCTGGTCGCCGCCGAGATGGCGGTGCCGGGCCTGTCGGACGCCGGCGCCAAGCAGACGTGGCTGGACGAGCCGGCCTACCAGCCGCTGCGCCGGCTGGTCGAACAACTGGTCGCGACCAGCGACTGGTGCGAGATCCCCGTCGCCACCAACCTCGTCATCCTGCCCTTGCTCAGCGAAGTCGCCATCGGCGGCTTGATTCGCCGCCAAGGGCCGCTGCACGGGGACAGCATCTCGCCCTATATCGCCCTCACCGCCGATCGCGATCGGCGCCGCAACGCGGACTGGACACAAGCGCTGGTGAAAATGGTCATCGATGACAAGCTGCCGGCTGCGGCGGCCAACCGCGGCGAAATCGAGGGCTGGCTGAAACGCTGGCAACCGCGTGCACTGGATGCGGTGGCGGCGCTGCAGCCCATCGCGGATCGCGTGCCGGCCGGCGCGGTCGATCTCAAGCCGCTGCTGGCGTCGGCGCGGGCGCAACAGAACCGGTTGTTGACGGCCGCCGGGCTCGATGCGTCGCTGCTGGCGGAGTTCGAGGCATGAACGCGGTGGTGGCGGAAGACAAGATCCGGGACCTCAACCTTGCCAACGACAGCGTCTGCATCGTGCTCATGAAGAGCCCCGAGACCGACGCCACGCTCGATTACCTGGCAGCCGATCACCCGCACGTCAAATGCGAGGACCTCGGCCCCTACTGGCTGGTGTCCAGCGAAGGCGAAATCGTCATCGACATCGCGCGCGTGGGCGAGGAGCTCGGCGAGAAACTGTCACTCGGCTCGTGGCTGGTGATCATGTCGAGCTTCGTCGGGCGCGTGGTCACCGACCCGATGACGTTCCGCGTGACGTCGCACATGACGGATCTCGAGTCGCCTGCATAGGCCTGTTCTCACCTGCCGACGGCAGGACCCTTGTTCTTCCGCCGACAACTCCCCGTCGGCGGAAGAGATCTTTCCGACGGTCCGCACACGGAGTCATGCCATGACCTCCTATTCGATTGAATTGTCGCCGGGCGGTGAAAGCTTCGCTGCGCAGGATGACGAAACGGTGCTCGATGCCGCGCTGCGCGCCGGCGTGGCGCTGGAATACGGCTGCCGCCACGGCAACTGCTCGAGTTGCAAATACCTCGTGAGCGATGGCGAGGTCGATCACGGCGGCGCGTCCATCTATTCGCTGTCCGAAGACGAACGCGACGAAGGCTACGCGCTCCTGTGCTGCGCGCGGCCGCTCAGCGACCTCGTGGTCGAGGCGCGACAGACGGTGGACGCGCGTGCGCGCCCGCTGCTGTTGCCGCGCGAACTCGGCGCCGAGCTGGCGTCGATCGAAAAACTCACCGCCAGCCTGTGGCGCTTCAGTCTCGCCTTGTCGGCGCCGCTCGACTTCTACGCCGGCCAGTTCGTCGAACTGACGCCGCCGTGGGCCAACGCGCGACGCTCCTACTCGATAGCCTCCAGCCCGACACGCGCCGACACCCTCGACTTCATCGTCAAGGAAGTGGTGGGCGGTGCGTTTTCGGGCGGCCTCGCCGGCGCCCGCGTCGGCGACCGCTTCAAGCTCAGCGGCCCATTCGGCAACAGTTACCTGCGCGACGGCCAGGGGCCGGTGCTGCTGTGCGCGACGGGCTCCGGCATCGCGCCGATAGCAGCCGTGCTCGACGACGCCATCGCTCGCCAGGACCCGCGCGAGTTCCGCTTCTACTACGGCGCGCGGCGCGCCAGCGATCTGCCGGCGCTGTCGCTGCTCACGCGCTGCCACGAAGCGCTCGGCGACCGCTTCAAATACCTGCCGACCTTGAGCGCGGCCGGTGAAAGCTGGTCCGGCCACAGCGGCCGCGTCACGCAGCTCATGCAGCGCGAAGTCGGCGATGCCCAGCAGTGCGATGCCTACCTGTGCGGGGCGCCGGCCATGTGCGACGCGGTCGGCACGCTGCTCGAAGCCAAGGGCATCCGCGAAGGCCACCTGTTCTACGACAAGTTCCACGCCGCCCTGTAGGTGCGAATTCATTCGCACACCAATTGCCTCGCTGACAGATGGGGCTCACACGTGAACGTGCGAATGAATTCGCACCTACAGGGTCCCCGGACCGGTAATTGACGGCTCGCGGTCCTCGCGCAACGCTTGCGCGCATTCGTCACGAGGATCACGCCATGACCGCCCCGCTCGACATCGCCAACCGCTGGATAGCCGCCTACAACGCCAAGGACTTCGACATCCTGGCAAGTCTCATGAGCCCCGACATCCATGTCGAACACCACAATCGCGGCGCGCTGCTGCACGGCGCCGAGGCCATGCTCACCGTCATGCGTCAATTCGCCGAACTCCTGCCCGACCGGCGCTTCCATTCGCTGCGCCGCCAATTCGCGGCCGGCGACACCGTGGTCAGCGAGCTGACCTGGGAAGGCACGCCCAAGGACGACGTCGAAGGCTTCGCGAAGAAAGGCGAGACCGTCAAACTCGAACTCGCCTGCATCTGGACCATGCGCGAAGGACGCGTGATCGACTACCACGATTACGGTTGAAGGCGCGGCTGGCCGTCCTGTACCTCGAACACGCGTGAACATGCGTCGCGCGTGACAACGCGCGGCGCTTGCGCATCGCGTCGCCCCCATCACCACATTTGCAAGACATGTCTTGCGCCAGATCAATTCTGACGCAATGAATGCACATTCATCACTCATCTTCGAATTTTCGCGTTTGGCTCGAACTGTGAGTCGATTCGCAAGCTCACCTTGTGCGCGAACAGGCGTGCCGCAGTTGCGACTCGCTTGGCATTCGTCGGCGCCCGAGCGCGTAGCTTCCCGGTGACGAACCGAATCGCCGATCGTTGGGAGCGGCAGGGTTCGAAAGGAGAACATCATGAAGATGGAGCAAAGACATCGACGGCCACTGCCTGCCGTCATCGCTCTTGTGCTTGCCTGCGCGGCCAGCGGTCATGCTGTCGCCGCGCCGCCGGCGGGGCGCTTGCTTGCCGCGCAATGCGCGCAATGCCACGGCACCGGCGGCAGCGGCCGTGGCTTCGATGAGCTGGCGGGCGAGTCGGCGCGGGAGCTGTACGGCGAACTGCGGGAGATGAAATACCGCACGCGGATCGAATCGATCATGGATCGCCAGGCGCGCGGCTATACCGACCAGCAGTTGCGCACGATTGCCGACTATTTCGCCAGCCTGCCCGGCAGCGGCGATTGAGCAGTGGAGGAAACGACAATGAAGAATGTCGACAGAAGAAGCTTTTTGCGCATGGCCGGCATCGCGGGCGGTATGGCCATGCTGCCGCGCGTGAGTCGCGCCGCGGCGCCGCGCGTGGTGGTGATCGGCGGTGGCTTCGGCGGCGCCTCGGTCGCCAAGTACCTACGACTGTGGGGCGGCAACGTCAGTGTCACGCTGGTCGACCCGGCCACTGCCCACATGTCGTGCATCCTCTCCAACCTGGTGGTGACCGGGCTGCTGGACATGAGCCGCATCACCGTCAGCTACAAGGCGCTCGGCACCAACCGCGGAGTGACGGTTGTGCAGGGCAAGGCGCTGGCCATCGATCCTGCCGGCCGACGCGTCACCATAAGCACGCCGACCGGCAACAAGAGCCTCGATTACGATCACCTGGTGGTCGCACCGGGCGTCGATTTCGTGGCGCCGCCCGGCAACTGGAACCCGTCGCTCACGCCGCATGCCTGGCAGGCCGGTGCGCAGACCACGCTGCTCAGGAACCAGTTGGCGACCATGGGCAACAACGATCGCTTCGTCATGACCATTCCCAAGTCGCCCTACCGTTGCCCGCCCGGCCCCTACGAGCGCGCGTGCATGGTGGCGGACTACCTCAAGCGCAAGAATCGCAGCGGCGCGATGGTGGTGGTGCTCGATGCCAATGCCGGCATCCAGGCCGAGCCCGAGGCTTTCACGCGCGCGTTCAACGTCACCCACGCGGGCCGCATCCTCTATGTGCCCAATGCCAACGTGCTGTCGGTCGACTCGGCCTCGAGGAGCATACGCACCAGCGCCATGAGCTTCAGCAATGCCAAGGTGCTGAACATCATTCCGCAGCATCGGGCCGGCGGCATCGCGGCCTCGCTGGGCGTCAATGCCAGTGGTTTTGTGCCGGTCGATGCGCTGACCTATGGCATTGCCGGCTACCCCAACGTGCATGTCATCGGCGATGCCAGCGCGGTGCCGGCCAGCGATGGCAAGGCCGTGCCGAAATCGGGGCACATGGCCAATTCCGAAGCAAAGGTCTGCGCCGACGCGATCGTGCGTGCCCTGAACGGCGAAGCGCCGGACCGCAACGTCGCGACCAGTTCGGCCTGCTACAGTCCGATCACCGCGCGCAGCGCCTCGTGGTTGTCAGCCAACTTTCTGTATGGCGACATCTACGACACCAGCGGCGCGGTCAAGGGCAAGGGCATGCACCGCGTCGATTTGGGTGAAGCGCCTGCGGGGCAAGTCAACCAGGATAACTACCAGGACATGTTCACCTGGGCCGACAGCCTGTTTTTCCGACAGCTTTGCCTGAAGTCCGCCTGCGCCACGCGCCGCCGTCCCGCCGCGGACGGTGGCGCGCCCGCCATGCGTGCAGACATCCACCCGCGAGCCAGACAATCCGCCACTGTGGGTTTTGTCATTTCAGCATTTTTCCTCGCGGCCTAGCCTGTTCCCCGACATACCAGGGAACGTCGACGGCGCGCCGTAACGCGCGCGTTGACCCAACACACGCCTGCGCGTGCGAGGAGGAAGGGATGGATCGACATCAAGCACCGTCGAGTCCGTGCGCGGAATTCCACGAGACCACGAGCACGTTGCCGGCGGTCGCGGATACGGGGGGTCGCATGGCGGCCGTGCCCCATGCCGGACGTGGCGACGGTGGGTCGCCGCGTCGGCTGGAGCAAGACCCGCGCGGCGAGATCTGTGGCGATGCGCTCGAGCGCCTGGCCTGTGGCGTGGTGGTGGTCGACGGCGCCGGCAAGCTTGTGCTCTGCAACGCCGCGGCGCAGGCCATCCTGCAGCACGGCCATGTCCTCAAACTCGTGCAGGAGCGCGTGACCGCGACACGGGCCTGCGAATCGCGTCGCTTGCACACGCTGTTGTACGGCGCGCTTGCCCACCACCAGCCGCGCGGTGGCGCGATGCTGGTGCGAGGTGCCGCGCGCGGCGCCTATGGGGTCATTGTCGAAACCGCCGCCGACGCCTTGCGTCATCGCACCGGCGCCGCCGCCACGCTCTATGTCAGCGACCTCGACGCGAGGCCCGCCCACGCCCACGAAGCGCGCGTACGCGCGATGTTCGGCTTCACGCCGGCCGAATCGCGCATTGCGGTCGGCCTCGCCGATGGCGACTCGGTGCACAAGGCCGCGGCCTGCGCCGGCGTCACCTATGAGAGCGCGCGTTTCACGCTGAAAAGAATCTACGAAAAGCTCGGCGTGCATAAGCAGGGCGAACTGGTGGCTTTGATTCGCAGCGCGTTGCCGCCCTTGCGCGAGTGCGGCACGCCGGGCGGCGTCTTAGCTTGACGCGGCGGGTCGACGAGCGTTGCTCGCACCGCCCGCCGCGCCAGTCGGCATCGTTCGCGGGATGCGTCGATGCCGAGGGTCAGGGATGACCCACCCGCGCGGGCGGGTGGGGGGGGGGGGGCCCCGGGCCCCCGCGCCGTTGTCTCGCGGCCCCGCCACCGGCGCGGGGCGACTCCCCCCCCCCCCCCCCCCCCCCCCCCCCCCCCCCCCCCCCCCCCGGCCTGGCGACCGGCCGGGGCCGCCTCCTGAGCCGACCCTGCGCCGGGGGCCGGGGGGGGGGGGGGGGCGCCCCTGGTGGGGCGGCGGCTGGACGATCGCAGCACCTGCCCCTGCCCGCGCGTCGGTCAGCGCGCCGTTCTCGTACAGGGTCTCGCCATTGACGATGGTATGCAGGATGCCGCGCGACGGCATGACGATGCGCTTCGCGCCGCCGGGCAGGTCGTAGCGCCGTTCACCGCGGTTGCTGGAGCCGACGGTGGCAGGATCGAACACCGTGATGTCGGCGGCGAGCCCCACCGCCAGTCGTCCGCGGTCGCGGATGCCGAAGAAATCCGCCGGGTCGCCGCACAGGCGCCGCACGCCTTCCTCGAGACTCAAGGCGCCGTGTTCGCGCACCCAGGTGCCGAGCAGGTAGGTCGGATAGCCGGCGTCGCACAGGATGTCGAGATGCGCGCCGCCGTCACCGAGACCGAGCAACATGTCACGGTTGGCGAGGATCTCCTTCATGCGGTCGACGCGATGATTGAAGGTCGAGAGGATGAACTCGTTGTCCAGGTCGTCGGCCAGCGTGAGATCAAGGAAGGCATCGACCGGGTCCTTGCCCTCGGCCTTCGCGATCTCGTCGATGGTCCGGCCTTCATAGCCCTTGAGTTCGGCCTTGCGCACTTCGTGCACGCGCACCCGTGTCCAGTTGCCGAAAGTCTGCGGCCGTTTCAGATCCTCGCGAAAACGTGCGCGGAAGTCCGGATCGGCATATATCGCGCGCTGCGCGGGCTTGGACTGGTCGACGAACAGGGCGCGCCACGACGGGAAGGGCGCGAACACGAACGGATTGCGCATGTTCAATTCACGGGTCAACGGCAACGGCGAGGTCTGCGGCCGCGCGCCGCGCGCGATCAGCGGCGCGACCTTGGCGAGGGTGTCGCGCACCGCTTCGGGGATGTCGTCGCGATCGAACATGGCGATGAAGGTCACCGGCCGACCGCTGGCCGCCAGCAGCACGTCCAGCAATTCATAGCCATCATCTTCGAGCACCGCTATCTGGCGCGTCAGCGCCACTTCCACCGCACCCTTGCCGCGCGCCTTCAGCACTTCGCCGTAGGCGCGATACTCGGCGTGACTGGCATTGCGACAGGCCAGCGGTCGGCCGCCAAAACCCATGTGCTGATTGAGCACGGTGCTGGAAAAACCAAACGCGCCGGCATCCATCGCCTCGCCGAGCAAGGCGGCGATGCGCGCGGTTTCGTCGCCGCTGGCGGCGCGCTCCATCGAGGCATCGCCCATCACGTAATGACGGAACGGCGTCAGCGGCGCGAGAAACGCGAGATTCACGCCGGGCTGGCGACGCGCTGCGGCGGCCATGAATTCGGGAAAGGTTTCGAAATCCCAGGTGATGCCGCGCTCCAGCACTTCGAAGGGAATCGCCTCGACGTTGACCAGATCGCGCATCGCGATCTCGCGCGCTTCGGGTCGACACGGCGCGATGCCGACCCCGCAATTGCCCATCACCACGCTGGTCACGCCGTGCCAGGGCGAGGGCGTGGCGGCGTTGTCCCAGCACATCTGCGCGTCGTAATGGGTATGGGGATCGATGAAGCCCGGCGCGACCACGCAGTCGGCGGCGTCGATCACGCGTTTGGCGCTGTCGTCGCTCTTGCCGATGCTGACGATGCGGCCGTCCAGCACGCCGACGTCGGCCTGGTAGCGCGGCGCGCCGCTGCCATCGACCACCGTGCCGTTCTTGATGAGCAGATCGAGGGCCATGCGTGTCTCCCCTGTGCCATGAGCCAGTCATGAGGGTAACCGCAGGGGAAGGTTCAGCGAAACACACGAAGCGGGGTTATAGAGACCGGCTCACGCACCCGTAGGTGCGAATTCATTCGCACATTGGCGGGCTCTGCACGGCACATCGCGGCGCCGTTAAATGTGCGAATGAATTCGCACCTACAGGCGGCGGCGGGAGAGCCCCCCCAGCACCGCCAATGCGCCGCCGAGCAGCAGCGCCGGCGCCGGCAGCGGCACCGCCGCGACCTGTACACGGAAAAAGGTGCCACCGTTCAGAGTCGTGAACTTGAGACCATTGCCGAGCGTCGGCAGCAGGATGTTGCCGAACGCACCGCTGATGCTGTCGGCGAGGATGATGTCGAAGGCGTCCCCCAACACCGGTCGGTATCCCGCCAGCAGCGATACGCTCAGTATGCCGCCCAGGGTCGCATCGCCGTGCACATCGAGGACATCGTGCTCGGCACGCGCCGTGCCGCCCAGGTCGACGGCGAAGCTGCCGCCCAACAGCGCGAGGCCCGCGGCGATATCGAACTCGCCGCTGGCATCCAGCGCGTCACCCGGTGTCAGCAGACCGTCGACGGTGACGACCTGCGGCCGTCTATGCTGCCGTGACTCGCGCAACTCGCCGCCGGCGATCTGCACACCGAACGCGTCGCTGGCGCCGAGCGTGCCGCCGTTGATGGAAGTGGCGCCAAGCAGTTGCTGGAACTTGACGGTATCGAGGCGCGCCTGCACGCCGTCGATGCTGATGCCGAAGCGGCTGGCGCTCAGCACTTCACCGAGGCTCACCGTCGCGCCGTTGCTCAAGGTCAGCGCGCCATCGGTATCGTTGTTGAAATTGACCGCATCGAGATGCGCGCCGTCGACGATGAAAGACGCATGGTTGTCCACGGTGTCGATATTGGCGCTCGCGCCGGCCAGCACTTTCACGCTGCCGCGATTGGTCACCACGTCCTGCGCGATGTACTCGGCGTCGATGCCCGTAACTTCGGAGGCTGCCGTCATTGATCTGGCTGTTTGGTCTGCACCTGCCCTCCGCCTCGACCAGCATCGAGGCCTTGTTGTCGATGCTATGGTCCCGAGCTGCGCCGCGGTCTTGACTTCGAGGCTGCCGTCATTGGTGAGGTTGCCGAATGGCGATCATGCCGCCGGCGCCGATCACGGCACGTCGCGCCGGCGTGGTTGATCGGCGCTGTTGGCGGCGGCCTTGCCGTCGCTTTCGAAGCGCAAGGTGGCGAAGTTGTCGAAGCTTTCGGCGCTGGCGATGGCGCCGCCGCTCATGCGCCAGTCACCGTGATTGAAGATGCCCTGCACCACCTGCACCGTGGTGCCGAGATCGGCCGCGTGCAGCGCGCCGCCGCTTTGATGATGATGCGCCCGGCATCGAGCAGGGCGCCGCCGTCGACGCTCACCGCGCCGAAAACTGGCGAGCGTGCCGACCACCGTGAGTTTGCCCGCGCCTATGCCCAGCGCGCTGTGGTTCGACACTTCCGGCGATATTGCCGGTGGCCGAGGACGTGACGCTGCCGGTGTAATCGATGGCGACGAAATCGTCGGCGCCGGGCACGGCGGCGCCCGACCAGTTGGCGCCGTTTTCCCAGGCGCCGTCAGTGGCACTCCAGGTGAGACTGTCGGCCAGCGCCACGGGCGCAATGGAGACCAGGGCCAATGCCGCCAGTCCCTGGCCGCGACGCGTGTATCGTGAGTTTTTCATGTCTGTAATTATCGCCATGCCAGGTCACCCGTCTCTCTAACAATTGTGTCATCCGTGAGCTGCAACAAGAATTTACACAGCGGCGCGCCGCGACGGCGCGTCGACCACGCCTTCGGCCGTCGCCCATAGGGTACCGGACACCTGACACCCCGACTCCACGCGGATGCGCGGAGCTGTGACCGTGGTCGCGAGTCCCGGCGTGCCGATCACGCTGCCGGCCGCGATCGAGATGGTGGACTCCGGACACCACCGGGCCTTCACCAGGCAACCGGGGCCGATGGTGATGGGGGCCTGACATACCAGGGCGCCGCGTACCACGCATCCGGCGCCCAGCACCAGGGCGGTGCGAGCCTTGATATTGCTGCAGTTCAGTTCCGAGCTCGTGCCGACCTCGAGGCGCCCTTCGGCAACCAGGTGGCTGTCGACGCGGGTTGCCGTGTAGAGCTTGAGATCCGAGGCCACCGCCACCGTGTGCTCGTCCAGGTGGCGCACGGTTTTCGGCAGGGTCCACGGGATCGGCGGCGGTCGCTGCATGTTCAGACCACCCGCCACCGCGGCGTCCGAGGCGAAGCGCACCACCTCGGCATTCAAACGCTGAAAACGCGTGCCGGGCGCGAGCGTGATCGAGGACGTGCTGAGATGCGGCCATACACCGTGCAATCGCGGCCAATGTGCACATGGCCCCGGGAGTGCAGCCAGCGCGCCACCGTGCAGTTCTGGCCCAGTACCAGGTCGGTGCCGGCATAGACGGCGCGAAACGTGGCATTGGCGCCACCGTAGAGCTGGCCGCCGCAATAGATCTCCTGCTCGTAGACATAGCCACCTTCCACCATCAGGTCGCCGCAGCCGATCAGGAGCGTGTCGACCAGGCGCGTGCGCCGGATCTCGTCCGACCACTGCGGTCGGCTGTCCGGCCCGAGCAGCAGGAAGCGCTGGCCAGGGCGGAACTCACCCTCGTAATCGGGCGGCGGTGACAAAGGGTCGATGCCTTCGCGCTCGAAGAAATTCTGGATCTGGTCGAAGAACGAAGCGGCGAAATGGCGGATGTTGCGTTCTGCTCGCGCGCACCACCACCAGCGGCGCCGCGTCGCTGCCGTTGAGCCATTCGCGCAGCGCCGGCATGAACGGCGCCGTGCACACCAAGAGCGCCAGCACCCAGAACAGCGCATGCCACATCATCACGAATGGCCGTTGACGCGATAGCGCGCGGTCTTGTCCCAGCGCAGTTCGCGCCGCCTGAGCGTGTCGTCGAACAACAGCGAGGCGCAGGCGCGCGTGATGTTGATGAGGCTGACCAGGAAGTTGAGGAAATTGAGCGGCAACAGGCGCAGGCGTTTGCGCGAGCCATCGAGGTGCAGCGCCGCCGCGATCTCGAAGAAAGCCGCGTAATTGCCGAGCGCGCTGAACGACACCAGGCCAAACACCACCAGCGCGCCGCCGCGCAGCACCGGCTCACCGAGCAGGAACAAGGCAAACGCGGATACAAAGCCCAGCAACAGCAGCGGCGCCAACATGTACACGCCGAGCAGCAGCACGGCGTCCAGGCGTTCGAACAAGCCCATGCCCGGCGCGCGCAGCGTGCGGCCGAGGTGACGCAGCGCGACCTGGTTGTGGCCCTTGGCCCAGCGCATGATCTGACGATTGCGCTCCTGCCACACTTCCGGCACTTCTTCGTAGCACTCGCAGCGATTCTCGTAGACGGTCTTGAAGCCGGCCAGCATCAGCCGATAGGTAAGGTCGGTGTCTTCCGCATAGACATCGACGCGCCAGCCGCCCACCGCGCGCAGCGCCGACAGCCGCACGCCGCCCACCGAACCGCCGTATTGCGGCAGCAGGCCGAGATTCATGCGCGCCTGCTGGTCGACCTGGTAACCACCGGCGCGTTCCAGGTCGAGCAGGCGCGTGAGCAGGTTGCTCGACGTGTTGTGCGGCACCACGCGTCCCATCACCGCGCCCACCTCGGCGTCGAAGAACGGCGCGGCAATCTGCTTGATGAGGCCACGCCCCGGCACGTAGTCGGCGTCGAACACGATGAGCACATCGGAATCCAGCGCTTCCGACACTTCCTTCAGCACCGCCGCCTTGCCCCGGCATGCCCTCGCTGCGACGCAGGATGCGCAACACCTCGGGATGCCGTTCACATGCGGCGCTCATCACCGCCCAGGTGTCGTCGCTGGAGCGATCGTCGACCGCCACCACTTCGTAACGCTCAGTGGGATAGTCGACGTCCGCCAGGGCGTCGAGCGCATGGGCGATCACCACGCTTTCGTTGTGGGCCGGCACCACCACCGTCACGAACGGCCAGTCGGCGGTATCGATGTCGAGATAGGGATGGCGCTGGCGGCCGAACAGGCGATTCATGGTGAACAGCACGTGGCGCAGGGTGTAGACGATCATCAGCACCAGCACGAAATACACCACGCACTTCAGCGCAAGTACGACAGCGTGAGGGGCAAGGCCACTCATGTCATGACTCCCAACTCACCACCCACGCGTACAGCGCGATGAACACGCCGATATCGAACAACAGCCCGAACAACACGTACAACAGCGGCAGCAGCAACAGCGAGCCGGCCTCGATGAGGAGCACATGCACGAGGTACTGAAAGGGCGTGACCAGCACGATGCCGGCGATGATCAACAGCGTGCCGGCGATTTTCTTCGGCAGCGAGTATTCGAACACGTAATAGGAGAACGACAGCAGCAAGGGCACGAACAACACCAGCACCAGCGCGTATTCGAGGCCGTTGGCGACATGGCTGGCGAGACTGTAGGCGAACGGCGCGGGCGCCAGCCAGAACAGCGCCGAGGTCAGGAACTGCACGAGGCACGCGCCCCACAAGAGATAGCCGATGGGCAGCATGCGACCGCGCATGGTGAGAAACGCCACCAGCATGATCAAGGCGCAGGCCGCGACGCTGGCGCGCAGGGTGTCGATGTCGGGCGCGCTGCCGCTCAAGGCCGGAAACGGTACGCTGTAGGCCAGCGGTCCGAACAGCACGCGGGTCTGGGTGTCGAGCGCGGCGGGCAGATCGAGGCGCGGCAGCCAGAACGCGAACTCCCAGCGCCAGAAGGCGGTGATGTAATCGGCGCCCAGCCACAGCGCGAGGTAGCTGCCACCGACCAGCAGCAGCGGATGGAGCAGGCTCGCGCGCCGGAACTCGAGGCGATGCAGGGCGCGATGGCGACGTATCACGCGCCCCGAATGGCTCTGGTAGCGCAGCCGCTCCAGCAAGCCCCACGGCGTACCGGGCGCGCGCGCCATGTTCAGAATTCCTGGAACAGACCAAGCTCTACGCCATGCTGGTCATAGGTGCTGCTGACATAGCTGTCGGCGGACACGTTGATACCCCAGCGCTTGCCCAGCCACTGTTTGCAGCTCACGCGCAGCTCGCCAAAACTGATGCCGACGTTGAAGCGGTTGTCGGCGAACGGCTGGTAGGCCTGTTCACCGCCGCCTAAGCGCGCCGTGACGATGCGCTTGCCATTCTCGGCATGGGACAGCGCCACGTAGCCCGAGGCCGAGCCGACCGCGCCGGGGTGGCTGATGTTGTAGGTGGTGCCGGCCTGCACTATCCACTTCGAGGCGCTGTACCACACCGCTTCGGCCTTGAAGCCGGTGTCGGTATGGATGTCCTTGGCATCGAAGCAGGTGACGCCGAGCGTGGTGACGAGATTGCGTCCCGGCAGCCAGCGCCGGCTGACGCTGACGTCGGTGCGCAGGCGCGGCCAGTAGAAGCCACCCGAACTCGAACCGATGTTGACGGAGGTAAACCAGTCGGGACCGAACTGGTGGACATTGCCGAGCGCGCCGTAGAAGCCCTCATCGCCGAAGCGCGACAGCTCGTTGGCCTCGGCGCGCCACTGGTCGCTGGCGCCCGTGTCCAGGCGGCCACGCAGGTAGGCGCCGCGCGTGTCGGCAAAGCCGTCATTCACGTTGTAATAAATGCCGCCCGCTTCCAGTTCGCCCCCGACTCCCTCCGCGGCCTGGCCCGCGAGCGCGACGGATCCCGCGCACGCCACCACGGCGGCTCGCAGGACACGAAGCGGTCGGCGCCGGCGGCTGCTCGGCTCGAACATTCGATGCTCCGTTGCTCGCGCAAGTAAAAATCCGTGGATATGTTATAGGATTCATAGACCTATCGCGACTTATTAATTTTTCTTGGCGGATATACCCCGGAAGTCCATGAGCCAGGGCAAGCGAGCGGAAGAATCGGGCCTGCGCCCGAGACCCGGCTGAGCGCGGCGCGGGTCGAGTTCAGAAGTTGCGCGCGGCGAGCATGCGCGCCACGGCGCGCACGATGCGCGGCCCGCTGTGGCCGTCACCGAAGGGGTTATGGGGCAGCGCCCGTCGCGCCGGCCACGGCGCGCCGTCGGCCAGCATCGCCGCCAGCGCGGCCGGATCGGGCGCCAGGCGCGCGAGGCCGGTGGCGAGGATCTCGACGCGTTCCGTGCAATCGCGCAGCACCAGCAAGGGCACGCCGATCGCGGCGACCTCCTCCTGCACGCCGCCGGAATCCGACAGCACCAGGCTGCTGGCGGCGAGCAGCGCCAGGAACTCCTGGTAGCCGAGCGGCGCGATGAGTTCGACCCGTGGCTGCCCGTCGAGCATGGCGTGCAGCACCGGCGCGACCTGCGGGTTGGGGTGCACCGGCGCCACCAGCACGGTGTCCGGGTGAGCGGCCACGAAGTCGCGCACCGCGCGCACGTAGCCCGCCAGGCGCTGGCCGAGATTCTCGCGCCGGTGCAGCGTCAGGCACAGCACGCGACGTCCGGCATGGCGCGCCAGCAGCGCCGCCAACATCGCGCCCGGCCGCGCCGTCGGCAAGCCATGGGCCAGGGCGTCGACGATGGGGTTGCCGCACAGCACGATGGCTTCCGGCGCGATGCCTTCATTGACGAGATTGACGACGTTGTCGGCGGTGGCCGCGCAATGCAGGGTGCTGGCGTGAGTGATGAGCAGGCGGTTGGCCTCCTCCGGGTAGGGACTGTGGAGATTGAAGCTGCGCAGCCCCGCCTCGATGTGCACGACCGGGATGCGCAGCGACGCCGCCACCAGCGCGGCCGCCAGCGCGGTGGTGGTGTCGCCCTGCACCAGCACCGCGCGCGGCGCGAGGCGCGCGATGAGCGGCGTGAGCAGCCGTGCGGTGGTGGCGAGCAGCGCATCGACGCCCTGCCCGGGCTGCATGACGTCGAGGCGGTGGTGCACCGTGATGTCCAGCGCCGCGAGCTGGTCGCGCAACAGGTCGGCCTGCTGACCGGTGACGATGGTTTCGCAACGCAGCGCCTGCTGCGCCGCGAACGCCGCCAGCACCGGTGCGAACTTGATGGCCTCGGGGCGCGTGCCCAGCACGGCGACGACGCGCGCTCGCGGCGATGACAATCCCAGATCGAGTCCCCACCGCGGCACTGTAAGAGCCGCCCGCGGCCGCGGCAAGGCGAGCACCGCGGGTTACAGTAAACATCGTGTCCATCACCAAGCGGGGACGAGAATGAGTGGAGCGCGCACGCCGCTGCTGGTCGCGGCGCTCGGCGGCAATGCCCTGTTGCGTCGTGGCGAAACCGCCGACGCCGCCACGCAGCGCGCCAATGCGCGCCTGGCGGCGCGTGCGCTGGCGCCGCTGGCCGCCGGCCGGCAACTGCTGGTGACCCATGGCAATGGTCCGCAGGTCGGCCTGCTGGCGCTGGAACGCGAGGGCGACACCCATGCCGGTCACTACCCGCTCGACGTGCTCGATGCCGAGACCGAAGGCATGCTCGGCTACCTCATCCAGCAGGAGCTGGCCAATCAACTGCCGCGCGAGCGCGCCTGCGTCACGCTCATCACGCAGATCGAAGTGGCGGCCGACGACCCCGCGTTCGCACGGCCGGGCAAACCGATAGGCGCGGTCTACGCCGCCGACGAGGCGCACGCCATCGCCGCGGCGCGCGGCTGGCGGATGCTGCCGGACGGCAACGGCTGGCGCCGCGCGGTGGCTTCGCCGCGGCCGCGGAGCGTGGTTGAACTGCGCGTCGTTGCCCAGCTGCTGGCCACCGACACGGTGGTGATCTGCGCGGGCGGCGGCGGCATCCCGGTAGTGCGCGATGCGGCCGGGCGACTCGATGGCGTCGAAGCGGTGATCGACAAGGATGCGGCCAGCGCGCTGCTCGCGCGCCAACTCGAGGCCAGCGCGCTGCTGCTGTTGACCGATGTCGATGCGCTGTACAGCGACTGGCGTGGCGACAATCAACGCGCGTTGCGCAGCATCGGCAGCAGCGAACTCGCGCGCCAGGTGTTCGCCGCCGGCAGCATGGCGCCCAAGGTGGCGGCGGCCTGCGAGTTTGTCGAGGCCGGCGACGGCGTGGCGGCGATTGGGCGACTCGAAGACGCGGAGGCGATACTCGCCGGTCGCGCCGGCACCCGGATCGTGGCCGGCCGCCACCCGGCGTGTTGGTGGTGAGGTCTCAGCGCGTGAGCCCGCGCTCGCGCAGGAATTGCTCCACCTCGCCGCGCAGCCCCGGCGCATCGAGATCCGCGTAGTCGTAACGCACGCGCAACACCGGCTTGGTGATGGGCGCCAGCGCCGCCAGGTCGCAGGGCGTGGCGGCCACCACCAGTTCGGCATCGCTGGCGTTGATGGTCGCCGCCAGCTCGGCCAGCTGCCGCGCGCCGTAACCGAGCGCCGGCAGCACGGCATCGAGATGCGGATAGCGTTCGAATACGGCCGCCATCGCCGGCGTGGCGCTCGCGCGCGGATCGACGATGGCCGCGGCGCCCGCCGCGCGTGCCGCCACCAGCCCCGCGCCGTAGGCCATGCCGCCATGGGTCAGGGTCGGACCATCGTCCACCACCAGCACACGCTTGCCGCGCACCCGCGCGGCGGCGTCGAGGCGCAACGGTGAAGCGCCGCGCAAACACCGGGCGCGCGGATTGACGGCGGCGGCCGCGGCCAGCACCTGGCCCACCGCCTCGCTGCTCGCCTGGTCGCACTTGGCGGCGATCACGATATCGGCCATGCGCAACACGCTTTCGCCGGGGTGATAGGCGCACTCGTCGCCGGGCCGCAGCGCATCGACCAGCACGATGTGCAAATCGGGCCGCACGAACGGAAAGTCGTTGTTGCCACCGTCCCACAACAGGACGTCGGCTTCATCCTGCGCGCGCGCGAGGATCGCGGCGTAGTCGACGCCGGCATACACCACGCTGCCGCTGGCGAGATGCGGTTCGTACTCCTCCCGTTCCTCGACCGTGCACCGCGCGGCATCGAGATCGGCGCGCGTCGCGAAGCGTTGCACCGCCTGCCGCGCCAGATCGCCATAGGGCATGGGATGGCGCAACACCACCACGCGCAGGCCATGCCCACGCAACCAACCCGCCAGCGCGCGGCTGGTCTGCGACTTGCCGCAGCCGGTGCGCACCGCCGACACCGCGATCACCGGTACACGCGCCGCCAGCATGGTGCGGCGCGGCCCCAGCAAGGTGAAATCAGCGCCGCCCGCCAAGGCCGCCGAAGCGCGGTGCATGACCTCGACATGCTTGACGTCGCTGTAGGCAAACACCACTTCATCGACCGCCGCGCCGGCCAGCAGCGCGCCCAATTGCGTTTCCTCGACGATGGGAATGCCGTGCGGATAGAGCGCGCCGGCCAGCTCGGCCGGGTAGCGACGCGCGGCGATGTCCGGGATCTGCGCGGCGGTGAAGCTCAGCACTTCGTAGTGCGGATCGTCGCGGTAGACGGTGTTGAAGTTATGAAAGTCGCGCCCGGCGGCGCCCAGGATCACGACCCGGCGACGGCTCATCCGATCATCACCGACTGCCCGCCGTCGACCGGCAGGCACACGCCGGTGATGAAGCGCGCCTCGTCGGAAGCGAGGAACAGGGCCGCGTTCGCCACGTCCCAGGCCGAGCCCATCTGGCGGCCGAGCGGCACGCTGGCATTGCGCTGTTCGATGAGCTTGGCGCGATCGAAACCGGCGGCGACATAGGTCTCGATCGCCATCGGCGTGTTCATGAGCCCCGGCATGATGACGTTGGCGCGAATGCCATGGCGGGCGCCGCCGGTGGCGAGGCTCTGGGTATAGGCATTGAGCGCGGCCTTGGAGGCCTTGTAGCTGACCAGCCCGGTCGAGGCGATGGCGGCAATCGAGGAAATATTGACGATGCTGCCGGCGCCCTGCGCACGCATCACCGGCAGCACGTGCTTGCAGGTGAACATCACCGATTTCAGGTTGATGGCGAAGATGCGATCCCAGGTCTCCTCGCTCATCTGCGTCGGACCGCAGTCACCGGCGCCGGTGCCGACGTTGTTGTGCAGGATGTCGATGCGCCCGTAGCGGTGCACGCAGGTGTGGGCGATGGCCTGGCACTGCGCCTCGTCGGTGACATCGGCCAACAGCACGCTGCCGCGCCCGCCGCGCGCTTCGAGCATCACCAGGGTCTGTTCGACCGACTCCTGGTGCTTGTCGACCAGCAGCACCGTGGCGCCCTCCTCGGCGAAGCGGATGGCGGTGGCACGGCCATTGCCGATGGTGTCGCCCGGCGTCTGGCCGGCGCCGACCACGATCGCAACCTTGTCCTTGAGTCTCGCCATCGCCACCTGCCCCGCTCGAATTGCCGCGCCCGGCGACTATACACCGGCGCCGCGCGTCGACGGCGCGCGGCGCGGCACGAATTCGCAGCCGTGGCGTGCGGCGCTATCATCGCCGTTCCACACCCAAGCACCAGGAGCCAAGCATGATCGGCATCGTCGCCACCATCAAGACCAAACCCGGCCAGGGCGCCGCCTTCGAAGAAGTCGCCAGGATGCTGGCGCGGGAAGTGAACGCCAACGAAGCGGGCTGCCTGCTCTACATCCTGTGCCGCGCCGACGCCGAGGACACCTACGTGTTCATGGAGCGCTACAAGGACGAGGCCGCGGTCGAGGCCCATCGCGCCGCGCCGCATTTCAAGGAATACGGCCGCAAGATGGGTGAATTCATGGACGGGCGCCCGCAGGTGCAGGTACTGCGCGAAGTCTGATCCGCGGCCCTTGCCCCCACCCGGCACACGCAACAAGGAACACCATGACCATCTCCTTCGCCGAAATCAAACAGCGCTACGACGAAGAGCGCCGCGCGCAGAAACGTCCGACCACCATCGAGCATCTGCCCTTCACCTACGAGTCGATCACACCGGAATGGCTGACCGCCGTGCTGGCGCGGCACGAGGCCGGCGCGGCGGTGGTGTCCTACAGCCTCGGGCCGGTCGACGACGGCACCTCCAACCGTCGCCGCATCGCCATCGAATGGAACGGCGCCGGCCAGGCCGCCGGTTTGCCGGACAAATTGTTCTGCAAGGGCACCCAGAGCCTGGAAAGCCGTTACATGCTGGGCATGAACGAAGGCGTGCAGGCGGAAGTCAATTTCTACAACCTGGTGCGCCCGACCCTGCCCGTGATCGCGCCGGTCGCGCTGTTCGCGCGCTTCGATCCGGCCACGCTCAACTCCATCATCATGATGCGCGACATGAAGGACGAGGTGGAGTTCTGTCGTCTCGACACCGATTTGAGCCTCGCCCACGCGCAAAGCCAGATGCGCCTGTTCGCGACCTTGCACAGTCGCTATTACCAGAGCCCCGAGCTCGACACCACGTTGAAGCCGTTCTCGCTGTGGGAAGACTTCTTCACCATCACCTGCGACGACGCCGGCTTCACCGATGCCTGCATCCGTGGCTTCACCATGGCCGAGGCGGTGATCCCGCCGCGCCTGTTCAAACGCGAGGCCGAAGTGTGGCCGGCCACGCTGCGTTGCACCGAGTTGCACAAGACCATGCCGCGCGGGCTCAACCATTCGGACGTGCATCTGAAGAACTGGTACATCACGCCGGCCGGCGAGATGGGCATCAACGACTGGCAGAACACCGCCAAGGGCAATGGCGGGCGCGATCTCGCCTATTGCATCGGCACCAGCCTGTCGGTCGACAAACGACGCCTGTGGGAACGCGATCTCATCCGCTATTACTGCGAGGAGTTCGCGCGCGCCGGCGGGCCCAAGCTCGACTTCGACACCACCTTCCTGCGCTATCGCCAGCAGATGTTCGCGGCCCTCGCCTGGTGGACCGGCACGCTCGGCCAGCCGCCGGATGCACCGGCCATGCAGCCAGCCGAAACCTCGCTGGAATTCATCAAGCGCATGGCCACCGCGCTCGACGATCTCGACTGCCTGGATTGCGTGTGAGCAAAGCCGGCCGGATGTGCGAATGAATTCGCACCTACAGGTGCCTTGGCTCGCGGATCCTTTTCCAGAAATCGACGTCGTCCTGCGCGGCCTGGGCGGCCGCCACGATATTCGCGTCGGCGGCCACCTCGGCGAAGGGTCGCGTGTCTTCCAGGAGGCCGAGCTCGTGCAGGTAACGCGGCACGTGGCCCGACACCAGCACACGCCAATCCAGCGGCACGCGCCGCCCCGCCGCGCGGAGGATGCGCACCACTTCGGTGGTGCAGTTGCGCAGCACCGTGTTGTAGAAGCGCGGGCGGCGCGCCAGGTCGTTCATGTGTTCCACGTACAGACCGAGCAGCTTGCGGCGCATCTGCGGCGTTGATTTCAGACGGTAGCGCGCCACCTGCTCGCCACGCACATTGGTGCGCACGCGGACGACGTCGCGTTCGTCGGCGGCGATGAGGATGATTTCATAGGACTTCATGAAGCCGGCCAGGATCGACCAGCGCTCGCTCTGTTCGCGGCGCGTCTCGATGGAGAAGGCCAGCGGCGGCACGTCGCTGAACACGAAACTGACGATGAGATGGGCGACGCGCGGATCGCCCCAGGTCGACACGAACAGGTCGACGGCGGTCAGATGTCCCAGCTCATAGGGCCGCACTTCCCAGCGCGGCACGCACTCGCGCCCACTCAGCCATTCGAAATTGCGTACGTCCCTGACGACCAGCCGTTCATCGCTCAGCTCGCCGGTGGCCTGGCGCGCATTCTCCGCCACCCACGCCAGCGTCGAGACGGCGCGTATCGAGTTCCACCACAGGGTCCACAGCAATATCGCCACCAGCATCAGCAGCGGCGCGACATGCGGCGCGTGGCTGCGCAGTGCCACGCAGGCGGCGGTGAAGCCCAGCCACGCCACGGTCCACGGCCACGCACGCTCAGCCTTGCTGAAATAGAAATAGGCGGCGGCGGCGTGGAGCATGCCGAGCGCCGCCATGAGTGCCAGCACCCACGCGTCTTCCATCAACCGGCCGCTCCGTGGTCGCTCATGTCAGTGCGTACGCGGCGTGCACTCGCCGCGACACCAGCAGCGCGTACGCCAGCTTGCCGGTGGCTCGGGCCGCGCCTCGGCCCATAGCCCGCGTCGCGCGCCGCGCGCCGCCTGTTCAGCCGCGGCGCTGTCGGGGTCGCGCTGCCAGGCGCGCTTGCCCGGCAACATGGCCCAGCCGTCACGCAGCTGCGCGAGATTGAGATTGGCGCCGGCCACGAACACGTGGCACACCGGGCGACCATAGTGGTCGATGGTGTAACACTCGGCGCGCGCGGCGGCCTTGCGCGGCGCGCGCTGACGCAGCGCCGTGCGCGCCGCCTCGCCCTGGTCTTGCCCGAGCGCGCGGCGCGGCGCGTTGCGGCACGCACGCCGATCGCGGTACGGGTTCCTGGCATGTTCGACTTCCGGTGCATCGAGATCCGACAGGCGGATGGTGAAGCGCCCACCGCCGACGCCGCGCAGCACCAGCGTATCGCCGTCATCGACATCGAGCACGCTGCCCTCGAGCGTGAAGTTGATCCTGGACACGCGCGCATCGGCGGCCAGGCTCGTCACGCCGTACGCGGCCAGCGCGAGCGCGAGACAAAAACCGACGACGGCGCGCGCGATGCGCGGCGACGGGCAAGGGACAGGCGCGAAGGGAAGCATGCCCGCACTATAAAGGAAACGCCGCGCGACTTGCGGCGACCGCCGCTTGACGGCGGTCAAGCGCGCGCGCCGCGCGCCTGTCAGCATGACCAGGCTTTCCGTCCACGCAGTGCCGACATGACGCTCGCATTCAATACCATCCTGGCGGTCATCGACCCCACCACCGACAATCAACGCGCGCTCGATCGCGCACTCGGTCTCGCCGGCCAGGGCGGCGCGACGGTGCACGCCTACCTGTGCTGTTATTCCAACGCACGCGTCGAAGACTTCGCCGCCCTGCAACGTGTCGAAGTCGCACGTCACGAAGCGTGGCTGGCGGCGCTCGCGGCGCGCTATCGCGAGCAGGGTCACGCTTTCACCTGCGAGGTGGAATGGAGCGATGATTGGCGCGAGAGCATCGCGCGCGCGGCAGCGCGTCGACACTGCGATCTGATCGTCAAGTCCACCTACCGGCACAGTGCCGTGCGACGACGCTTGTTGAAGACCTCCGACTGGGTGCTGTTGCGGCGCGCCGCGTGTCCGGTATTGCTGGTCAAGCAGGAAACGATAGCGCCGCTGCGCTGCGTGCTGGCGGCGGTCGACATCCAGGCCGACGACGACGCGCATCGTCAGCTCAACAGCGCCGTCGTGGCCTTGGCCCGCCAGCTCGGCGCCAGCGCCGAGGACTGCGTGGTGCACGCGGTCAGCGCTTGCGAGGATCGCGAGCGTCAACGCCAGGCGGCGCGACTGGCGGCGCTGGCGGAGGTGGATGCAGCCCGCGCCCACGCGCTGCTGGCAAGACCGGAAGATGCCATCGTCGACTGTGCGGCGCTGGTGGCGGCGGATCTCGTCGTCGTCGGCAGCGTGGCGCGCCACGGTCTCGGCGCACTGACCTCCGGCAACACCGCCGAACGCGCGCTCGATGTTCTCGATGCCGATGTGTTGGTGGTGACCTTGCGTCATTGACAGGCGTACCATGAGCTCCAGCATGGCCAATCTCAACGTCCAGCCTGGCAAGGCACCGTCGCCCGCCGCCGCTCCCTCGCACGCGCCGCTGTGGGACATGGGCTTTCGCCCCTTCTTCCTCGGCGCCGTCGTCTATTCCGCAATTGCCATGGGGATTTGGCTCAGCGCCTACGCGCTCGGCATGACGCCGCCCGGCGTGCAGCGTTACGGCAGCCTGTGGCACGCCCACGAAATGATCTTCGGCTACAGCGCGGCGGTCATCGCCGGCTTCCTGCTGACCGCCGCGCGCAACTGGACCGGCCTGCCGACGCTGGAGCGCGGGCCGCTCGCACTGCTGTTCGCCCTATGGGCGGGCGCGCGGATCGCGTTCTGCGTGGAGTCGACGAGCTTCGTCGCGCCGGCGCTCGACTTCACCTTCAACCTCATGCTCATCTACGCCGTCGCGCGCCCGATAGTGAAAGCGCGCCAATGGCGCCAGCTCGGCATTCTCACCAAGCTGGTGCTGCTCGGCGTCGGCAACGGGCTGTTCTTCCTGGGCGCGTGGAACATCGTCGACAACGGCATGCGCTTGAGCGTGGTGGCCGGCATCTACATCATCATCGGCCTGGTGCTGACCATGGCGCGCCGGCTCATTCCGTTCTTCACCGAGCGCGGCGTCGGCGAGCCACTCACGCTGCGCAATTCGAGCGTACTGGACGGCCTGTGCCTGGCCGCCTACCTCGCGTTCTTCATCCTCGAGCTGTTCACCAGCCAGCAGCGCGTGGCCGGCCTGTTCGCGGGCCTGTTATGCGTGCTGCACGCCGTGCGCCTCACGGGCTGGTATACGCCGGCCATCCGCCCGCGGCCGCTGCTGTGGTCGCTGCACCTGTCCTATGCCCTCATGGTGGTGGCCTTTGCATTGCAGAGCGCCGCGGCGTTCGGCTTCGCACCGGCCACGCTCGCGCTGCACATGTTCGCGCTGGGCGGCATCGGCATCATCACCATCAGCATGATGGTGCGCGTCAGCATCGGTCATACCGGACGCAATGTGCACGCGCCGCCGCCGCTGGTGAAAGTGGTGTTGGCGCTGGCCGTCGCGAGCCTGGTGGCACGCGTGCTGCTGCCGCTGCTGCTGCCGGCGCAATACTTCGCGCTGGTGGTGACGGCGCAGGTTTTATGGATAGCGAGTTTCGCCGTGCTGGCGTGGCTGCTGGCGCCGATACTGCTGGCGCCGCGCGCCGACGCGACCTGAGCCTCACCGCGGACAGTGCACCCGCGCATACCCCGCGCCATCGTAGCGAGCGTGACACCGGCGCCGCTGTCACCGCGCGCGGTACGTCGCGAGTTCGATGCGCTGCGCGCCGCCGGCGTGGCGCTCGCGGTGTCCGGTTCGGCGCGCCACACGCCGGATGTATTGCTCGACCGTGGCCATGGCCCACGTCACCTGCTGGAACTGTTCGACACCCGTTATTTCCTGTCGGCGCCGCGCCAGAATCCGGACCTGCGTTTTTTCGTGGCCTATGTCATGCCGCCGGCGGCCTCGCTGCGTCGCGCACGCCTGTACGCGCGCATCTTCTACAAGGATGTGTCGCTGATCTGGCGCTCGGCCTCGCACGTGGTGCGTTCCGAACACGAGAACTGGGTGGGCAAGGGCGATGTCACGGTCAGCGTCGAAGACGGTTATGAAACGGTCTCATCCGCCGAGGAAACGACCGACCTGCCGCTGGAACTGCAAACCGCGCTGGAAGATTTGAACCGCCAGTATGCGCGCGTGAAAACCGATCAGGTGGCGGTGGAGATGGTGCTGCGCAACGGGCCGGACTCGCGCATTCGTCCTTACCGCGATTTCAGCGCGCCACGCGCGCGCGCCGCCAGCAACCCGCGCAACCGCATCAACGGCGGCAAGCCCATTGCGTGGTTCACGCACAAGGGCCGGCCCCACACGCTGCGATTCGCGCCGGGCTTCGCGCCCGACTTTGCCGGCGGCGTGCTGGAAACCAGCGCCTTGGCCAGCTCGCTGTATGGCGGCTGCCTCGAGCGCTTCCGCATCGTCTCGCACAATCGTGAAGTGCAATACATGTTCTTCGCCAGCCCGCACCAGGTGTGGATCATTCCGCCGCAGGCCACCACCACCGAGATCATGAGCTACGGAGTACGCACGGTAGGCGTGCTGGCCGACGACGATTTGTGCGTGCCGGGCTATGAATATCACTACCTCGACGAAAGCGTGTCACCGCCGGAAATGGTCAGCCAGATCCCGGCCGGCTATGTCGGCGCGGCCAGCCTCGTCGACCCGTGCCGCGCCGACGCCTCGCGCTGGTTGGACGCGTTGCCGGTCGTCAAGGAATTCCGACGGGTGGTACTGGCCGGACACCGTCGCATTGTGGGTCAGACTTCAGTCTGACATTTGATTTTATCGACACCGCATCGCAACGCCACGAATGTCAGACTAAAGTCTGACCCACAGAGACCCGGACCGAAAGGGGCTCGCCCCGCCGAGGCCCCCCGTCTACAATGCCCGCCATCCTGTTCTGACCCAACCGCGCTCGAGGGGAGCATCGCATGCGCCGGATTGAACATTTCCTGGTCCTGGCCTGGCTGCTGCTGGCGGGCCTGACGGTGTTCGCGACCGTGGTCATCATCGACACCGGCCTCATGCACGAACTGCTCGCCAATGACCGCAGCTACGTGTCGGCCATCCTGTTGGCGATGTACGTGATCGGCGCCGGCCATGCGTTGTACCGCTCATGGCTGTTGTCCACCGAGTTGAAGCACATCGCGAGCGCCGAACAGACCCTCGCCAGCGCCGGCGACAAGCCGCTGCGCCTGGTCGAGGCCAGCATCGCCACCGCCGCCGGGGCGGTGCTGCCCGCAGGTTTTCTCACCTCCTACGTGCATGACATCGTGCGCACGCGCGCCAAGAACGCGGTCGGCGCCCATGCCGAGGGCAGCGCCGGCGGCGATCTGCTCGAGGCTTATGCGGCGCGCATGCGCGGCGAGCACGAGTTCGGCTGGTTCATGATCGACCTCATGCTCAAGGTCGGCTTCGTCGGCACCTTGATAGGCTTCATCTGGATGCTGTCGTCGGTGTCCCGGCAATCGGTGATCGACGCGGCCTCCATGCAGCAGATCCTGAAGGACATGAGCTATGGCATGAGCATCGCGCTCAACACCACGCTCACCAGTCTCGTCACCGCCACCCTGCTGTCGGCGCCCTACTATCTGCTCAATCGCGGCCTCGATGAGCTGCTCGAATGCACGGTCAAGCTGACGCAGGTCGAGATCCTGCCGCGCCTCGACACCGCGGCCTGAAGTCACGCTGAGTCACGCTCATGGGTCTGCGCCTGGGGTCACGCTCGAAGTTCCAGCAGCCTTTCGATCCGATCACGGCCATCCTGTTCAAGATGATCCAGGCCCTGACCTTCTTCTTCGTGCTGGCCGTGATGTTCATGAACCCGGTGGCGAAGAAGGGCATCATCGATCCCAAGGCCGAATACATCATCACCCTGAGCTGGCCGGACAACAGCATGGAGGACATCGACCTGTGGGTCGAAGACCCGGACGGCAATCTCATCTGGTTCCGCAATCGCGAAGTGGGCCTGGTGCATCTCGACCGTGACGATCGCGGCATGTTGAACGACGAACTCACGGTCAACGGCCGCAAGGTCGCCAACCCCTTGAACCAGGAAATCGCCACCATCCGCGGCATCGTGCCGGGCGAATACGTGGTCAACGTCGTCTACTACGCGACCAGCAAGCTCGACAACGACGGCAAGATCATCGAAGACAGCACGCCCGACGGCGGCAAGCCCATCGACACCATGGTGCGCGTGGACCGCGTCAACCCGGTATTGAAAGTGGTGTACTACGACAAGGTGCCGTTGACCAAGGTATCGGATGAAAAGACCGCGCTACGCTTCACTGTCGACGCCGACGGTGAAGTGACGAACGTTGACCACACCCAGAAGTCGATCGCCATCACGCGCAATTGAGAGTGTCAGACTGAAGTCTGACCCACAATGCATTCGACTTTCCCTGTGGGTCAGACTTCAGTCTGACACCTCAGCCGATGTCGGAAGCGGCCAATCGGCCTCAGATCTTCCGCCCGCGACTCAAGGTATCCGCCAGCAGGCCTTCGCCGTGCTCGTCCAGGATCTGGATGATGGCGCGCGACAGCGCCGCCAGCAGGGAATTGGCGAACAGCAGGGGAATGGCGATGCCCAAGCCCAGTACCGTCGCGATCATGGCCTGGCCGATGCCGTGGGCGACGAGCTTGGGATCGCTGGCCCCGGAGGCGGTGATGGTCTGAAAGGTGATGATCATGCCGATCACGGTGCCGATGAGACCCAGCAACGGACCGGCGGCCACGGCCAGTCGCAGGAAACCCTGAAAGCGCTCGAGCTTCGGCACTTCACGCAACACCGCCGCCGAGATGTGCAGTTCCGCCATCTCGGCTGGCACCGCTTCACTCTTGTCCTTCTCCAGTGCCGCCAGCAGGCGGCCGAGCGGATTGCGCGGGCTCGGCTTGGACAGGTTGCGCAACTGCCAGGCCACGGCGGTGCGCACGCTGACGAGGTAGATGAGCTGGGCGAGCCACGCCGCCACGCCGATGAGACCGAGCGTGAGGGTGACATAGCCGACCATGCCGCCAACCTTGATGCGTTCGAACCAGTTCGGACGTTCGACCACCATGCCGAGCAGCGCGCCGCGCGCCGGGTCCACCAGGCCTTCGACATAGCCCGCGCCGCCCTCGGCCTTGGCCAGTGACTGCGCCAGTTCACGCAGCGCGCCGGCCGGTTGACGCTGATAGGGCACGAACACTTTCTCGCTCGGCAGCCACGCCAGGTATTGATCGTCGGCGCTCGCGGTAAAGGGGCCGATACGCAACACTTCGCGCAGCGCCGCTTCCTTGTCGCCCGGCGCCTTGAGCGGCGCCTTGAAGCGCGCCACCTGGCCGCTGGCGGTCATCTCGCGTTGCAGTTCCACCCACAGCCGTTCCAGTTCGACGATCGACGGCAGGGCCTTGGCGCTGGCGAGGCGGGTGAGAAACGCGGCGCGATCTTCTTCGCCGGCGGAGCCGAGGAACTGGCTCGCGATCAGTGACTGGCGCAACTCGCTGCCGGCATCACCCGCCACCTGGCGCGTGACGCCGAACAGTTCGCCGAGATTGCCCTGGTGTTCGGTCAGGAGCTTCTGCAGTTCTACCACGCGTTTCTCGTTGGCATCGAAGCGCGCCGACAGCGCCGCGGTGGTGGCGTCGAGCGTCGCGCGCTGGCTGGCCACGCCGTTCAGGAGCTGCTGCTGCTGATCGAACGCGCGCTGGAACTGCGCTTCACGCTGCTTGTTGAGCTTGGCCTCCTCGTTGCGCAGCGCCGTGGCCTTTTGCGCCAGTTCGTCCAGCGACACCGCCGCGTGGCCAGGCAGCGCCAGCAGCAGCGCGAGACACAGCAACACGCGACGCGCCATCATGATTTGCCCTGCCGGGTCGCGATGGCCTGCAGGTAGGCGCGCGCGTACTGGCGCTCGCCGTGCTGCGCGGCCTGCTCGAAGGCGGCGCGCGCCTCGTCGAGCTTGTTCTGGTTGTAGAGCGCGATACCGAGGTTCAGGGCCACGCCGCCCGGGGCCTTGAGGCCGCCCTTGGCCAAGGCCTTGTTGGCGGCAGCCTCGGCGGCCGGCCAGTCGTTGCGCTGCAGGTGGATTTCGCTGATGCGCGCACCGATGTTGGCGTCGTTGGAAAGATCGAAAGCACGCTGCATGGGTTCGACGGCCTTGCTGTATTCGCGCGCCGCCAGCCACGCGTTGGCAATCTTCTGATACACCGCCGCGTCGGCCTTGACGCGCTTCTGTTCGAGCGCCTGGCTGAGATAGGTGGCGGCGCGATAGGGGATCTTGGCGTACAGCAGCTGGTCGGCGACGCGCAGGGTTTCCTCCTGCTCGGTCAGCATGCCGGCGTGGTCCATGAGTTCGGTGATGACCAGCGCGCGATCATGTAACTGTTGCTGGCCATAGACCGAGGCGAGCTGCTGCCAGCCGGCCTTGTCCTGCGGCGCGGCGCGCACCTGGTAGGTGACGAGCGGCACGGCCTTGTCCCATTTCTCGAGATGCAGGTACAGGGCCAGCAGCAGCTGCACCCAGTTGGGCTGCGGCTTGTCGCTGGCCTGCACGGCCTTCTCGGCCGGGTTGAGCGCACGCGCGTAATCGTTCTGCTGGTAATAGGCCATGGCCAGCATGTACCAGGCCGAGGCATTCGGCGCAGGCGCGACCTTGAACCACTCCTCAAGCGCCGCCGCGCCGTCCTTCCACTTCTCCTGGGCGAGGTAGAGCTGCGCGACCTGGAATTTCACCTGCAGCGCTTCGTCGGCCGACAGGCCACCGGCTTCCAGCGCGGCGGCGAGATGCTTGGCGGCGCCGCCGAAGTTCTCGGCGTCGTTGTCGATGGCGGCCAGGATCTGCTCGACCCGCGAGCGCTCGTAGGGCGAAAGATTCTCGAGCTTCAGCTTGCCGATGGCGGCCTTGGCGCCGGCCGGATTCTTGGCGTTCAACAGTTCAATGGCATCGTTGATGGACTTGCCGACCGCCGCGCCGATCTCCGGCGCCGCGCGCTGACCGTCAGCGCCCTTCTTCTTGTCGGCGGCCGACGCACCGCCGGCCAGCACGGCGCACAGCACCAGCAGCAGGACGCGCGCGACTTGATGGAAGGACGGCGGCATCACGACTCAGTTCTCGAGCTTGAAGCGGATCAAGGTCTGTTCACCGACACGCTCCACCGCCACGCCGTTCTCGACGCGCGGGTTGTAACGCCAGCGCAGCACCGCCTTGGATGCCGCTTCGTCGAACACGCCCTTGGGCTCGGAATCGACCACCACCAGGTCTTTCACCGTGCCGGCGGCGGTGATGGTGAAGCGCACATGCACCCAGCCCTCGATACCGCGTTCCAGCGCACGGCGCGGATACTCGGGATTGACGCGCACCAAGGGCGCCACGCCGCGATCCGAGCCGCCGGCGGTGAGATTCATCTTCACGCCGCTGGCGTCGATCTTGGGCTGCACCATCTGCACCGGCGCGGCACTGATGGAGGTATTGTTGGCGACCGACATGCGCGGCGCCACCGGCACCTGCGCGGCGCGTTGGCGCTCGGCCTTGCGCACTTCCTCGCGCTTCTTCTCGACCTCGGTGTCCTTGCGCATGCGCGTGAATTCGATGCGCGCGGCCTTGGCCATTTCGTTGATATCGGTCGGCGACTGGATGAGACGCGCCAGGAACCAGAACATGGTGGCCGAGATCATGAGCGCCAGCCCGAAGGCCACCGGCACGCGCAGCCAGGATAGCGCCGCCATGCTCACGAGCCTCCCTGCGGCACGCCGGCCAATGACACCTGCTTGATGCCGCCGGCGCGCACTTCGTCCATGAGCTTGGCCATCACGCCGGCGCTGGAATTGCGGTCGGCGATGATGACGGCGGTGTCGTCCGGCCGCTCCACGTGCAGGCGCTCGATGGCGGCGCGCACGTCGCGGATATCGATCTGCCGGCGGTCCATCCAGATGTCGTTGTTGGCGCGCACCGCGATGAGGATGTTGCCCGACTCGCGGTGTTCGGCGGTGCTGGCATTGGGTTTGACCACCGTCACGCCCGCTTCCTTGATGAAGGAGGTGGTGATGATGAAGAAGATCAAGAGGTTCAGCACGAAGTCCAGCATCGGCGCCAGATCGATGCCGTGATCTTCCACCTCGGGATTATGGCGTCGGGACTTCACGTACGTGCCTGTTTCATTGTGAAGTGGAAAAAGTGATGTCCTGGATGCCGCCCAGGCGCACCTGGTCGGCGGCCTCGATGATGAGCCCGTTCTTGGCGCCCTCGTCGGCCAGCAGCAGCACGCCGCTGTTGGGGAACTCGGCATGCACGCGCTCGATGTTGGCGCGGATCGCACGCAAGTCCACCAGCCGGCCGTTGACCGCGATGTCGCCGTTGGCGAACACGTTGACCGTGATCGAGGAATTGTCCGAACTCGACTGTTCGAAGCTCGACGGCCGGTTGACCTCGAGGCCGTATTCCTTGACGAAGATCGCGGTGATGATGAAAAAGATCAGCAGGTTCAGCACGAAGTCCAGCATCGGCGCGAGATCGATGCCGTGCTGCGATTCGTGCTCCTCGTTGCGATAACGACGCATGCGCATGGCGGTGGCGCTCAGAAGCTCAGCTGGTCGGCCAGCAGTTCCGTCTCACGACGGGCCCGCGCGCGGAAGTAGTGCACGGGATACAGGCCCGTGATGCTGACCGTGAGTCCGGTCATGGTGCAGATCATGGCGTGCGACACACCGCTCGCCATGGTGCGCGCGTCGGCGCTGCCGCGCAGCGCCATCGAATCGAACACTTCCAGCATGCCGCTCACGGTACCGATGAGACCGAGCAGCGGCGACAGCGGCACCAGCACCTGCAGCAACGGGAAACCGGTGGTCATGGCAACGTTGACGCGCGAGATCATGGCCTCGCGGATCTGGCGCGCGCACCAGGACGTACGATCGCCGCGCGCCAGCCATTCGGCTTGAGCCTCGCGCGACAATCGCGGCAGCACGCGCATGAAGAACCACCAGCGCTCCAGCACCAGCGTCCACAGCACCACGCCGCAGGCATAGATCCAGAAGACAAAGGGGCCGCCGTCATCGATGAGATGACGTACCGCGCCGACCATCTGGCCGAGCACGCCGAAGCCGCCGGCCTCAAGCACCGCGCTTGCGCTCCAGGGTGGCGGCCAGGAGGCCGGTGCTCTGCTCGTCGAGGATCTGCACCACGCCGCGCGACAGCGTGGCGAGGATGGAATTGCCGAACAGGAGCGGGATGGCGATGCCGAGACCGGCGACCGTCGCGATCATGGCCTGGCCGATGCCGTTGGCCATCAGCTTGGGGTCGCTGGAGCCCGATTCGGTGATGGCCTGGAAGGTCACGATCATGCCGATCACGGTGCCGATCAGGCCCAGCAGCGGGCCGGCCGCGACCGCCAGGCGCAGGAAGGCCTGGAAGCGCTCGAGCTTGGGCACCTCGCGCAGCACCGCCTCGGAGATGCGCAGTTCGGCGATGTCGGCTTCCTGTTCGATGCGCTCGGCGTCGCCCTTGAACGCCAGCAGCACGCGGCCGAGCGGATTCATCTTGCTGAGCTTGGTCAGATCGCGCAGCTGCGACCACACGCCGACGCGCACCACCACCAGGTACAGGAACTGCACCAGCCACAGCGCGAGGCCGAGGGCGCCGACCGCCAGGATCACGTAGGTCACTTCACCGCCGCGGTGCACGCGTTCCTGCCAATTGGGGCGCTCGACGTACAGCGCCAGCAGCGCGCCGCGCGACGGGTCGACCGCGGCCTTGACCGTGCCGGTGTCGGCCTTGGCGAGGTTCGCCGCCATGTCGCGCAATTCGGCGGGCGGCTGGCGCGACAGGCGCACGAAGGTCGTAAGCTCGGGAATGAAGGACAGGTAATCGGCGCCGGCGCTGGCGGTGAAAGCGCCGATGCGCACCACCTCCTGCTCGGTCTGGCCACCGTTGGGCTGGCCGACCTTGGCCTTGAAGCGCGCCACCTGGCCAGCCAGCGTCATCTCGCGCAGCAGCTCGGTCCACAGGCGTTTCAGCTCCGCCGCGCCCGGCGCGGCATCGGCTTCGGCCAGCGTGCGCAGCGCCGTGACGCGGTCGTCCTTGCCCTGCGCCGCGAGCTCGGCGGTGGTCATGGATTGCTGCATGAGCGTCGCGCTGTCGCCCGCCACCTGGCGCGCCAGGCCGAACACTTCGGCGAGGCCGAGGCTGGCAAGGTCATCCTTCATGCGCTTGTTGAGATCGGCGAGCTTCAATTCGTTGGCGTTGTACTTGTCGAGCGCGGCACGACTGGCGGCCTCGGCCGCGGCGCGCGCGGCCAGCGCTTCCTTCAGCATCTGCTCCTGCTGGGCGCCGCCCGCGGCCTTGTACTTGCCAGCGCGCTCGGCGGCGAGGGTGGCGCCGGCCGCCGAGTTGTTCTCGGTCTGCTCGAGGAGCTCGCCGAGATCGGCGGCGGCGAAGCTGGCCTGCGCGGCGCCGAGCGCGACCAGCAGGGCGAGGCGACGAAGGACGCTGTTCATCAGGACTTCTCGCCCGCGACGGGCGCCGGCACCGGCACGCGCAGCAGGTCCGGCGCGCCGATCTTCTTGGCCACGTGCAACGCGTCCTTGACCGCCTTGGCGTAGCTGTCGTCGCGCTGCCATTCGCGCTTGGCCTGGTTCCAGTAGCCGGTCTCGCCGCCGTCCAGCGTCTGGTACATCAGCGACACGCGGCCGAGGCGCACGAAGTCGACGATGCGCGCGGCATCGCCTTCGCCGAGCTTGCCCTGGTAGGCGTCGAGCGTGCGGCCGTATTCGAGTTCTATCTGGTAGGCCTCGAGGATGCGCCGGTATTTCTCGGCGATGGCGACGTCGGCGCGCTCCATCATGTCCTTGAGATTGGCCACCCGCTTGCTGCGCTCCTCGAGCAGGAAGGGCGCATCGAGGCTGACGAACTGGTCGAGGGTTTCGACCATCTGCTGCATGAGGGGCTGCACTTCGCGCTCGGTGACCTGCAGGGCGCCGAGCTGCTGTTCGAGGGAGGCGACCTCGGCGTCCTGGCTCTTGACCTGGCGCGCGAGCTGTTCGTTGTACTTGTTGAGGGAGTCGACGTCGGCCAGCGCCTGCACGTACTTGGCGGCGATGCCCTGGGTCTGTTCGTCGAGCGCGTCGATCTTCTGTTGGGACGCCGCCGCCGCCTTGTCGGCCTCGGTCTGCGCCGCCACGGCGTTGGCCAATGGTTCCGCCTGTGCGCTCCATGAGCCGCCGGTCACTCCGACCGCGAGCAGCGCGCTGAGCGCAAGCTGCCGGCGGCGTGCATCGTTGATACCGATCACTCCGAATACCCCTATAGACGTAGCGAAAAAAGTGTATCGGGTCGCGTCATGCATTGAAAGCAGCGCGCCGCGCCCACACCCGGCCGCGAGGCCGCGGCGTGACAGCGCCTGTCGGGCCAGCGGCCATCACCACGAAAAAGGCGTGGAATTCGGCTGAAAAAGCCGGTTTGACACCCCCAGGGGGCTTACGCACAATGGCGCGCCGCGCGCCAGGGCGAACTTTCGGCGCGGGGCGTTCTCATATGCATTTCGTAATTTCTTATAGAAGAAGGAGTGGGCGCGCAGCGTGCCCGTGGATGCCATGACTTTGCGTTTCGTTTTGCTTGCCGGAGTGGTCGCACTGACCGCGGCCTGCGCCTCCAACACCATCGTCCCCAACTACAGCGCCTCCAACCCGAACATGAAAGTCGGCAACGAGCGCCCGGAAGACACCGAGGACACCATCGAGAATGCCGGTTCGTTCTGCCTCTCGATCAGCGAGAAATGGCATAAGGACGGCAAGACGCCCGACGACAAGGCGCTGTGGTCCAAGGACACCTTCCGCAAGGTCGTACCCTGCCCCTGAGGCGCGTTTCGTTCCGCTGACGCGGTAGGCCGGCGGCGCGACCGGCCCCGACCGCATCCAAGCCTCGATGATCGAGCGGCGGCCACCGGGCCGCCGTCACGCGCCCTTACCCGCGCGCCCTCCCGCCCCTGCTCAAGCCCCCGCCACGAGCGCCGCTAAACGAGGCTGAAGCTTCGTATCCCGGTAGAACTTTCCCATGCAGACCGCCGCCGCGCCCCCCGTCCCGTCCCTGGACCAGCACACAGAACTCGCCGCACGCGTCGCGCAGCTCGAAGCGCGCATGGCGCGCGCACCCGATCCCGATGGCATGACGCTGCTGGTATTCAGCGGCGATCTCGACAAGTTGCTGGCGGCCTTCACCATCGCCAATGGCGCCGCCGCCACCGGCATGTCGGTGCGCATGTTCTTCACGTTCTGGGGCGCCGCGGCCCTTAAGGCACGCACCGTGCTCGGCGGCAAGTCGCTGGTCGAGCGCGCCTTCGGGCTCATGCTGCCGGGTGGACTCACGCGCCGCGCGCTGTCGCGCATGGACATGCTGGGCGTCGGCCGACGCCTGATGGCCCGCGAAATGCGGCGCAAGAACGTCGCGCCGCTGCCCGAACTGGTCGCGCAGGCGGCAAGCCTCGGCGTCGAGATCTACCTGTGCGAGATGTCGATGGAGATCATGGGCATCGCGCCCCAGGAACTCATCGATTACCCCAATCTTCAATACTGCGGCGCGGCCAAGTTCGCCGACCTCGCGGCCAGCGGCAATACGTCGCTCTTCATCTGATCGAGACGCAGGACATGGCAAGCATGAACGAACTACAAACGGTCGATCTCCGCGGGCTGAAATGCCCCACCCCCATCGTGCGCCTCAACGAGGCGTTTCGCGCGCTCGACGCGGGCAGCGAACTCATCGCCATCGCCAGCGACCGCGCCTTCGAACTCGACGTTAAGGCGTGGTGCCGGCGCACCGGGCACGAGCTGTTGGCGCTCGAACACGCGGACGAAACGCTGACCGCGCGCCTGCGCAAGCGCGCCGCCTGAGGCAGGCGCCCATGGCTGCAAGCACCCGCGCGGCGATCGCGCCAGCGCCCATGTTCGTCGCCAGCGATCCCTTCGCGCACCTCGACGCGCTGATCGCGCGCGTCGACGGACCGCTGGCCGGGGAACTGCGCGAGGTGGCGAGCGCGCTCGAGCGCGCGCTCAGCGCCGAGCGTCAACGCGCCGAGGCCTTGAGCGAAGCGCAGGCCGAAGCGCTGGTCAACTCGGCCATGATCATGAGCGACCTCAAGGCATCGCAGGCCGACCTGGAGCGCGCCCGCGAAGCGGCCGAAGCCGCCAGCCGCGCCAAGTCCGAATTCCTGGCCAACATGAGCCACGAGATCCGTACGCCCATCAACGGCGTGCTGGGCATGAACGAGATCCTGCTGCGCACTGAACTCAGCGCCAAGCAGCAGCGCTGCGCAGTGACCATCCGCAATTCGGTCGAAGCGCTGCTCGGTGTCATCAACGATATCCTGGACTTCTCCAAGATCGAATCGGGCAAGCTCGAACTGCACGAATCGCCCTTCGATCTGCGTGCGCTGCTCGAGCAACTGGTGGAACTGTACGCCGAGAACGCCCACGAACGCGGCGTCGAACTGAACGCGGTGCTGCCCGCCGGCGTGCCCATCCATCTGCTCGGCGACGATGCGCGTCTGCGCCAGGTGCTGACCAACCTGGTGGGCAATGCGCTGAAATTCACCCACCACGGCGAAGTGGTGATCGAAGCGCAGGTCGAAAGCGTCGACCAGGACACCGCGCTGTTGCACTTCGCGGTGCGCGACACCGGCATCGGTATCGCGCCGGCGGCGCGCGCGCGCATCTTCGAAGCCTTCACCCAGGCCGACAGCTCCACCCAGCGTCGCTACGGCGGCACCGGTCTCGGGCTTGCCATCAGCGTGCAGCTGGTGCGCTGCATGGGCGGCGAACTGGCGGTCGAGAGTGAACTCGACAAGGGCTCGACCTTCAGTTTCAGCATTCCTCTCAGGCTCGACCATACCGACTACCCGGCGGACAGCGAGAGCGGCGCGCTCGGCGGCGTGCGCGTGCTGGCGGTCGATGACAACGAAACCAATCGCGCCATCTATTGCGACCAGCTCGCGCACTGGGGCTGTGACTTCGACACCGCCTATGACGGCGAACATGCGCTGGCGTGCCTGCGCGAAGCGGCGCGACAGCAACGCCCCTACCGGCTCGCGATTCTCGACATGCACATGCCGGGCATGGACGGCCTGCAACTGGCGCGGCACATCGTCGCCGACACCGCCTTGCCGCCCATGACGCTGGTGATGCTGAGCTCGATCAGCGACCAGTTGAGCGCCGCGCAGTATCGCGCCTGCGGCATCACCCAGCACCTGACCAAGCCGGTGCGTCAGCGCGAGCTGTTCCGCTGCCTGCGCCGTCTGTGCCAGGCCACGCTCGACGAGACGCTGGCGCTCGACGAAGTGGCGACGCCGGCCGCGTCCGCGCCGCCGCTGCGCGGGCGGCTGCTGGTGGTCGAAGACAATGCCGTCAACCGCGAAGTCATCATCGACCTGCTGGAGGACGAAGGCCTGGTGCTCGACGTGGTGAACGATGGCCTCGCCGCGGTCGAGGCCTGCGCGGCGCAGCGCTATGACCTGGTGCTGATGGATTGCCAGATGCCGGTGATGGACGGCTTCACGGCGACCGGCGCCATTCGTGCGCAAGAGACCGAGCGCGGCCAGCCGCGTGCACCGATCGTGGCGCTGACCGCCAATGCCCTGGAGGGCGACCGGGCGCGCTGCCTGGCGGCGGGCATGGACGATTACCTTTCCAAACCGTTTACCGCGCTCGGCCTGCGTGCCGTGCTGGAGCACTGGCTGTCGGCCGACGGCGCGGCCGCGCCGTCGGCGCCGCCACTGGACACGCCGCCCGCGGCGGCGGAGGAATTGCTCAATCCGGCCGCGCTCGCGCATTTCGAGGCGCGCGAACGCAACGGCCGCAAGGGCGTGTTGCGGCGCGTGGTGAGCGCCTACCTCGAACAGTCACAAACCTATATCGGACAGATGCGGGATGGCCTCGCCGCGGGCGATCTGGAACGCGTGCGCGAAGCGGCGCACGCCTTGAAGTCGAGCAGCGCCGTGGTCGGCGCCGACACGCTGTCTGTCCTGTGTCGTGAAAGCGAAGAGGCTGCGCGCGCCGGCGAGCGAGAGCGCGCCACGCTCAGTGCCGAGCGCGCCATCGCCGTGGGTGGCGAAGTGCTGGCGGCGCTGCGTGCGCGTTTCCCCGAGGTACAAGCATGAACAACGCGCCGCCTGCGGCACCCTACGCGCTGGTGGTGGACGACGATCTCGTGATCCGCATCGCGCTGGTCGATTACCTGGAAGAAGCCGGTTTCGAAGTCGAGGAAGCGGAGAACGGCGCGCAGTGCCTGGCCGCCTTCGAACGCCGTCGCCCCGACATCATGCTGCTGGATGTGAGCCTGCCGGACGCCGATGGCCTTGCGCTGTGCCAGCAGATCCGCGCCCAAGCCGCCGGCGAACACCTGCCGATAGTGATGATCACCGGCCGCGACGACCTGGCCTCGGTGGAACGCGCCTACCGCGCCGGCGCCACCGACTTCATCGTCAAGCCGCTCAATTTCAACCTGCTCATCCATCGCCTGCAGTTCGTGATGCGCGCGCAACACACCGCCGAGCAATTGCGCCGCAGCGAGTCGAACCTCGCGCACGCGCAGCGCATCGCGCGGCTCGGCGCCTGGGAATATGCATTCGACAGCGGCGTGGTGACCGGCTCGGACGAGGTGGGACAGGTGCTGGCCGCCAAACGCGGCTGGCTGCCGACGACACCCGAACAATTCCTGGCCTGCGTCTGTGCCGAGGATCGCGAACGCGTGCGCGAGGCCTTGAGCGCCGGTGCGCGCAGCGGTGAAGCCTTCGATATCGACTTTCGCGTGAGCAACGAGCAAGACGGCGCCGTGCATGCCCATCTCGACGTCGAATTCCTGCGCAACGCCGCCGGCCGCATCACGCGCATGCGCGGCTCGCTGCAGGACGTCACCGAACATCGCGCCACCCAGGCGCGCATCCACGAACTGGCCTTCTACGACGCCGTCACCGGCCTGCCCAATCGCGCCTACTTCCGCGAGCGCCTGTCCGCGAGCCTGGCCATGGCGGACCGACGAAACCGGCGCGTGGCGCTGCTGTTCGTCGATCTCGATCAGTTCAAGCGCATCAACGACAGCTGGGGACACCACGTCGGCGACGAGCTCTTGTGCCAGGTCGCGCAGCGTCTCGGCGAGGCCCTGCGCCGTTCCGACCTGGTGTGCCGTTTCGACGCCCAGGAAAAGGCCACCCTGGCGCGACTCGGCGGCGACGAATTCGTGATCCTGCTCAGCGACATCGAGCGTCCCGAGAACGCCGGCTCCGTCGCGCAGCGCGTGCTGGACCAGTTCAAGCCGTCGTTCATGCTCGACGGCAACGAAGTGTTCGTGTCGGGCAGCATCGGCATCGCGGTCTATCCCGATGACGCCACCGATGAGCACACGCTGCTCAAGCACGGCGACCTGGCCATGTACCAGGTCAAGCAGGAAGGACGTAACGGCTACAGCTTCTTCACCGCCGACATGAACACCCGCGCCATGGAGCGCCTGAACATGGAGGCGTCCTTGCGCCGTGCCGTCGAGCGCGAGGAATTCCGCTTGTTCTACCAGCCCAAGGTGGCGGCGGCCAGCGGCCAGGTGATCGGCGCCGAAGCCTTGATCCGCTGGCAGCATCCCGACCTCGGCCTGATCGGTCCGCAGCAGTTCATCCCCATCGCCGAAGACTGCGGCGTCATCGTCGCCATCGGCACCTGGGTGATCAACGAGGCCTGCCGCCAGCTGGCGGCCTGGAACACCCAGCTGCCGGGGGGCTTCCAGATGAGCGTCAACCTGTCGGCCGCGCAGTTCGCGCAGGCCGAACTGGTGGAGGTGGTCGACCACGCGCTGGCAGCCGCCGGCGTGGCGCCCGCGCAATTGCAGCTCGAGCTGACCGAGACCATGCTCATGGGCGACGTGCGCAGCGCTCTCTCGTTGCTGCACAGCCTGCGCGATCGCGGCGTGGCGATCGCCATCGACGACTTCGGCACCGGCTACTCGTCCTTGAACTACCTGAAACGCCTGCCCATCACCTGTCTCAAGATTGACCGCAGCTTCGTGCGCGACGTCAACACCGACCCGCGCGACACCGCCATCGTGCGCAGCACCGTGGCGCTGGCGCATAACCTCGGCCTGAGCGTGGTCGCCGAAGGCATCGAGAACGAGCAGCAACGCGATGCGCTGGTGTCCTTCGGTGGCGATGAACTGCAGGGCTACTTGTTTTCACCGCCGCTGCCGCCGCAGGCCTTCATCGATTGGCTCAGGGATTACCAGGCGACGCGCGCACCGCTGCGCCTGGCGGCGGGCTGAGCGCGGCGGCGACGCCCCCACCCCCATAGGGGAATTGACTCCCCGTTCGCCCAGGCTACGCTGCCGGACTCATAACAATAAATTTCCACCCACGGGTTCGTTGAGTCATTGGCCGGCACGGACAGGCGCGTCGATGCCATGCGCTGTGCTGGAAATGTGTTTGGGGAGGATGGAAATGATTTTGAATGCGCCCTGGCGCCGTGCCGCCTGGCTGTCGACCTTGCTGCTCGGCGCCGTGTCACAAGCCCATGCCGACAGCGCGGTCTCGGACATGTTCTCCGAGGTCGATCGCGCCATGGCCACCTTCGATCCGGTCGGCAAATACGTGCGCGCGCCGATCGAACGCGCCGTGCCCAACCTGCGCTTCAAGGGCTTCGTGCGGCAATGGACCGACATCCTGCTCGAAGAACAGGGCCAGGTCGGCTTCCAGAACCAGGACTACCGTTTTCTGCAGTTGCAGAACCTGCTGGAGCTCGAAACCTCCTACCACATCCAGGATGGCCTCGACGTCAACGCCGTGACCCACGTCATGTACGACGGCGTCTACGATTGGCAGCGCTCCCAGGGCCTGTACGCCAACGGCTATTTCAAGCAGGCCGAACTCTACAACACCAGCGAGCGGCTGCTGCGCGAGTTCTACGTCAGCTATCGCAAGCCGGGCTTCGACATCCTGGTCGGCAAGCAGCAGATTGCCTGGGGCAAGATGGACGGCCAGTTCATCGACGTCATCAACGGCATGGACAGACGCGAGGCGGTGCAGCTCGAAACCGAAGACTACGAATGGCGGCGCATGCCGCAGTGGATGGCCAATGCCACGCTGCACTTCGGCCAGAACTCGCTGCAGCTGCTCTACATCTTCGATTTCGAACAGGACCGCCAGGCGCTGCCCGGCATGCCCTGGTATTCACCGGCGCTGCCGCAGACCACCCGCGACATCATGCTGCCGGTGCGCCGTCCCGAGAACGACCGCTTCGTCGATCACGAGTATGGCCTGCGCTTCGACAGGGTGCAGGGCTCGCTGTCCTACGGCCTCATCTATTACTACGGCTGGGACAAGAACCCGGTCAGCCACATCGTCGACACCGAGCTGGCGGCGGGGCAAACCTTGCTGCGCCTCGAACCGCGGCACGAACGCCTGCACCACGCCGGCGTGACCGCCGACTACGCGTTCGCGCTGAACGACGTGCCGCTGGTCGGCACCTTGCCGGTGGTGCTGCGCGTGGAAGGGCTCTACACCAACGGTGTGCGCTTCGTCGACTTCGGCAAGCAGGCGCTGGTGCGCGCCGGACTCGCGGCGACCGACGGCACCACCAAGCGCGACACCATGCGCGCGGCGGTGGCGACGGAATTCGGTCTGCCCGGTCGTTCGACCTTCATCCTGCAGGCGTCCTATTACCGCACCCTCGACTGGACGCAGAACCTCGGGCCCGGTTTCGGCGGCGGCTTCGGCGACGAATGGACGCTGATCCCGGTCGCGTTCTTCTCGCGGCCTTTCGGCTTCACGCGCGATCGCCTGAGCATGGAAGCGACGGTGTTCCCCGTCATCAGCGGTCCCGACCGCGGCTGGCAGGGTGTGAAGACCAAGCTGCGTTTGATCTTCAAAGTCTCGCAATTCGTGAAGACCCAACTGGTCTACAACGGCTATGACGGTGGTTCAACGACCGACACCTACGGTCAATACAATCACTGGGACAACGTCGGCTGGGAATTGAGCTATGAATTCTGAAGCATTGAAGTGGAACACCATGGCGCGCGCCTGGCGCGTGCTGCTGTTGCTGGTGGTGGCGCTGCCGCTGGTCGCGACGGCCGACGAACGCGATGAGCAGTGGAAGACCGTCGACCAGATGTCGGCCGAGGACAAGGCGCTGTTCGACCCCAGTACGTCGACGCCGCGCGACGCGGCGATTCCCTACATCCCGGCCGAGCCCTATCCCTTCCAGGCGCCCTACACCGCCGAGGAAATGGGCTTCCGCTCCGCCGAGTTCGTGCACATCGGGCGCTGGCCGCAGGCCATCGTCGACGTGTTCGGGGTGGTCACCAGCACCGGCTATATCAACCAGGGCGTGTCGGTGAGCTACACCTCGCTGGCCGGCCGGCCGGGCCTGGAAGGCTATATCCACGACATCAAGCCCGGCGAGCCCTACGCGCGCTGGACCATGTTCGACACCTTTCCGCCGGAATCGGAAGGCACCCAGCAACTGTGGCTGCCCTATCGCACCGACAAGGAACATCGGACCAAGATGGATTACTACATCTACTCCGAGCAGTTGCGCCGCGTACGCCGCCAGCCCCAGCCGCTGCGCGACCAGCGCTTCCCCGACAACTCGCAGACCTTCGACGACGTGATCGGTCGCGACCCGTGGGAGATGGAATGGCAGTTGCTCGGCACCGATGTGCTGTACGAAACCATCCGCTTCCCCAACACGCGCCCGACCATCACGCAGAACATCCAGGGCCAGTTCGTCGAGAGGCAGACCTCGGCCATCAAGATGATGGGCGACGACTACCCGCATTACCGCGCCGACGGCGGTGTCGACTGCTTCGTACTGAAGGCCACCGTTCGCGAGGACTGGCTGCCGGGCTATGGCGAGAAGACCCTCATCTTCTGGGTCGACAAGCACCTGTTCTATCCGCTGCGCATGGAGAAATACAACCCCAAGGGCGAACTCGTGATGGTCGAAGTGCGCTTCGCCGAGCATGAGAACAAGGCGCGCGGCGATTTCGGCTACGCGGCCTTGTCGACGGTGTACTGGAACGTCGAACACGACCTGGTCGGTTTCAGCCTGCACGACGGCCAGGTGCCGCGCGACTGGAAGCCGGAAGAAGAGAAAATGATCTTCACGCCGGAGTTCATGCGCCGCAAGTGGCTGGTGGAACCCATCAAGTCGCAGGCCGTGATCCGCGATCCCGAGCATTTCTACCTCCGGCCGCGACTCTACCCGGGCAAGTTCCCGGGCGAGCGCAACCCGACCGTGCCGGCCGAGATCCAGGCGCGCATCGATGCCCAGGAAGCGGCCGGGCACCTGGTATTCGTGAGCGGCGAGGGCGTGAAATCCACGGAGACCACGCCGGCGAAATGAACAGGCTGTGCGTCATGCGCGTTGCGCTCGGCGCGCTCGTGGCCTGCCTGCTGTCGGCCTGCGACCAGCAGGCCGCCGCGCCACGCGCCGCGGCGGCTGTCATCGAGGGCAAGGGCGCCGGCCCCTATCGCATGCTTCTTTCCGCCGAGCCGGCGCCGGTGCAGCCGGGCATCGACACCCGGCTCACCTGGCAACTCACCCAGGCGGCGAGCGGCGCGCCAGTGGAGAACCTGCAGGTGCTGCATGAACGGGTGGTGCACAACTTCATCGTCAACCTCGACTTCTCGAGCTTCGCGCACATCCATCATGAAGACTTCAAGGCGCTGACGGCGGACGATCTCGCGCACGCCACTTTCACCCTGCCCTACCGCTTTCCACGTGCCGGGCATTACCGCATCGTCAGCGACTTCACGCACCGCGATCGCAACTGGCTACGACAGTTCGACGTCACGGTCGGCGCGCCACCAGCGCCCGGCGTGCCGCCGGCGGATTTCTCCGCCGTGCAGAACGTGGACGGCTACGAGGGCCGGCTCACGATGTCGCCGGCGGTGCCGCTGGCCGGCTACGAAACCGAACTGGTGCTCGAGCTGCGGCGCGGCGGCGCGCCGGTCACCGATCTCGCGCTCATCCTGGGCTCGGAAGTCCACGTCGCGCTGTGGCGTGAAGACGGCCAGCACTTCGGACATACCCACAGCTACACGCCACACATGGCCAGCATGTTGAACGCCATGCACGACCGCGCGCTCGATGCCGAGGCCCGTGCACGCATGATGGCGGACATGATGGTGATGATGATGAACATGCCGGCGGAGCTGGTGTTCCACGGCCCGACCATCCCCGTGCACTACGTGTTCCCGGAGCCCGGCGTCTATCACCTGTTCCTGCAATGCGCGCCGGGCGGCACGCCGCGCGTGTTCCATTTCGCGCTCAAGGTCGAAGCCTGGCGCGAGGGCATGAGCACCCGCATCGATTCCATCGTGAGCGGCCATCACCACGCGCCATGAAGGCGTGGCGCGGGCTGTTGCTGGTGGTGTCGCTGTGGGCGCCTGGCGCCTTTGCCGGCCATGGCCTGATGAACAGTTTCAGCGCGCTCGAATGGCTGCCCCCACCCGGCCGCACGCCAGACCAATGGAACTATGCGCTGGACACCTGGCGCGAACGCATGGCGCTGCGCGGCGCCGACAAGGGCACGGCTTTCACGCTGTGTCTCGCCTACATGCGCGACAAGCTGGCGGACATCGAAGCGATGGTGACGGCCAACAACGTGGACGCCGCGCGCCTCGCCGCCGAGCGCTACCGCGACTATCGCGAACGCGCCATGACGCTCAGCCGCGGCGATCGCGCACTCGGCGAACGCCTGGCCCGCGCCTTGCTCGAGCACCAGTACATGCTGTCGGTCGATTACCCCGACCTGCCCGCCGCATCGCGCGAGCCGGTGGCGGAAGTCATCGAGGACAGCGCGCGCCGTTACGCCGAGCTACGCCGCGAGCTGCCGCGTGCTGTCGCCGAAAGCCTGTTTTTCAAGGAAGAAGAAGTGCGCTGGTCGTGGCAGATGGCGCGCCAGCCGCTGGAGTGAAGCCGCTGCGTCAGCGCCGCCTTGCGCCTATTCGCTGGTCAGGCGCGGGTCGGCCACCATGCGCGCCAGCGCCGCCGACAGGTGCTTGTTCATGAGCGCGGCGTTGTCTTCGAGGTTGGGTTTCAGAACCATTTCCTTGCCCTGGCCGTCACGATAGGTGCCGGTCACGGTCTTGCCATGCATGACGCTGGTGGCCTCGATGGTGGCGCCGGTGCGGATGTTGTTGACCACCGTGCCCTGCTGGCGCGTGTAGCCGAGTTCGGTCAGGCGCACTTCGAGGGTGATGTCGGCGTCTTCGCCCTGCGGCACGACGCGAAAGCCGAGCGCCTGGTAGGCGTTCTCCACTTCGCGCTTGATGACGCGCATGGTTTCCGGCGCGGTGGTGATGGCCGAGCCCCGGTCATTGGGATCGCGGTAACCGACCACGTTGTCGGACCGGCCGTCGATGGCATCGAGCGCGATGCTGCGACCCTCGCCGCGGTGGGCAGCGCCGCTGACGTCGAGCCGCGGCGTAATGGGCAGCACCTGGGGCTGCAGGGCGCAGGCCGCCAGCAACGCGGTGCCCAGGATGAAAACGATGAGCGCGCGCGGGCGCGAATTGACTGGAGCCACGGAGCTACCCTCGGATTGACAAGGCCACGGCCGGCATTATAGCCGCAGCCTCGCCACGCTCCGCGCATCGACATTGCGACGCGTGTCGCGGCGTGGCTAGCCCCGGCCGCGCGAGCCGCGAGCGTGTCGCTCAGGCGCCGCTGGCGCGCCGTGCGCGCGGCGCCTTGGGCTCGCGGAACATCTCCAGGTACTCGGCCGCCGGCTTGAGGCCGATGGCCTGCGCGATGCGGTTGGCGCCGGCGTAGAAGGCGGCGGTGGAGATAATGCTGAATATCGCCTCGTCGTCGAAACCCGCGTCGCGCAGCGCCTGGCGATGCGGCTCTTCGATGTGCTCGGCGTCGGTCAGCACCCGCACGGCGAAATCGAGCATCGCGCGATGGCGCGGCGACAGCTCGGCGAGACGGTAGTTGCGCGACAGGTATTCGGCGAACAGCGCATCGCCCGTCACTTCGCGCAGCAGCGCGCCGTGATGGGCCGTGCAATACACACAGCCGTTGGTGGCGGCGGCCACCAGCGCGATCATCTCGACCTCGAGGTGGGAGAGCCCCGAGTCCTCGCGCTTGGTTTCCATGTAGCCGGTCATGAAAGTGCGCAGCCTGCGATTGTCGGTCGCGAACAGCTTGATGAAATGCGGCAGGAAGCCGTACTTCTTCTCGATGCCCTTGACCAGCGCACTCATCTCGGCGTCGAGATTGTTGCGCTCTTTCAGATCGAGGGCGTGGATACGGTCTTGGCTGGCCATGGCTCTCTCCTGGCCGCGCACGGGCGCGGCGGGCAATGCTGACGATGGAGTGGTCGATGACGCGGATCGAGGGCGGTCACCGGGCGTGACCAACTATAAGTGCGCGCGACGGCGGCGCCCAAGCGAAAGATGCGCATAAGCTTATGCGGCGCGTGGTTATCGGCGCGGAGGCGGGCGCCGGCCGCGCATGGTTCAGTCGCTGGCGCCCGGTTCGACTTCGATGCCGTCCTCGATGACGCCGTTGGCGAGATGGCTCAGCAAACGCTCGCGGCTGGTCTCGGTGAGCTTCTGACCGGTGCGCAACAGGAGGTTGCCATCGCGGGTCATGAGATCCTTGGCCAGCACCATGCCCGGCGCCAGCATCGCCACCGACAGCTTGATGGTGCGCGCGACCTTGGCCACGCCCAGGTAGTCGCCCAGCGCGCGCAGCAGTTCGGGATCGTAGCGCTCGGCGTTCTGCCGCAGCTTGCCGATGGCGTCCGCCGGTGCGAGGCCGGCACTCTCGGCGGAGATGAAGTCGGTGATGAGTTTCAACAGTCGCGCGCCCAGTGGAATCGCCGCGCCCGCGAGCTTGTCGTGGGGCACACCGCTGCCGTCGTGGTTCTTGAGCTGGTAGCGGATGGCCTCGGCCACGTCGCCCAGTCGCGGGATCTTCTCGATCATGTTGCAGCCCATGGAGGGATGCATCTCGTAGAGCTGGTTTTCCTCCTCGGTGAGCTTCTGACCGCGACTCAGCTTGCGCAGCGTGCCGTCGGGCAGGATCACGCAGCCGAGATGCGAGAGCGTGGCCATGACGTCGCACTTCCATGGCGGGCCGAAGCCGACCTTGGCGGCGATGCCGCCGAGCAGCACCTTCATGCGATCGATGCGGCCGAAGGCCTCGGCGTTGACCAGCGCCAGCGTTTCGCTGAGCGCGCCGACCGCGCCGGCCAGCGTGCCTTCCAGGAGCTCGCGCTCGGCCTGCACCAGGCGGTATTGCTCGATGCCGTCCTGCAGGGTCTTGACCAGCACATCGGGGTCACAGGGCTTGGTCAGGAAACGGTAGACGTCACCTTCGTTGATGGCGGCCACCGCGGTTTGCTGATCGGTGTTGCCGGTGACCATGATGCGCACGATGTCCTGGCTGCGCGACTTGACCGAGCGCAGGAGCTCGAGACCGTCCATGCCGGGCATGCGCATGTCCGACACGATCACCGCGAAATTGCGCCCGCCTTCCAGCATCGACAGCGCGGCGGCGCCGGAATCGACGGTTTCGATCTTGAACTGCCGGCGCAGCGCGCGTTGATAACCCTGCAGCACGTTGACGTCGTCGTCGACAAACAATACTTCGGCATGCATGCCGCGATTCTCCTAGTGGGCCTGGGGCGTTTGTTCGGTGCCGAGCGCGGCGACCAGTTCGCCGACACCGAGCGCATCGAGATAGGCACTGTCGAGCGGCGAACGCATGTGGCTGCCGGGCCGCTCCACCTCGGCGACGAAATGATTGGCGACATGCACCGCGGTCAACACGTCCACGCGCGCGCCGGCGCCGAGATCCGACGGCGTGTGATGAAAGGCCGCGGTTTCCACCACCGCGTCGTGCAAGCCCCATAGTCCGAGCAGGTAGGCGCCGATCTCGCAATGGCTGGAACCGAGTGCATCGCGCTCGAGTCGCCACAGGGGCGGCCCGTCGTCGGCGCTCCTGGCCAGGGTCTCGAGCAGTACCTCGGGATGATTGGAGGCCAGCACCAGCTCGCCGACGTCGTGCAGCATGCCGGCCATGCCGGCCAGTTCGCAGTCGGCCTTGGCCAGCCCCAGGCGCGCCGCCACCATGCGTGCTTGCGCCGCCACCGCCACCGAGTGCATGCACAGCGCGCTGACGTGCGGGTCGAGCGCGTGCAGGTCTTCGAACTGGCGAAAGATGCCGACACCGAGCACCAACGTTTTGATGAGATCGAAGCCCAGCAGGCGCGCCGCCTCGCCGGCGTCGGTGATGAGCCGCGGCAGCGAGAAATAGGCGCTGTTGACCAGGCGCAGCACGCTGGCCGCCATGCTGATGTCGCGATGGATGACGCGGCCCACCGCCTCGGCCGAGCACGACGGGTCGTTGAGCAGCGCCACCAGTTCTTCGTACACCTCCGGGATGCAGGGCAGGAACTGCAGCGCGCCGACGAACTGTGCGAGTTCCGGGTCGGCGATGGTGCGCTTCAAACGACAGGCACGCGTGATGGTGGCGCGCAGACCGTCGAGGTCGCAGGGCTTGGACAGGAACTGGTGCGACACGCGCACGCTGCGGCAGGCGGTGTCGAGATCGGCTTCGCCCGACAGGATGATGCGCACCGTGTCCGGCCAGCGCTTCGCGACCTCGGTCAGGAAATCGACGCCCGAGCGTCCCGGCATGCGGATGTCGCTGACCACCACGTCGTAGGGTTCGTTGGCCAGCAGTGCGCAGGCCGCGTCGGCGCTCTCGACGAAACTCATGCGCCACTCGTCGCGCAGCGGTCGCAGCAGGCGCCGCAAACCCGACAGCAGCATCGGCTCGTCATCGACAAACAGCGTGGAAATCATCGTGCGCCTCCTGGCGGACTGGTCGGCGGTCCGGCGATGGGCAAGTGCACGGTGAAGGTGGTGCCCACGCCCGGTTCGGATTCGCACTCGATACGTCCGCCGTGGCCGTCGACGATGGTGCGCCACGCCAGGGCCAGGCCCTGGCCCGTGCCCTTGCCGACCTCCTTGGTGGTGAAGAACTGGTCGAAGATGCGCTCGCGGATCTCGGGGCGGATGCCGGTACCCTCGTCGCGCACGGCGATGCGTGCCCAGCCGTCGCTGGCGGACGTTGAAATGATGATGAAGGGGAAATGCTCCTTGGGGCCGGCCAGCTCGATGGCATGGGCGGCGTTGACGATGAGATTGACCAGCACCTGGGAAATGGCCTGGCGGTGACAGGTGACGGCCGGCAGATCGGGATCGAGATCGTCGTGCAGGTTGGCCACGTACTTCCATTCGTTGCGCGTCACGGTCACGGCGCTGCGCACGGTTTCGTTGAGATCGGTCGGCTCGGCCAGCTCCGAGCCTGGATGGGAGAATTCCTTCATGGCGCGCACGATGGTCGCAACGCGTTGAATGCCGTCCAGCGACTGCTCGATGGCGACCGGCAGATCGGCGCGCAGGAACTCGAAATCGGCGGCGTCCAGCAGCTGCGCCACGCGCTCGCGGTCGCTCGGCTGGTCGCCGCGCGCCATGGCTTCGAGCTCTGCCTGCAGTTCGAGCATGGTGGCGATACCGTCACGCACGAAACGCAGGTTGTCGCCGATGAACTGCGCGGGCGTGTTGATCTCGTGAGCGATGCCGGCCGCGAGCTGGCCCACCGCTTCGAGCCGCTGCGACAGGCGCATGTCTTCCTGGATGCGACGCTCTTCCGTGATGTCGTGCATGATGCCGCCGAAGCGATGCACGCGCCCCTGCGCGTCCAGCATCGGGTAACCCTGGTCACGGATCAGGCGCACGCCGCCGTCGGGGCGTTGGATGCGATACTCGTTGATGAACGGTTCGCCCGCCAGCGCGTGATCGCGGAACACGTTCACGTAGTGGCGGCGATCGGCGGGATGGATGTAGTTGAGCCAGGCATGGGCATTGGCATACAGCTCGCGCTCGTCCACGCCCCAGATGCGGCTGAAGGCCGGACTGAGATAGAGAATGCGATCGGCGGTGGCATTGCACACCCACAGCGCGTCCTCGATGTGATCGACCAGCACGCCGAACATCTGCTCGTGATCGACCAGCGCGCGCTGCACGAGATGCGTGGTGCGCCGCTCGCGCATGATGTTGTCGACCACGAACGGCAGGGCCGCGAGATTGCGGTCGGGAATCGCGTCGGCGCCGGTGTGCTGCAGTTCGGCAGGCAGGAATTCCGAGGGCAGCGCGCCGCTCAGGATGAACTGCGCGGCATGGGGCGCGGCGGCGGCGAGACTCGCGAGCGCCGTGCCGGTCACGGCCGCGCCGAGGCCCAGCGACACGATGGCGGCATCGAAGATCGCGGCGTCGTCGAGCGCGGCGTCGAATTGCGTGGCGTTGTCGCAGGGGAACAGGCTGCACAGCGCGTTGGCGTCGGAGAAAGTGCGCGCCACGGTGTCGAATTGCGCGCGCTCGGCGGTGTAAACCAGGATGGTGGGCACCTTGCCCGTATTACTGCGCGACAGGGTGGAAGCAAGCTGAACGGCGGCGGTGGCCACGGAAGTACCCGACATCTTTTGAAGGCTGACCGCTGCGGTAGCGGCCGAGCGCAGGCGAACTTTAGGAAGTTGCCAGATTCGGGGGAGACGCGCTTCGTGACGCGGGCACGCTTTGCGCAGACGCCGCCACCTCGCGGCGTGCCTATACTCCGGGAAACAGGGAGGGGGCAGCATGCGTACACCGTCATTGCGCAGGTTCCAGCGCGGCGTGGCGCCGGTCGTGATCGTGATCATCGTGGTGGTGGTGGTGGTCGCGGTGATCGGAGCCATCGTCACCAGCAGCACGACGCCCAGCACGCCCGGCGCCCCACCGCCCGGCTGCATCCCAGCCGGCACGCAATGCCGCCTGTTCATCCAGAACGAGGTGAGCTGTTGCGACGGCAGGCCCATCGTCGGGCAACGCATCGGCTGGTGTATCGGATGGTGGGACGGCATTCCGTGCCGGGGCGGCACCGGTATGCGCGAAGACACGCTGGAAGGGCGCGTGGCGGCGTTGTCGGCGCCGAGTTGCGAAGTCATGCAGCGGCCGGTGTGCGGACTGACGGAGCTCGGCGCCCCGCCCTTGCCGACGGCCAATTGAACTCGGCGCGGCGCGCTCGAGGGCCGCGCGGCTGGCGAATCAGCCGCGCCGCAGGTGGGTGGTCATGGCCTCCAGCACGCGCCGCCCGCCCTTGCCGCTGATGACGGTGCGCACCACGGCGGTATTGCGGCCGCGATGCTCGATGCGCGCATTGGCCTCGATGTGCTCGCCTTCGCCGGGCGCCAGGAACCACGCCGAGATCGCCGACACCGCCCACTCCGCCGGCAGCGCGGCCTCGGCGGTAACGATGGCCATGCCGATCTGGAGCCCACCCTGCATGTGACCGACACGGTTGCCGAGATGCGGGCCATTGGCCGTGCGGCAGCGCGCGCCGTCGGCGGTAGTCCACGGCAACATGCCCCAGAAGTGCTTGAGGAAGCCGCGCTCGCCACCCGCTGCCTTCATGGCGCCATCGGCACGGGCCAGCAGTTCGCGCTCGTGCGGCTCGAATTCTTGTTCAGCAAGCGGCGCCACGCCCTCGTGCACGGCATCGACGATCGGATACATGCTGCGCCCGGGCAGCGGCTCCATGACCATGAACGCGCCCTGGCCGTAGATGGCCGGCGTGCCGTTGGCGTAGACCGTGGTGCGACACAGGCCCTGGCGGCTGTCGACGCCGTCGACGAAGTTCTCGAACTCGCCGCGCCCGCTGATCTCGCCCGTCAGCGGCGCGCCGGTAAATTGCAGCGTGAGGCTGACCGTCGCCAGGCGCTGCGAGGGCGTCAAGTTGGCGCGCACCACGCAGCCCATCGAGACATCGGCCATCAGGCACACGGCGGCGATGTCGACGCGGCCACGCTCGTCCTCGCTGTAGGCGCCGCCGTCCATCGCCACCTCGACTTCGCGCGGCGTGGTGCGCGGAAAGCGCACGCCCAACAGGTTGCCTGAATAGTTGAAGCCGGGGGTGCGATCGAGGGCGAGTCCGACCAGGACGCGACGGCGAAGGTAAGTCATGTCAGCGGCTGTGGATTGGGGCGCACAGGATAACGCCCGGCGCTGCGCGGCAGGATTCCCCGGGCGGGGGCAGCGTGGCGCCGACCCACACGGGCCGGCGCTCGAACATCGGGTCAGCGTCAGGCCGACCTCAGTTGGCTTTCTCCGGCAGCGGCAGCTTCACCCACTCGCGATAGAAGGTCTCGATGTCGGGCTCGAACTCGTTGAGTATCGGGTACCACGGCACCGGCGCTTCGACGTCGTGCATGATGCCGCACTCGGGGCAGATGAACTCGCGGATCTCCTGCCATTCGTGATGCGGCGCCATCAACTTCGGCTGCAGCTCGTTCAACAAGGCCTCGCTGTTGCGCACGAAGATGTTGGCGAAGAGCTTCCAGTTCTCGTGGTACTCGCCCATCACGTGGCCACAGGCGCACTTGTTGACCCACTTCTTCGACTTGGCGTCCTGCACGATGTACAGGTGCGGGCCGCGCGGCAGGATGATTTGATCCGGCCACGACACCCGCTCCTGCAGCACCTTGAGATACAAGTCGAAACGCTCGACGTCTTTCGGCATCGACAGCATGCGGTGCACGGTGTTGAACGGCAGGCGACCATCCACCAGGTCGCCGATTTCCTTCTTGGTATAGCTTGTCATGGGAGCGGCTCCTGCTTAGTAGTCTTCGGGGGCAACGACCGATTCGTCGACCAGCACCACGCGGCGCACGTCGGGCAGGGAATCGATCGGAATGCTCTGCTGGCCGAAGCCGGTCACGCCGTCTTGACCGAGGCGCAGGATCCAGTCCTTGGGCAGGCTCCAGAAGGCGCGGAACTCGTCGAGGAATTTCTTCGAGGCCATGAAGCTCGAGGCATACATGTGCTGCACCTGCTCGGCGCCGTCCTTGGCGGCGACGCGCCTGGATTCCTGTTTGATCCATTCGCGCACCGGCATCGAGCGCGCGATGCGTTCCTTCTTCATTTCCTCGCGGCGTTTGGCGGTGGCGGCTTCGTCGACCTGCCAGGCGCCCTTGGCGTCCTGCGTGGCGACCGCGCCGTAGACATTGGCGGCAAAGCGCGGCAACACGTAGTGACCGTTGAGATCGGCTTCCAGATCGCGACAGCTGCGCTCTATCGGATCGCCGAAACCCGGGCCGCCGCGGATGAGGTTGAGATATAGATCGTAGTCCTCGAAGGGCTGCTCGGTGGCCATGGTCTGCTTGTCACGGATGACATCAGCGCCCTTGGCGAGCGAGAACTCCCACTGCGGGCTGTCGGGGTCCCAGTCGTGACCGAGCGGCAGTGATTCGCCATTGGCGATGCGATCCTTCAAACCGGTGTTGTGCGCGGCAAAGCGGTAGCCGGCGGATGACGGGTAGCCACCCATCATGCCCCAGTTGCACACCACGTAGCCGTCGCCCATGAAGGTCATGGCCCAGTCCTTGGCCTTCCAGATCATGCGCAAGGTTTCGAAACCGCAACCGCCGCGATACTTGCCGGCGCCGCCGGAGTTGGTCTTGATGGCGCGCCCGAGATAGACCATCGGTTCAGCGAGTTCCCAGATCTCCATGTCGCCCATGTCGCCTTCCGGGTTCCAGATCGCGGCGGCGTGATCGAGGCCGTCGGCCCAGGCCCGCGCACCGGCGCCGGAGGCGGCGGGCTCGAAACTGTTGACGGCGTGGAAGTCACCGTCCTGGTTGATGCCGCCGCCCTGCAGCCAGTTGGCGGTCGAGCTGTTGCCGGCGTTCACTTCCTCGAGATAACCGCGACCGAAGTAGCAGCGGCCAAGACCGCGCCACAAGGACGTCCACGAGCCGACCAGGAAGTGCCAGGCATAGGCATGACCGGTGCGGCGATCGTCGGGGTTCATCCAGGTGCCGTAGGGCAGGTGGAACTCGGTGCCGTAGTAGGCGCCGTCGTTGACGCGCTCGTTGGGCACCAGGTGCTGGGTCATGAACACCCAGATGCCGCTGGTGAACGCGACCTGGCTGGAGTTGTAGGTATGCCAGCCCCAGCGGCTCGCGCCTTCGAAGTCGAGCTTCCACGAACCATCGGCACGGATCTCGATGGTCGAAGGCGAATGCATGATCGAATCGACCTTGGCGTACTGCGCCGGCGTCGACATCGCCTCGTGCTTGTAGGGCACGTCGATGAACGACACCTGGCGATACTTGCCGGGAATCAGCATGGACTTGATGCGGTTGCGCAGGCCGCGGCGGCCGTCTTCGATGATCTCGTAGCCGAAGTTCTCGAACACCTCGATGCCGACTTCGCCGATCACTTCCTCCATGCGGTCACGAATCATGTGGCAGCCGGCGATGCGCGTGCGCTCGTCGAGAATCCAGTAATTGGTGGCGCGCACGTTGCGCTGGCTTTCATGCAGCCAGTCGCGCAGCGGCTCGTCGTTGACGCCGGTCTTGCGGCAGGTGATCTGCAGCCCGTCGCCGAAACGCGAGAACTGGCCGTTGGACATCGAGCCCGGCGACACCGCGCCCAAGTCGATGACGTGGGTCACGCCGCCGACCCAGCCCACCAGGTTGTTGTTCCAGAAGATCGGCACGATGGTGGCGACGTCGCAGGGATGCACGTTGCCGATCGCGCAGTCGTTGTTGGTGAACATGTCACCGGGATTGATGGTCGGGTTGCGCTCCCACTCGTTCTCGATCATGTACTTGATGGCGGCGCCCATGGTGCCGACATGGATCATGATGCCGGTCGAGGTCAGCACCGCGTCGCCGGCGGCGTTGTAGAGCGTGAAGCACAGCTCGCCTTCCTGCTCGACGATCGGCGAGGCGGCGATCTTCTTGGCGGTCTCGCGCGCGTCGACCAGCACCGCGCGGATACGCGAAGCCAGCTTCTCGAAGAAGATCGGGTCGGCTTCCTTCAGCGGCATGTTGACCAGGCCGTTGTAGCAGCCGCTTTCCTCGGTGCGCGCCAGCACCTGGTTGCGATTGTCGCGCAGCGTCAGGCCGCTACGGCACAGGCCCTTGTCGCGACGCTTGTCGGGGACCATTTTCAAGACGGTACTCATTGCATGTCTCCTTGTTTTTAGCGCCGCGCTCAGAGTTCGCGCAGGTGGAAAAGGCGATGGGTGTCGAGACGCGTGGACCAGCCGTCCGGCACCACCAGGGTGGTGGCAGGCGATTCGATCACGGCCGGGCCATTGATGACGTTGCCGGCTTTCAGCGCTTCCATGTGGTAGAGCTTGGCGGTCTTCCAGCGGCCTTGCTGGTAGAACGGGCGCTCGCCGATGCTGGCATTGGCGGGCGGCGTCGGGCCGCAGTCCTCCTCTTCCGGCACGCGCGGCTTCTTGGTCGCGACGATGCCGCGCATGATGGCGCCGGTCACGCCGAAGCCGAGTTCCGGCGAACGCGCGGCGCGTGCATAGACGCGCGCATAGGTTTCGTCGAAGGTTTCGACGATGCGTTCCCAGTCGGCGACGCTGGACACCGCCGTCAGCGGCGAATCGATTTCCAGGTCGTTCAACTGCCCGAGGTACTGCATGGTGAAGCCCGGCTTCAGCAATACGTCTTCGGGCGCGAAGCCGTTGATGCGGAATTCCTCGATGACCTTCTCGGCCAATTCGCCCCAGGCCTGCTGCAGGGTCGCACAGCTCGCTTGCTTGACCGCGTCGGGCGCGCTCGGCGGCACCGCGATGTCGACGCTCTTGTCGTAGCGGTATTCGAACTCGGCGGTGGCGCAGCCAAAGGCCGAGAAACCTGCCGCCCAGGCCGGGATGATGACGTCCTTGAAGCCGAGACCCTGGGTGTAGCCATAGGTGTGCACGGGGCCGGCGCCGCCGTAGGAAAAGCACACGAAGTCGACCGGGTTGTAGCCCTTGGCATTGATCATGGAGCGCAGGTGACCGCGCAACGACTGGTCGAGGATCTCGATGACGCCACCGGCGGCCTTTTCGACCGAGATGCCGAGCGGGTCGGCGATCTGCTTCTTGATCGCCGCGCGCGCGCGTTCGACCGAGAGCTTGATGGCGCCGCCCAGGAAGTTGTCGGGGTTGAGATAGCCCAGCACCACGTGGCAATCGCTGACCGACACGGTATCGATGCCACCCTCTTCCCAGCACACGCCGACGCGGTAGCCGGCACTGTCGGGGCCGAGCTTGATCGACTGCGAGTAAGGGTCGATGCGCACGAAGCTGCCGGCGCCGGCGCCGACCGAATCCATCGCCACCAGCGGCAATGACACCAGGAGGCGCGCCATGTTGGGGTCTTTCTGGATGGCGAACTCACCCTTGGTGATGAGCGCGATGTCGAAGCTCGTGCCGCCGATGTCGGAGCAGGCGATGTTGTCGTAACCCAAGGCCTCGCCGAGAAACTTCGAACCGATGACGCCGCCGATGGGGCCCGACACCAGGGTGCGCGCCAGTTCCTTGGCTTTCCAGCTGATGGTGCCACCGTGGCTCGCCATCACGCGCAGGTCGAACTTGCCGCCCTGGGCACGCATGGTTTCCGAGAGGCCATGCAAGGTCTTGCGCGACGGCTCGGCCGCGTAAGCCTCGAGGATGGTGGTGTTGGAACGATGGGATTCCTTGCGCGTCGGGTAGTAATCGACCGAGGCGAACACCGGGACATCCTTGCCATGGCGGGCCAGCACTTCGCGGCAGATCTCGACCACGCGGCGCTCGTGCTTGCCGTTCTTGTGCGAATGCAGGAAACAGATGGCGATGGCCTCGACGTCCTGCGCGATGAGCTTCTCGGCGGCCTCGAAAGCCTCGGCCTCGCGCATCGGGATCACCACGTCACCATGGCTGTCGACGCGCTCGGTGACGCCGACGGTGCGCTCGGCCGGCACCAGCGGCTCGTCGTAGCGATGGGTGTTCAGATGCAGGCGGTCTTCGAGCGAATAGCCGAGGTAGCACTGGATGCCGCGGCCCATGCGGTGGAAGTCTTCCATGCCGCGGTTGACGATGAGGCCGACACGCATGCCCTTGCGCTGTACCACGCGGTTCAGCATGGCGGTGCCGGAATAGACCGAGGTCACGAGCTCGGGATAGACCTCGTCGATGTCGCGCTCCCACAGCTTGAGCGCGTCTACCGACGATTCGATCACGGCCTGCGCCTCGTTGCTGGGATTGCTCTGCGCCTTGCCGACCACGAACTCGCCGTCGGCGCGCACGAAGAAGGTGTCGGTCATCGTGCCGCCGGCATCGATGCCCATCACCTCCACTACATTCTGTTCATTACCCATGTTGTCCTCCCCGGATTGCGAACGGATGTTCCGCTGGGCGCATGCGCGCCTGACTGGGGCGGGGGAGCAATGGCTGTGCCAGACAGGAGTGGAGAAGAAAACAGCAGGAGAACAAGGGCTTCGGCAAGGCGCCGGGAGTCCGCCTGGCCACCGCGTTTGAATCTCGAACGCTCGCGCGTGGCCAAGCGTCCGATTTTCGAACGCTGAATCGTCAGACTGAAGTCTGACCCACAAAAAGAGAAGCATGCTCGACGGTCAGACTGCAAGCCGCCCCATCCGAGGGCAAAGCATTGTGGGTCAGACTTCAGTCTGACGATTCATGCCGGCTCAAAAACCACGGATCGATCCCGAATGCGCGATTGAATTCGCTCCCAAACCGGAAACCAGCCCTCAATGCGTCGCGCGCGAAATTGAAAGCCCGTACTTGCGCAACTTCGCGTACAGCGTGCTCTTGGAAATACCGAGTTCGCGCGCGCAGCGTGTGGCATTGCCGGCGCAACGGCTCAACGCCTGTTCGATGGCGGCCTTCTCGGCGGCCTCCAGCGCGTGGCCGCCGACGACCGGCGCGACGGGCGTCACCGCTGCGCCAGCGATAGGGGCGGGCAGATCGGTCAGCTCGAGGCAGGCGCCATCGGCCGTCAACAACGCACTTTCGATCACATTGCGCAGCTCGCGCACGTTGCCCGGCCAGGCGTATTCGCACAGCGCGGCGCGCGCGGCGGGCGCAAGGCGCAGGGCCGGTACACCGTGTTCTTCGGCGAGGCGCAGCATGAAGTGCTCGGCGAGCGCCGCAATGTCGCCGCGGCGCTCACGCAGCGGCGGCAGTTCGAGGCTGGTGACGGAGATGCGGTAGAACAAGTCCATGCGAAAGCGCCCGGCATCGACCTCGGCGCGCAGGTCGCGGTGGGTCGCCGCCAGCAGGCGGAAGCGCACCTTGCGCGGCTGGGTATCACCGAGCCGGTAGACCTCGCCGCCTTCCAGCACGCGCAACAGGTGCGGCTGCAGATCGAGCGGCAGCTCGCCGACCTCGTCGAGGAACAAGGTGCCGCCGGCGGCGGCTTCGACCTTGCCCATCATGCCGCCGCGCCGCGCGCCGGTGAATGCGCCGTCGACATAGCCGAACAGTTCGCTGGCCAGGAGATCGCGCGACAGGCCGCCGCAGTTGACCGTCACCAGCGGGCCATCGGCGGTCGGCCCGGCGCGGTGGATGGCGCGCGCGAACAATTCCTTGCCGACACCGGTTTCGCCGAGGATCAGCACCGGCACCCGCGCGCGCGCCAGCTGCCGCGCGCGGCGCTGCGCTTCGCGCATGGCCGGCGCGTTGCCGGCGAGGTCGGCGAAGGCGTCGAGCTCGACGGCCAGGGTCTGGTGGGTATCGACACCGCGCGGCGACTCGGTTGTGCGTCGGGCAAGTGGATCAAGGTACCGAGGGCGTGGCCGCGGTCGGCGATGATCTCGAGTGCATCGGCCTTCAGCCAGGCCGGCACGCTGAACGCGCCGCGGCCTTCGCCCAGCTGCACGCCCAGCGCCGCGAGGCGCGTGTTGCGGCTGGTATCGAACGCGACATTCAAGGCGCCGAGCGCGGCGGCCGCGCCGCTGCTGGCCTTGACCATGCGTCCGGCGCGGTCGAACAACAGGTACTGACCGTGGCCCTGGCGCGGCAGGCGCGCCTGGATGTGATCGAGCAGCGCATGGCGCAGCGCCAGGCTCTGCTGGGTCAGGCGTTCCTCGATGCGGGTCGCGGCCGCCACCACCAGCGCCAGGGCGTGCTGGTTGTAGGTGCTGGACAGCCCCGAGATGTCGAGCGCGCCCAGCACATCGCCGTCGTAGGCATCGCGGATCACGGTCGCCGAGCAGGTCCAGCGCTTGATGCCCTGGCAGAAGTGCTCGGCGGCATGCACCTGCACCGGCGCGCGGGCCAACAGCGCGGTGCCGATGGCATTGGTGCCGCAATCGTTTTCGTGCCAGCGCGCGCCCGGCTCGAGGCGCACACCTTTCGCTTCTTCAACCGCGCGCGGGTCGCCGGCCATCTCGATGACCAGGCCGGCCGGATCGGTGAGCAGCATCACGGTGCCGGATTCGGACAGGAAATCGCGCGCCTCGCTCATCACCGGCAAACAGGCCTCGACGAGATCATGATGACGGGTCAGCACGCCGCTCAGGCCGTCGCTCTGCAACAGCGGCAGGCCGTTCTGGCAGGATGGATCGACGCCGGCATCGAAACAGCGCGTCCAGGAATCGCGGATCAGGCGCCGCACCACGCTGGTGGTGTAATCCTGTCCTGACAGGAAGCGCTCCCACGCCCCCATCACCTGGCCCTCGGCCTGGGGCTCGGGATAGTTCGAAAGACGCTCGCCGAAGACGCTCATGATTCCCCCTGGGCACGCGCCCGAGGGCGCGATGGGTAGACTCGGATTTGGGACCCGGATGCAGATCGACGCCTGCTTTGCGCCGGATTCTAACCACAGATGTGGCGCCGGCGCACGGAGCAGAGGAGCCAATGGGCGAGGCGCGCGCGCTGTCGTCGCCGTCGCGGCCGGCGGCGCAGTGCAACAATCCACGCGCTGGCGATGCGCCGCGGGGCTGCCGCCCCGAGTCGGCGCAACGTAAGCAATGGCCTACAGATCACCGCCCCACGCACTGCCCCATCGAGGGTTTCGGCGGCGCCCGCCGCGCTCTACCATCGCGCCATCCTTCACACGTCCAGGAGCGTCGCGCATGCCCATTACCGTCAGCCACCCTCGTCCCCACGTTGCGCTGGTCAGCATCGACAACCAGGCCAAGCGCAATGCCATGAGCCGCGCCGACATGAAGGACCTGGTGGCGGTGTGGGACGAACTCGAGACCTCGGACGTGCGCGCCATCGTGCTGACCGGCGCCGGCGATAAAGCCTTCTGCGCCGGCGCCGACGTCAGCGGCGACTTGAGCGCCAGCGAGGATATGGCGCGCATGATCAACCGCGCGCTGCTCAAGACCTCGTCCTATCCCAAGCCCATCATCGCGGCGGTCAACGGCGTGTGCGCCGGCGGCGGCGTGGAACTGATGCTGTCCTGCGATATCCGCGTCGCCGCCACGCACGCCAAGTTCGGCCTGCCGGAAGTGAAATGGGCCATCTACCCCTTCGGCGGCGCCACCGCCAAGCTCGTGCACCAGATTGGTTTCGTGCATGCCATGAAGCTGCTGCTGACCGCCGAGATGATCGAGGCAGCCGAAGCGGCGCGCATCGGGCTCATCAACGAGGTGGTGGCCGCCGATGCCGTGCTGCCGCGCGCGCTCGCCATCGCCGAACTCATCGCCGCCAACAGCCCGGTGGCGGTGCAGGCCGTCAAGCGTCACGTCACGGCCTGCAGCGCGGAGTTGGCCTTGAGCCAGGAAGCGCATGAACAAAAGCTCGGCGACGAGGTGCGCGCCAGCGCCGACTTCGCCGAAGGCGTGGCCGCGTTTCGCGAAAAGCGCGTGCCGAATTACCGGTAACCCTCACTGCTCGCCCGCGCGTGACGTTCGCTCACGCGCGGCGCGCCTCGCCGAAATCGATTCCCCGTCTATACTCAAAGGCGATCCATCCGGACGGGAGAGCCCCATGAGCGACCACGTCTACAAGAAGATCGAACTCACCGGCAGTTCCACCGAGAGCGCCGACCAGGCGGTGCGCAATGCACTGGCCAAGGCCGCCAAAACCATCAAACACATGGACTGGTTCGAAGTCACCGAAACCCGCGGTGAGATCCGCAACGGGCAGGTGGCGCACTGGCAGGTCAGCTTGAAACTCGGTTTCCGACTCGAAGAGTGAAAACAGGCGGCGCGACGCGATGCCGCGTCGCGCCGATGCGCACGGCGCGCGCGTGCTCGATGTCTCGAAGGATCACAACGCCAACCATCCTGAGGACCGCACCATGGAACGACGCATGTATTTCGTTTTGCCTGATCTGGAAGTCGCCAAGCGTGTCGAACGCGACCTGCTGCTGGCCAGGGTCGATTCATCGCGCATGCATTTCATCGGCAAGCGCGGCGCCGATCTCGGCCCGCTGCCGGAAGCGAGCCACGCGCAGAAATCCGATATCCGCCATGGCGTGTACGTCGGCCTGCTCGGCGGCGCCATCACCGGCGGCGCGCTCGGCGCCCTGCTGTGTTTCAACCCGCACTGGTTGGGCATCGCGGTCAACCCGTCCGCGGTGCTGCTGCTGGGTGGCTTCGGCGCGCTGTTCGGCGCCTTCACGTCCGGCGTATTGATAGGCTCGAGCACACCCAATGTGCACCTGCGCCAGTTCGAGGAAGACTTCGAAGCAGGCCGCCTGGTGTTGATTCTCGACGTGCCCAAGCAACGCGTCGACGAGATCGGCGCATTGGTCAAATCCCACTTCCCCGACGTTCGCGACTACCAATTGGACGCGACCATCCCGGCGTTTCCCTGATCAGCTCCGGCGTTCATTGTTCCCAATGTCAGACTGAAGTCCGACCCACGGAAGAACAGCCGCATGACCGTGGGTCAGGCTTCAGCCTGACATTCAAGCATGCCAGTCATTCCCCACCATGATAGGGATGGTGAAGCGCGTCGATTGCAGAGATGATGCCGACGTCGGAGCCAGCGGGGGGAGACGCGATGAACTTCGAGTTGACGGTCGAGCAGCGCCAGATCCGCGAGGCGGTGCTGGAACTGTGTGCGCGCTTCGACGAGCACTACTGGCTGGAACGCGACAACAGCGGTGAATTTCCCGAAGACTTCTGTCGCGCGCTGGCCGATGCCGGCTTCATGGGCATCGCGGTGCCGGAGCAATACGGCGGCAGCGGCCTGGGCGTCACCGAAGCGGCGCTGGTGCTGCAGGCCATCTCCGAATCGGGCGCCGCCAACAGCGGCCTGTCGGCGATCGGCATCGGCCTGTTCGGCGCCAAGCCCATCATCATGTACGGCAACGACGCACAGAAGAACGAATGGCTGCCGCGCATCGTGCGCCGCGACGACATCGCCTGCTTCGGCGTCACCGAACCGAGCACCGGCCACGACACCACGCGCCTGAAGACCCGCGCGGTACGCAAGGGCGACCACTACATCGTGTCGGGGGAGAAGGTCTGGATCTCGACCGCGCAGGTCGCCAACAAGATCATGCTCATCACGCGCACCACGCCCATCGAGCAAACCGCGCGGCCGATGGACGGGCTGTCGCTGTTTTATACCGATCTCGACCGACGCTATGTCGACGTGCGCAAGATCGACAAGATGGGGCGTGCCTGCGTCGACTCCAACCAACTGTTCTTCGACGACCTGCCGGTGCCGGTCGCGCATCGCATCGGCGAAGAGGGCAAGGGTTTCCGCTACCTGCTGGCCGGCCTCAACGCCGAGCGCATCCTGGTGGCGGCGGGCCTGGTCGGTCTCGGCCGCGTGGCCTTGAAGCGCGCCGTCGACTACGCCAATCAGCGCGTGGTGTTCGGTCGGCCGATCGGCCAGAACCAGGCGATACAGCACCCGCTCGCCAAGAACCACATGGAACTCGAGGCGGCGAACCTGATGGCCATGAAGGCCGCCTCGCTCTACGACAACGACCAGGAATGCGGCGCCGAGGCCAACAGCGCCAAGTACCTCGCCGCCGAAGCGGCCTTCAGCACCTGCACCAACGCGGTCATGACCCATGGCGGCATGGGCTACGCCAAGGAGTACCACGTCGAGCGCTACCTGCGCGAAGTGATGATTCATCGCATCGCGCCGATCAGCCCGGCCTTGATGCTGTGTTACATCGCCGAACGCGTGCTCGGCCTGCCCAAATCCTATTGAGGACTTGCCATGGACTTCGCGATTGAACTCGCCACCGCCGCCGACAGTTGGAAGGTCGCCAAGCGTGCCGAGCAGCTCGGCTTCCACTCCGCGTGGTTCGAGGACAGCCAGATGGTGGCGGCCGATCCCTTCGTGGCGATGGCCGCCGCCGCCATGCAGACCTCGCGCATCCGGCTCGGCACCGGCGTGTGCGTGCCGACCAACCGCCTGCCGCCGGTCACCGCCAACATGCTCGCGAGCTTGAACTCGCTGGCGCCGGGACGCATCGACTGGGGCGTCGGCACCGGCTTCTCGGCGCGTCGCGCGATGGGACTCGGCGCCATCAGCGTCGACACCTTGAGTCGTCATCTGCGCGCGGTGCAGGGCCTCCTGGCGCGCGACACCGTCGAATGGGATTTCGGCGCCGGGCGCCGGCGCAAGATCCGCTTTCTGAATCCCGAGGTGCCGCTGTTCAACACCACCGACCCGATACGCACCCACGTCGCGGCCATGGGCCCGCGCACGCGCGAGCTGGCCGCCGAACTCGGCTGCCACTGGATCACGCTGTTCATGTCGCAGGACCAGGTGCGCGCGGAAATGGCCGCCATGGAGGCAGCGTGGCGCGCCGCCGGACGCGACCCCGCCGCCCATCGCAAGCTCGCCTTCACCTTCGGCGCGGTGCTGCGCGACGGTGAAAGCTGCGCGACGCCGCGCGTGCGCGCCCAGGCCGGGCCGCTGGCGGCGATGGTGCTGCACAACCTGATGGAAGCCGACGCCGGCGATCTCGGCACCGGCGACGTGGAAGACGACGCGCTGGTCGCCGCCTACCGGGCGCTGTATCGCGATTACCAGCCGGCCGATGCCCGCTACCTGACCCTGCACCGCGGCCATGCCTTGTTCATGCGCCCGGAGGAAGACGCGGTACTGCCGGCCGATTTCATTCGCAAATCGACCTTCACCGGCACCGTGCGCGAGCTCGCCGACCAGGTCAAAGGCATTGCCGACGCCGGCTACAGCGAGATTTCCTTCGTGGTGTTGCCGCAATATCCCGACGCGGTCGATGACTGGGCGCGGGTCATGGAAGCGGCCAAGGTCTGACGTCCCGCTGCGTTGCCTGCGGCGGCACGCTGGCCGTGCGCCGCGCCATCGGCTAGCCTCGCGCCCCGTGTCGTCACGTTCACCGCTCATTGCTCTCGCCCTGCTGTTGCTCGCCGCGGCGGGCGCCATGTATTGGCTGGCGGTGCTGACGGTCGACGATGTCTTCATCGTCTATCGTTACGCGCGCAATCTCGCCAACGGCGCGGGCCTGGTGTTCAACGTCGGTGAGCGCGTGGAAGGCGTCACCTGTTTCCTGTGGACGCTGGCACTGGCGCCGCTGCACGCGCTGGGCGGCTCGCTGCCGCGGCTCGCGCCGCTGTTATGCGCGCTCTGCGGGCTCACCACCATCGCCCTGGTCACGCGCCTGCATGCCGCGTGCGAGGACCGGCGGCACATCGCGTGGCGCGATCTGCTGCCGGCACTGTTGCTGGTCTCCAGTCCGCCCTTCATCTATTGGTCAGTGGGCGCGCTCGAGGCGGTGCCGTTCGCGCTGCTGGTGAGCCTGGCGCTGCTGGCCCACGCGCGCGAGATGCGCGCTCCGGCAGCGTGGCCCGCGTCGGCGCTGTGGCTGGGACTGGCGGCCATGACGCGTCCGGAAACACCGGTGGTGGCCCTGGCTTTGATGGTCGATCGACTGTTGCATGCGCGCGAACGCGGCGACCGTGCACTCGCCGGCAAGGCCATGCTGCGCTGGCTCGCGGTGCTGGCGGCGGTGGTGCTGCCCTTCCTGTGCTTTCGCTACGCGTATTTCGGCGAATGGCTGCCCAACACCTATTACGCCAAGCTCGGTGCGCCGCTCACCGCGCGCCTGCCCACCGGCCTGCATTACCTGCTGGGCTGGACGGAAACCCTGCTGCCGCACTTCGGTCTCGACGCCCGCACGCGTCGCACCCTGGCCTGGCAGGTGCTCATCCTGCTCATGTTGATGCTGCTGGTGGCGCTCGCCGAACGGCGCGTGCGCGCCTGTGCGCTGACGGCCATCGCCCTGCTCGTCGCCTGCGTCTTCGAAGGCGGTGACTGGATGACCATGTCGCGCTTCGTGGTGCCGGCACTGCCCGCACTGGCCGTGGTGGGCGCCGCCGCGTTGCTGAAGCTCGGCGCACGGCGCCACCGCGCCTGGCTCGCGGCCGCGGTGACGATGCTGGTCGTGGTGGCGGGCGGCGTCGCCGCCCAGCGCGAACGGGACGGCGGACGCGGCATGCGCGCGGTGGCGCTCGGCCATGAACGCGCCCACGGCGCGCTCGGCCGTTACATCGTCCGCCATGCCGCGCCCGGCGACACCGTGGCCCTGATGGATGTCGGCCTCATCGGCTGGCTGGCGGCCGACCAGCGCATCCTCGATATCTCGGGCCTGACCGATCATTTCATTGCTCGCGCGCCGGGCCCGTTTCTCGACAAGCGCTACCCGGCGTCCTATGTACTCGATGCCAAGCCGCGCTTCGTGGTGCTGGCGCCGGGCTTCGGACCCGATCGCCGTATCGCCGCCGAGCCCGGCTTTCAGTCGCGCTATCGCCTCGTCCAACGCCACAATGCCCAGGCCAATCTCGAGCCGCCCGGCAACTATCCCCTGCTGCTCTTCGAGCGTCGCGCGGATGGCGGCGCGGCGCCGGCCGCACGATGAGGCGCCCGGCGCCGATTTAAGCTTTGCGCTTCGCGGCCGCTCTCTGTCGCTCAACGTACTCGGTCGCAAGTCCGACGAGAGGAGCGCAGCATGGCCACAGAACCTTACGGGCAGAGCGGAAACCAGGACTTGATCCAACGCTTCCTCAGCCATTGTCATCGCAAGCATGTGCCGGCCAAGAGCACCATCATTCGCCAGGGCGACCCGTCGCGCGACCTGTTCTACGTGGTGAGTGGCTCGGTGACGGTACGCATCGAGGATGAGCAGGGCAACGAGCTGGTGCTGGCTTACCTCAATGCCGGCGAATTCTTCGGCGAGATTGGCCTGTTCGGCGATGACGTCAAACGCAGTGCCGTGGTGCGTGCCAAGGTTGCGAGTGAAATCGCCCAGATCAGCTACGAGCGACTGAAGAGCACGCCTTCGCTGTTTCCCGACCTGTTGATGATCATCGCCGAGCAGCTCGCCCATCGACTGCGGCGCATGGACCAGAAGATCGGCGACCTCGCGTTCCTGGATGTCGCCGGCCGCGTGGCCCGCACCCTGACCGAGCTCAGCAAGGAACCGAGCGCCATCACCCACCCGGACGGCATGCTGGTGCGCATCACGCGCCTGGAGCTCGGCGACATCGTCGGCGCCTCGCGTGAAATGGTCGGCCGCGTGCTGGTGGTGCTGGAAGAGCAAGGACTCATCAGCGTCGATGGCAAGTCGGTGGTGGTGCTCGGCAAACGTGAATTCAGCCAGCCGCGCGTGCGACCGGCCCTGGCGGCGGCCGCGGCAGGACGCTGAGCGCGGCGCGACTCACGCTCGATTCCGGCGACGGTGCCCGCTATCCTGCGCGGGTACCCGGCGGCGGCCGCATTTCTCCGCGCCGATGGATGCCTGGCATAAGGATGGTGCTGTTTCCACTTCAGGAGCACGTCTTCCGTCCGCCGTCATGGCCCCGTCCCCGCAATCAGCGCTGGTCTATTCCCTGGTGCGTATCGGTCTCGGCAAGACCTTGCTGGCGACCAAGGGCGGCGATCGCTATGTCGTGCACAGGCTCGAAGAGCGCGACGATCGCCTGGGTTTGATCAAGCTCGGTGAGCTGAAAGCATACGGCGCGCCGGTGATCGGCCGCGTCAGTCGCCCCGAAGCGATCCTGAGCTTGCCGTGGCGCGAAACCTTGACCTTCTATGGCCGCTGGTACGACGAGCTGTCGTCGGCCGATCGCAAGTACGCCTTGCGCAGGAAGATCGCGCGCGCGCCGCTGGAAACGCTGCTCGAGCAGATCGCGCGTGACGACCGCTATGGCCTGGTCGGCACCTACTACGCGGTGTTTCGCACCATCATGGACTGCAAGCAACGCATTCCCCTGATCCTGCTCGACACCAACCTGGTGGACGAAGGCAGCCTGCCGGTGATCCTGCCCGACGCGACCGACGACAAGAGCTACAAGGAAATGGAAGCCTTGCTACGCCTCATGCTGCGCATGGAAGAGGTGAAAGCCTCGTAGGTGCGAATTCATTCGCACGCTCAGATCTTCGCCGCCGCCAGCTCGCCGCTCTTGAACATCTCCACCAGCCTGAACTTCTGCAGCTTGCCCGAAGCGGTGGCGGGAATGACCGGCAGCGCGTACCACTGGCTGGGCACCTTGTGTCGCGCCAGGCGTGAGGCCACGTATTCGCGCAGCGCCTCGCCGCTGGCTTGCGTATCGGCCTTGAAACTCAGCACCGCGCCCACCTGCTCGCCCCAGTAGTCGTCGGGGATGCCGACCACCGCCACTTCGGCGACGGCGGGATGGGTGTAGAGCACTTCCTCGATCTCGCGCGGATAGATGTTCTCGCCGCCACGAATGATCATGTCCTTCAGGCGTCCGGTGACGCGGCAAAAACCGCGCGCGTCCATGCTGCACAGGTCGCCGGTATGCAGCCAGCCGTCGGCATCGATGGTGGCGGCGGTCGCCTCAGGCATGTCGTAGTAACCCATCATCACCAGGAAGCCGCGCGTGCACAGTTCACCCGGCGTATCCAGCGGCGCCGTCGCGCCGCTCACGGGATCGATGATCTTCACTTCGATCTGCGGAATCGGTTGACCGATGGTCTCGCTCTTGTCGAGCGCGTTGTCGTGCGGGCGGGTATGGGTGATGGCCGGCGAGGTCTCGGTCTGGCCATAGCCGATGATGAGCGTCACGCCGAACTGCTCTTCGACCTGGCGCACCACTTCCATGGGCACGATGGTGGCGCCGGAGAACACCGTCCTGAGCGTGGACAGATCGCGCGGCCGGCGCGCCTGTGCCGCCAGCAGCGCGATCAACATGGTCGGCACGCCGAAGGTATAGGTGACGTGCTCCTGCTCGACGAGATCCAGCATGGACTCGGCGTCGAAGGCCGCCGGCTGCACCATGGTCGCGCCGATCTGCGCCATGCCCAGCACGTTGCCGACGCAGCCTGCGGTATGGAATAGCGGCGCCACCGCGAGATTGATGGTGCTGGCATCGAGCGCCTTGACCAACGCCATGATGCGCGAATTGTTGGTCACGCTGTAATGATTGAGCAGCGCACCCTTGGGCTGCCCGGTGGTGCCCGAGGTGTACTGGATCATGCAGGGTTGGCGCGGATCGACCGCCGGCAATACCGCGCCCTGGTCGTGGGCGGCGACGAAGTCGGCGAGATCATCCAGGCACGCGACGGCGGCCAGCGTGAGGCCTTCACGCGTCACCGCCTCGTCGACCGCCGCGCGCATGTCGAGGCCGCGGTAATCGCGTGCATGGAACACGCCGCGCGCACGCGACTGGCGCAGCACGTAGGCGAGTTCGCTGGCGCGATAGGCGGGGTTGACCGTCACCAGCACCATGCCGGCCAGCGCCAGGCCATATTGCACGATGATCCACTCGGGACTGTTGCCGGCCCACACCGCCACGTGGTCGCCAGGCTTGAAGACGTTCAGCAGTGAGCGCGCGGTGCGCTCGGCCTCGTGCAGCAAGGCGCCATAGCTCCAGCGCCGGCGGCTGGCCGCGTCGGCGTTGCCCTCCACCAGCGCGATGCGATCGCCATGCGCGGCGGCCGCCGCGCGCAGCACGTCGCCGCAGCTCGTATCAAGCAGCGCTATGTCGCCTTGCAGCGGCCAGTAGGATTCGGTGAGCAGCGTCATGTCGGCAGATTGAGCACGTGCTTGGCGATGATGTTGCGCTGGATCTCGTTGCTGCCGGCGTAGATCGGCGCCGGCCGCGCGTTGTAGAAGTGGCTCAGCACGTCGACTTCGGCGCTGCCGAAACGCTGCACGCCGCGCGCGCCCGCCGCCTCGCCGCCCGCCTCCAGGATCATTTCCGAGAGCCGCACGTAGGTTTCGGTCGACCAGATCTTGAGCAGCGAGATATCGATGCCCGGCTCTTCACCACGTTTCAGCATCGCGGCGTAGTCGCCGTACAACGCTTCGAGGTCGAGCACGTCGAGCGCGATGCGCGCCAGCGCGTCGACGAACACCGCGTCCTCCAGGCGACCGTCGGCGCGCGCGAGGTCGCGCAGTTGATGCAGGGCGTGCTGACACAGCTTGGGGCTGCCGACGAACAGTCGTTCATGGCCGAGCAGCGACTTGGCGATGGTCCAGCCCTGGTTGAATGCGCCCACCAGGTTGGCGCGCGGCACGCGCACGTCGTCGAGGAACACTTCGCAGAAATCGACGTGACCGCCAAGGTTGATGATCGGCCGCACCGTGACGCCGGGCTGGTCGAGATCGATGAGCAGAAAGCTGATACCGGCCTGCGGCTTGGCCTGCGGGTCGGTGCGCACCAGGCAATACATGTGCGTGGCATCCATGCCGTGAGTGGTCCAGGTCTTCTGACCGTTGACGATGAACTCGTCGCCCTCGAGCACCGCGCTGGTCGACAGCGAGGCGAGATCGGAACCGGCATTCGGCTCGGAATAGCCCTGGCACCAGATCTCGTCGCCGGTCAGCGCGCGGGCGAGGTAACGCTCGCGCTGTTCCTGGTTGCCATGGGCCTGGAGTATCGGCCCGATCATGACGATGCCCTGGTCGGGCGCGCGCGCCACGCCCCAGCGTTCCAGCTCTTCGATGAAGATGATCATCTTGCTGGCGCTCAAGGCCATGCCGCCGTATTCGCGCGGCCATGCCGGCGCCGCCCAGCCACGCGCCACCAGCTTGGCATGCCAGTCCTTGATCTCGGCCCAGCGCAGCTGGCCGGGCGGATGACGCAGCTGCGGCGGGTAATTCGCTTCTATCCAATGGCGCACGGTGCTGCGGAACAGGCGGTCTTCGACTTCGTTCCAGTCGCCGCCCGGCGGCAGGTAATCATCGGGCAAGGGCGTCGGCAGCGCTTCCTGCGTGGCGCTCTCGCCGTGCAGCAGCGCGGCCATGCCGCGCAGCTCGGTGATGGCGCCACCGTAGCGCGCGCCCATCACCAGGCCACGTTGCACGTACAGCGACACGTCGCATTGCTCGGTGTAGCCGATGGCGCCGTGCAGTTGGATCGCTTCGCGCAGCACGCGCGTGACGGTGTCGCAGGCACGCTGACGCACGCGTGCGCAGGCCAGCGTGCTGTCCGCGCCGGCATCGATGCTCGCCACCGCCACGTCGAGCGCGGCGCGCGTCAGGCGCACATGCATGAACATGTCGACGGCGCGATGCTGCAAGGCCTGGAAGCTGCCGAGCGCGCGACCAAACTGGCGACGCGTGCGCAGGTACTCGAGCGTCATCTCGAGCAGCGCTTCGCACAGGCCGAGCATGTAGGCGCTGCCGCCTACCGCGGAAAACGCCAGGCTGCGCGCGACCTGTTTGGGGATGAGCGGCACGCTGATCGCGCAACGCAGGCCCTGGCAGGCGACACGGCCGTCGCGCGTGTCGTCGGCCAGCGTCACGGCGTCAATGGTGAGACCGGGCGCATCACGCGGCACCACGCACAGCACATCGCCGCTCGCGGTGCGCGCCGGGATCAGCAGCACATCGGCGTCGGCCGCCAGCGGCACCTGGCCCAAGTGCCCGTCGAGGACCAGCACATCGCCGTCGCGGCGCGCGCTGACGGCGCGCTGCCAGGCGGCCGGCGTCAGGGGCGCGCCGTAGATCACCGTGCCGTCCATCAAGGCGGTGAGCCGGTCTTCGACGCCAGGGGCGGCGGACAGCAGGCTGGCCGCCATCACCGCGCTTTCGATAAAGGGCTCGCCGGCCACCACGCGCCCGAGTTCACGGCACACGCTCGCCACCGCCCGCGCGCCGAGGCCGAGGCCGCCAACGTCCTCGCCCACCACCAGGCCGCACCAGCCGAGTTCGGCCATTTCGCGCCAGGCATCGCGATCGAAGGCGTGGCCGGCGCCGTGCAACGCGCGCAGGCGCCGCGGCGCAAGCGCGCGCGCGCAATAGTCGGCGACGCTGTCTGTCAGCAGTTCGGTGTAGTCCGGTTCGCCACCGGCGGTGGGGCTCGTGTTGTTCATGGCCGGCAGCATAACGGGCCAAACGGAATGTGCAATTCAACTTGTAGGGAGGTGATGACAGCAGCGCCGGTGATGGCCCGAATGTGCGTGTGACGCTTGAATTTGCGCGGTGGATCTTTCACCGTGCCTCGCACTCGCCAGGCGGCGCCGAAACCAGAGGACCCGCGTTTCATGGCCCCATCGCAAGTCGACAGCGTCGGCCGACAGGCCCGCCGCAGCAATCACGTGAGCGCCCTGGCGGTCGGCCTGGTGCTGCTGCTCGGCGCCGGCTGGTATTACCTGTCGGCGCGCAGCGCTTCGGAGCACCTCGCCAAGAACAGCTTTCGGCAGTTGAACAATCTCGCCGACCAGGCCGACGCGGTGATGGTCAATTTCCCGCACCTGTTCAATTTCCTGCCGGTGGCCGCCAGCGCCGGCACCGCCGCGACGCGCGATGCCGCTGTTGCACGCGAGGATTGCAGCGCCGCCGCCATCACCGCCGAAGGCGCGGCACTGCAACGCTACCTGCAGTGCCAGCTGCTGAGCGGCGCCGCGCGCAATGCCGAACGCGACGCCGCGGTGCGCGAGGCGCTGGCCACCGTCAGCCAGGTGCGCAAGGACCATCGCGACAACGAGATCCGGTACCGACGTTCGCTGCAGAGCAATCGCCTGCTGGCCAATCTCAGCATGCGCTGGGTCGAGTTCGCCGACTCGATGTGCGTGGGCAGCGGCGATACGCGCGTCAGCGGCCCGCATTTCGATTTGATCGGCGCCGCCGGCCAACGCGAACTGGTGGTCACCGATTGCCCGAGTGATGGCAAGCCGCCGGCCTCGGGGCGACGCCTGCCGAGCGCGCACCTGCCTTTCGGCGCGCTGTTCGACGCGGCCGGTCTGAATTTCGATTTCGACCAGTTCGCGGTGCTCGATGCCGAAGGCAGCATCCTCTATCTCTCCACCGCGCGGCTCGGCAAAGGTCGCCACGATTTCGGCCGCCTGCCCGACACCAGCGAATTCGCACGGGTGCTGAAGCTCGACATTGGCAAGATGCCGGTCGCGGCCGGCGCCGACGGCGCCACCGGCGGCGCCGAAGACGAACGCTACACGCGCATCCTGAAACGCCGCTTCGGCGCCACCGACTACACGGTGTTCGTGCAACCCCACGTGCCGGCGCTGCCGCCGGCGGCGGGCGCGCGCGGCGCGGCCAGCTGGTACGTGGTGGGCTTGAAGGAAACCAGCCGCTTCAATGCCGAACGTTTCCACGTCGGCCCGCTGCAGTTCGCGCTGTTCAGCTTCGCGCTGCTGCTCGCGATTGCCGTGCTGCCGGCGGTGCGCCTGCTGTTCCTCGGCCGCGGCACCAGCCTGTCGCGCTTCGATTTCAGCCTGTTGGTGGTGAGCCTGATCGTGGCCACCGGCAGCGCGGTGATGCTGGGTCTCATCGTCAATTCCAGCGCCAAGCTCGCCATCGACACCGATGCCACGCTGGAACAGCTGGCCGGTGAATTGAAGCGCGGGCTCGAACGCGAACTCACGAGCAAGGCGCGCGCGCTGGACGAGGCCGAACGCACCATCCTCGCCAGCTACCGGGCGCTGCCGGCGCCGCTCCAGGCGCTGCTGGTCGAAGCACGAGGCCTGCACCAGCATTCGCCGCTGTACCAGGCGCTGGCGGCGGACTATCCCGCGCTCGGCTTTCCGTCGCGGCACGCGCACCTGTCGCGCGACGATGTCGCCGCGCTGCAGTACCTCGCCAGTGATCAGCCACTGTATCGCGACCTGACACGCGTGCTGCTGCGCCAGCCCGAGTTGATTACGGCCTTGCCCGACATCCTCACGCTGCAGCGCCATGCCCATGCCTACTACGACGGCCTCGTGGCGCTGGACGCGCACAACGTCGACCCGGCCTGCGCCAACCCCAGCGCCTCCTACCGCCTCGCCGATCAGCCGCGCGACGACGCCACGCCCGCCACCGCCGGCGACTACGCGCTGGCATGGCTCATCGACGAGAACGGTGACCAGGTGTTCGGCCAGCTCAACAACCGGCGCGGCCAGCTGCGGCATCTCAACGTGCCGAGCCGCGACTATTTCAAGCGCGCGCGCGACGGCCAGGTGTGGCACCCGGCCTGGGCCGGGCCTGAGGGCATCTATGTCGAGCGCGTGTGGTCGCGCAGTGAAGGACGCAAGACCACCATCTTCGCGCGGCCGCTGGCCACCGATGTCGACGAGCTGGCGCCGGCCCTGCGTGCCTGTGGACCGCGGGTGGCGGCGCTCATGACCAACATGCGAGCCCTGACCGCCGCGGTACTGCCGGCGCACTACGGTTACGCCGTGATCGCCGACCAAAGCGGCGAAGTGCTGTTCCATGCCAATGACGAGGCGGCGCTGATCGAAAATTTCTATACCGAGACCAACAACGACAAGGCGCTGCTGGCCGCCACCGAACACGACCAGGACGAGCACTTCACGAGCTTCTACAGCGACCGCTGGATCCAGGGCTTCGTCACCGCCGTGCCGGGCATGCCGTGGTCGGTGGTGGTGTATCACGACAACGAGCTGTCGGCCTCGCTGATCTTCGAGTCGGCGGTGCTGGCCTTCGTGCCGGTGTTCGCCATCGCGCTGCTGGTGCTGCTCGGCATGGAGTTGCAGCATGGGCTCGGCTACATCATCGCCAACGCGTGGTGGCCGCATCCCGACAACGCGCTGCGCCATGCCCTGACCGCGGCCATCAGCATCGCCTACGCGATTGCGCTGTTCTTCAACCTCGGCAACCGCGATGGCCTGGCGCTGGTCACGCAGCCGATCCTGATCGGGCCGCTGTTGTTCGCCTACCTGTCGCTGCTGTGGGCGGAAGCGTCGCTGCGCAAGGTGCTGCTGGTCGTGATCCCGCTCATCGCGCTGACCTGGGGCTTCATGCTCGACGGCGTGGTGTTCGCGGTGCTGGCCCTGGCATTGGCGGGCGTGATCGTGGCGTTCAGCCGCGTCGAGCGTATCGCGCTGGCGCTCCGGCCGTGGTTTCGCACCGTGCACGCCATCGCCGGCATCGGCCTGTTCACCGCCGTCGCCGGTGTGCCGGTGTTCGGCTTCTACCAGGACGCGGTCAGCTACTACCTCGCGCGCGAAGCGGATTTCGCCAACGCCTGGACGCGCCACCAGCTACGCACGCGCGGCAACACCATCAGCGAGTATTGCCAGACCCTGCGCGAAGGCGCACGGCTGGGCGGTGAGTGCGCGCTGCCAGCGCCACGCTACGATGAACGACTCGCGACGCTGCACGCCGAGCCGGCCTGCGCGGCCACCGCCAGCGCGCCGCCCTGCGACTATCACCCGAAGGATTCCTTCGCCTACCGCGCGGCGCTGCTGTTGAAGCAGGGGCTCGCGCCCTATTCCGACGAGAACGCCATGTTGCGACCTTTGAGCGGCGCGCCCAGCCTGAAGGCGCCGGTGTTGCGAAGGCCGGACGTGTCGCGCTATCTCGATTCGAGCGCGATGTTCCTGATCCTGTCCTGTACTTCGCTGTTCCTCGGCCTGGTGTCGTGGCTGGCGTCGCGCCGCCTGTTCGGCCTGCAGGGCGCGGGCGCCTACAGCTTCCTGCCGCCGTGGCCGCTGGCGGCCGACGCGGCGGACGAGCGGCCCGCGCTTGCCGAGCTACGCGCCTCCAGCGTGCTGGTCGGCTATTCGCCGAGTGCGCTGGAGCTCGAGCAATGGGCGGCCCATTGCACGGTGATGCCCTGGCATGTGGTCGAAGCGCAGGCCGATATCGCGCTCACGCTGGTGGTCACGGGTCTCGAGTTCGCGCTCAAGGACAGCTACGCCGCGCGCGCCGCCGCCTGTCGCGAGGCACTGCGGCAGTTGCTGACGCGCGGCGCGGTGGTGGTGCTGGTGTGTGAAGTGGTGCCGGATTTCTTCATCCACGACGCGGTCGCCAACGGCATCGGCCATCTCGGCAGCGATGGCGCGGCGCAGTTCGCCTGGCTCGATCTCATCGACAGCTTCGAACGCCTGGGCGCGCCGCAGCGCTGGCAGGGCGGCGTCACGCGCAGCGACCCGGTGGACGACGAGCTGTCGACCTTCCCGGAACTGCAGATCCACGCACCGGCCATCAAGCAACGCACGCGCGACGCGGCGCGGCCGGTGCAGTTCATGGCGGTGGTGTTCCGCGTCGCCGAGAGCGTGTACTTCCGCAAGTGGAGCGCCTCGACCTTGCGCGAGCAGGCGCTGCTGTTGCAGCTCGTGCGTCGTGAGCTGGTCAATCCCGACCAGCACGACGTGCTGGAGAGCCTCTTGAATCGCGGCCTCATCGTGCGCGAGCCGCGCATCCGCATCGCCAGTCGTACTTTTCAATGGTTCGTCGAGAACGTCGAGATCTCGCGCGAACTCGACCAGTTCAGCGCGCGCTACCAGGACAGCCTGTGGCAGTCCATGCGCTGGCCGGTGATCATGGTGCTGGGCCTCTTGGCGCTGTTCCTGTTCCAGAGCGGCGACGACAAGATGCAATGGGTGATAGCGTCGCTGGGCTCGATCATCACCTTGAGCACCACCGTCAGGCAGCTGTGGACGCTGGTGAAAGGGGACGCATCGTAGGTGCGAACAGGCGATCGGTGGGTCAGGCTTCAGCCTGACACCTGCAGGTGCGAATGACTCCGCACCTGCAAGCCATACCCTGCGCTCAGAGATTGCCCTTGTGCTGCACGCCATCCACCGGCAGCATCGCGCCCGACACCCAGCTCGCCTTGTTCGAGGCCAGGAACACCACCGCGTTGGCGACTTCCTCGGGCTTGCCCATGCGACCGAAGGGAATGCTCGCGACCACCATGTCGAAGAACGCCGGGTTGTCGCGCTTGACGTTTTCCCAGAAGCCGCCGGGGAAGTTGATCGAACCCGGCGCCACGCAATTGACGCGGATGTTCTTGGGCGCGAGTTCCATGGCCATGCTCTTGGAATGGCTGATGAGGCTGGCCTTGGCCGCGGCGTAGGCCGCCACGCCCGGCAGGCTGGCTTCGAGGCCCGAGATTGAGCTGATGTGAATGACCGCGCCGCCGCCCTGCGCTTCCAGCCATGGCACCACTTTCCAGGTCGCGCGCACGGCCGCCATCACGTCCACCGACACGCTCGCCGCCCAGCCTTCCTCGGTGTCGGTCACGCCGAAGCCGGACGGATTGTTGACCAGCACATCGACGCGGCCCAGCACCGCGTGGGCGTTGTCGAGGAATCCGCCGAGCGAGGCGGCATCGCCGACGTCACAGCTCGCCGCGAACACCTTCACACCCAGCGCCGCGAGCTCGGCGCGGGTCGCTTCCAGCGCCTCGGCGCCGCGCGCGCAGATTGCGACATTGGCGCCTTCGCGCGCGAATTCCAGCGCGATGGCGCGGCCGATGCCCTTGCTGGCGCCGGTCACGATGACGCCCTTGCCCTTGAGTCCGAGATCCATAGCTTCCCCCTGTGCGTGACGCGCCTCACGCGCGATGTATTGAACGGCTGAACGCGCAGCGACGCGCGTGGAGGGGGCAAGATAGGGGGAGATCGGGCGATCGGCAAGATATTGTTGCCGTCATTGTAGGTGCGAATTCATTCGCACATTAATGGCCCGACGGGACGTTACCGCCACGACGTTTAATGTGCGAATGAATTCGCACCTACAGGAGCATGACGAAGGCGGGCTTTTACAACACCAGGCTCGGACCGCCGTTGTTGGTCCAGTAGTCGTTGTCGTAATACTCGCGCCACTCGATGATCTTGCCGTTCTCGGTCAGCTCGAACATGCCGCACACCTTGAGCTCCATCTGCCAGGTGCCGCTGCCGTTCCAGTCCCACTGGTCGACACGCTCGGTGATGACCTTGTTCTCGTGGCCGAAGCAATTGACGAGCTTGAACTCGACTTTCTTGGCCGGCGCGAAAATCGACGCAATCATCTTGCGTACGTTTTCCTTGCCGCGTATGGCTTCCAGCGGCTGGTTCAGATAGCACATGTCTTCGGTGCACTGCGCCATGCAGGCGTCGACGTCGAGGTCGTCCCAGCCTTTCAAAAACGCGCGGACCACGCCGACATTGCGCGCAATCTTCTGTTCGTTGGTCATGATGTCCATAGTCTCCATCTCTAACTACGTGGCGGTGGTCGGGGGTCAGTCGAGGTGCAGCGTCGGGCCGCCGTTCTCGAACCACATGCGATTGTCGAAATAATCGCGCCAGCCGCAGATCTTGCCTTCGTCGTTCAAGTCGAACATGCCGATGCAGGGCAGCTTGAGGCCCCAGCCACGGCCGTCGAAATCCCAGCAGTCGAGACGCTCGGTGACGACCGTGTTGCCGCGCCCGAAGCAGTTGCGCAGTTCCCAATGGCAGGCGCGCGTCAGCTTCATGATGCCGGCCACGATTTTGCGCACGTCACGCTGGCCGATGACCGGCGCCAGCGGCTGGTTGATGTAGACGATGTCGTCCGACAGGCAGGCCATCGCGACATCGGGGTCGAGCGCCTCCCAGGCGTCGACGAACATGCGCACCTTGAAGTAGTTGCGCGCGATCTTTTCTTCTTCGGTCATGGGTTCTCCCCTGTTGCTGTGGTGATGGCCTGCCTGGTGGTCGCCAATCAACGGCGAACAATAGGGGCCGCCGATGGACTCGAAAAGAGACGCTACTGACAATGTCTGTTATTTTGATGACATGACAATTCATGGTTCGGGGCCAGCCCCATGGATGCAGGTGCGATAGAAGACCTCATGATGCCGGCCACCTACGGCCGACACCTGGCGCGCCTGTTCCCGGTCGACAAGCTGCTGGCCAGCACCGGCCTCACCGCCGCCGACTTCGCCGAACGCGACCGCCGCATCACGGTGCGCCAGGCGCTGCAGTACATCAGCAATACCTTGGATCTCGCCGACGCGCCGGACTGGTACATGGCCTGGGCCGGCAACATCGCCGAGCATTTCCACGGGCCGGTGAGCTTCGCCCTCATGAGCTCGCCGACGCTGGGCGACGGCCTCGACGCCTTCGTGCGCTACTTTCCGGCGCGCATTCCCTACATGCACATGCAGGGCCGGCGCGACGGCGAGGAATTCTATGCCGAGCTGTGCCCGCTCATCGAACTCGGCGCGGCGCGCGCGCTGCTGGTGGAGACGCCGCTGCTGGTCCTGCAGCAATACCTCGCCACCGTCTACGGCGTCGACTTCAGCGGCGCACGCATCGAACTCGACTACCCGGCGCCGGCCTATGTCGCCAGCTATGCGCGCTATTTCAAGGCGCCGGTCGCGTTCAATGCCGTGCGCAATGCGCTGGTCATGCCGGCGGCGTGGCGCGAACTGCGCAACCTCGATTACCACGAATCGACCTGGTCGCACGCCCTGCGCCAATGCGAAGCGCTGGCGTCGTCACCCGAGCGCACCACCCTGGGTGAAGTGCGCAACTATTTGTGCCGCGCATTCGAACTCGAGGAGCGCCGGCGCGCGTTGCCGACCCTGGATGAAGTAGCCAATGCGCTGCATCTCGCGCCGCGCACCCTGATCCGCCGGCTGCGCCGTCTCGGCACCACCTACCAGGCCATCATGGATGAATTCCTGCGCACACGCGCGGCCGAGCTGCTCGCCAACGATCGCGTGAAGATCAAGGAAGTGGCGGCCGCCTTGGGCTTCCACAATCCCGCCAACTTCGGCAAGGCCTTCAAACGCTGGTATGGCGTTTCACCTGGCGGCTACCGCGCGCGTCACGACCATCCTGCGCCTTGATCAAGAAAGCACGCGGCGCGTCGCTAACCCTGCGAGGCGCGCGCGACCGCGATATTTCCCTGCGATTGCTGCAGAAATGCACGGCCCGAGTCTGATATCGATCAGTTTGGCGATGTGCGCTACGCGGCTTGGCGCGACGCTGACAGCCTGCGCCTGCAGGATTGTGCGCAGGGTCACGCGCATGGCTGGAACACTTCTTATACTTCGCCCTCAAAACACGCGGAGTGATTTTCTTCGATGAAGATTCGCCGACGAGGACGTGAGAAAACCATGTTGAGCCACCGTCTCATCGCCTGTGTATTGCTGGGTATCGTATGCAACGTGGCGGCCGACCCGCCCGACTGGGCCCCCGCCCATGGCCATCGCGAGAAGCATGGCGGCAAACATGATCGCGGCGACGAGCGCCGCTACGAAGGCCGACGCCGCGAAGTGGTGGTCGCTCAGCCGGTGGTGGTCGAGCAGCGCTACGGCGTGCTGAACGGTCATTGCAATCGCCAGGCGCTCGGCACCGTGCTGGGTGGCGTGGCCGGCGGTGTGGTCGGCAACCAGGTGAGCAATGGCGACCCCGCCGCCACCGCCATCGGCACCGTGGTCGGCGCGCTGCTCGGCAATGCCGCCGCGCAATCGTTCGACCCGATAGACCGCGGCTGCTCGCAGCAGGTGCTGCAGTACGCGCAGAACGGTCGACCGGTGCAGTGGATGAACGGCGCGACGACCTATGTCATGACACCCGCCGCGATTTTTCGCCAGGGCGACCGGCAATGCCGCAATTTCGTCATGCTGGTGCGCAGTGGCGGCCAGCAATGGCAGGAGAACCGCCGCGCGTGTCGCGGGCCCGGCGACAGCTGGTATGTCGATAATTGATGCACAGTGGATAGAAGGAGAGCGACATGAAAACTAGATTCATTGGTCAATGCGTGCTGGTGGCGAGCCTGGTGGCCGTCGCGGGCTGCGGCACCACCACCCAGGATCGTGGTTTGAGTGGTGCGGGCATCGGTGCCAGCGCCGGCGCCATCATCGGCGCGGTGACCGGCTTGAGCGTGGTGGAAGGCGCGGTGCTCGGCGCCGTCGGCGGTGGTCTGGTCGGCTCGCTCACCAAGCCCGACCAGGTCAACATGGGCGACCCGGCCTGGAAGAAATCCCAGACCACGCAAGCCGCGCCAGCCGCCGCCGCGGCACCGCAGGCGGTCGCCGCCCAGCCCAACCTCAACCAGGCGGTCTCCAACCTGCAGTCGCAGCTCGCCGCGCGCGGCTATGACCCGGGCCCCATCGACGGCGTGATGGGTGAGCGTACCCGTCAGGCCATCCGCGCCTACCAGCGCGATCGCCAGATGCCGGTCGACGGCCAGGTCAGCCAGGCGCTGGTATCGAGCCTGGCGGCGAACTGAGGCGCGTCAACGCCCAGGTGATCGCTGTGGGTCCGACTTCAGTCGGACATTGAATTGGCAGCCGGTCGCGACCGTACGAGCCTGAATGTCCGACTGAAGTCGGACCCACATATTCCTTCTCTCCTGTCCCCCACATCGCGCTAAACTTCGGCCACAGCCGTGGCGCCCTGCCGCGTCCCCATTCACATCAACGAACGCTGCCGGCACCTGCCGCCGCGGATAAGGCCAGAGCATCCATGAAAAAAGTCTACCCAGACGCCAAGACCGCCCTTGCGGGCCTGTTGCATGACGACATGACCATCGCCGCCGGCGGATTCGGTCTGTGCGGCATTCCGGAGAACCTGATCAGCGCGCTGGTGGACAGCGGTGCCAAGAACCTCACCATCGTCGGCAACAATGCCGGTGTCGACGATTTCGGCATGGGCCTGTTGTTGCGCACCAAGCAGGTCAAGAAGGTCATCGCCTCCTACGTCGGCGAGAACAAGGAATTCGAACGCCAGGTGCTGGCCGGCGAACTGGAACTGCAATTGACGCCGCAGGGCACGCTGGCCGAGCGGCTGCGCGCCGGCGGCGCCGGCATCCCCGGCTTCTATACCCGCACCGCGGCCGGCACCAAGCTTGCCGAAGGCAAGGAAACGAAAGTCTTCAAGGGCGTGGAATACGTGCTCGAGGAAGGCATCACCGCCGATGTCGCCATCGTCAAGGCGTGGAAGGGCGACAAGGCCGGCAACCTCGTCTATCGCAAGACCGCGCGCAACTTCAATCCCATGATCGCGACCTGCGGCAAGATGTGCGTGGCCGAAGTGGAAGAGCTGGTGGAAGTGGGTGAGCTCGACCCGGATCAGATCCACACCCCGGGCATCTACGTCGACCGCATCGTCCAGGGCAAGAACTACGAGAAGCGCATCGAGTTCCGCACCGTGGCCGGTTCGGGCGCCAAGAAAGACACGCCCGAGCGGCTGATGATGGCCAAGCGCGCCGCGCAGGAACTCGAAGACGGCTACTACGTGAATCTCGGCATCGGCATTCCGACCCTGGTGGCCAACTACATTCCCGAAGGCATGACCGTGACCCTGCAGTCGGAAAACGGCCTGCTCGGCATCGGTCCGTTCCCGGAAGAGGCCAGTGTCGACGCCGATCTCGTCAACGCCGGCAAGCAGACCATCACCGCCATTCCCGGCGCGAGCATTTTCTCGAGCGCCGATTCGTTCGCGATGATCCGCGGCGGCCACATCAACCTGTCGATCCTCGGCGGCCTGGAAGTCGCGCAGAACGGCGACCTCGCCAACTTCATGGTGCCGGGCAAGATGGTCAAGGGCCCGGGCGGCGCCATGGATCTCGTGTCAGGCGTGAAGAAGGTCATCGTGCTGATGGAGCACACCGCGAAAGACGGCAGCTCCAAGGTGCTGAAGGAATGCAGCCTGCCGGTCACCGGCAAGGGCGTGGTGAGCATGATCATCACGGAGCTGTGCGTATTCGAGGTGCTGCCGGGTGGCAAAGGCCTCGCGTTGAAGGAGCTGTTCCCCGGGGTGACTATCGAGGACGTGCGCGCCAAGACCGCCGCCGATTTCATCGATCAGCGGGCCTCTTGAGGCTGTAGCGTCCCTGTAGGTGCGAATTCATTCGCACATTGAATGGGTGGCTGGGCGCTGTGCATCGCCCTTCAATGTGCGAATGAATTCGCACCTACAACTTCATTTGATTCCGCCCATTACTTGGCCGTATCGCGGCAGCGACGCACTCGCCAACGCGCCAAACACCATGAGCCCCGTCACCATCGCCAGCGTCGCCTGGTAATCCCCGTAATGATCGAACAGGCGCCCGGCCAGCAGCGGCCCGAGCGAACTCGACAACCAGAAACACGCGTAGACCGTCGCGTAGATGAAGCCGTAGTGGCGCAAGCCGAAATAGCGCGCGGTGAGAAAGGCCAGCAGATCGACTTCGGCGCCGAGTGCGAAACCGATCAGGAACGCGGCCAATGGCGCGCGCTCCGCGCCGCCGCCCATGAGCAATGCGCAGCCGCCGGCGGTGACGACGAAGATCGCGGCGGCGACGAACGGCGCGAACAGGCGATCGATCAAGGCGCCGATGCCGATCCGACCTATCACCACGCCGATGCCGATCAGCGACGCGATACGCGCGGCCTGCGCTTGCGCAAGTCCGGCGTCGCGCAGCATCGGCACCATGTGCACGACCAGCGCCGAACAGGCGACGGCGGTCGCCGCGAAGCCGATGGCCAAGGTCCAGAACACGCGCGTGCCGAGCGCCTGGCGTCGTCCCATGCCGGGCAGGTCGAGGCCGACATCACGCGCGGACTGTCCGCCACGCGGTTTCAACCACAGGTAGACCAGCGGCCATGGTGCGAAGGCCAGCACCGCGAGCGTGACGAAACCGGCGCGCCACCCGTAGTCGGCGATGACGCTCTGCATGAGCAGGGGCAATACGATGGCCGCCGTGCCGGGCCCCGCCAGCGTGATACCGAGAGCCATGCCTCGCGCGGCTTCGAAGCTGCCCGCCACGGCGCGCGTGTAGAGAATGGAGGAAGTGCCGATGCCGGCGACATTGAGCGCGAAGAACAGCGCATAGAATGACGCGCGCGGCCCGTCGAATTGCGATACCACCAGCAGCATGAGCACGAAACACGGCACCGCCACCAGCGCCACGCGCCGCGCGCCGAGCCTGTCGAGCAGCCAGCCCAGCACCGGCGCCGCCAATACCAGGCCGACGCTGCCATAGAACAAGGTGGTGGAGACTTCGCCGCGCGACCAGTTGAAGGCCTGCTGCAGGGGCGTAACGAACAGGCCGAAGCTGTAATAGATGAGCGACGACACGCCGGTGCCACAGGCGATGGTTGCCGTCAGCAGCAAGGACCAGCCGGCCGTGATCTCGGCCTTCCACTCGCGAGGGTGCCCCATGGCGGCATTGTCGGAGCGTGTCGGTGCGGCGCGCAAGCCTGGCTCGCTGCGTGCCCGGACACGCGTCGCGGCGCGCCGCCTCTATTCGTCATCGCGACGGCGCAATAGACTTCCGGATGATGATCAAACCCCTGCAACTGGCGCTCGATTTGTTCGGCGAACTCGCGGCCCATGGTCGCGCGCGCGCGTCGGCGCCAGCGCTCGCGCCGCCACCGGCAGCATCGACACATGACGGCGACGCCGGCTTCGTCTACGAACTGCGCCGCAGCGCCCGGCGTCGCTCCCTGAGCATCGAAGTGCACGCCAATCTCAACGTGGTGGTGCGCGCGCCGCTGCGCTTTCCGCAGCGTGAAATCGAGCAGTTCATCGGTGCGCGCGCGCCGTGGGTGGCCGCCCAGCTGGAACATTTCCGCACCCTGCCGCGCATGCCGCTGGTGCCGACCTACGCGGATGGCGCGACCCACTACTACTTGGGTCTGCCCCATCGTTTGCGACTCGATCCCGAGGCAAGTCATGGCGTGCAACGCTGCGACGACAGCCTGGTGATCGGCGGGCGCGCCGCGCGCGATGGGTTGGCGGCGCGCGCGGCGCTCGATGCGTGGTACCGCAGGCGCGCCGAGGAACTGTTCAACACCATCCTCGCCGAATGCCATCTGCATCCGCGCTTCCAGCGCTATCCCTGTCCCGCCTTGCAGATCCGCGCCATGCGCACGCGCTGGGGCAGCCTCGGCACGCGACGCGGCATGACCTTGAACCTGGTGCTGATCCAGGCGCCGCGCGAATGCATTGAATTCGTGGTGATGCACGAGCTGTGTCACCTGCGTTACCACGGTCACGGCAAGGGCTTCTACAAACTCCTCGACGGCGTGTGCCCGGACTGGCGCGAACGCAAACGTCTGCTCGAGGACAGCCTGCGCTGAACATCCCGCCCCTTTCGCCGCCGCGCGCGGCGCGTGTCGCCGTCATCGGCGGCGGCCCTGCCGGTCTCATGGCCGCCGAAGCCGCGCGCGCTGCCGGCGCCGAGGTCTGCCTGTACGACGCCATGGCCTCGGTCGGACGCAAGTTCCTGCTGGCCGGCAAGGGCGGGCTCAATCTCACCCATGGCGAAGCGCTGCATGCCTTCCTGTCGCGCTATGGCGCCGAGCGCGTGCATCTCGAGGCCGCGCTGCGCGCCTTCGACAACGACGCGATTCGTAGCTGGGCGCGCGCGCTCGGCATCGAGACCTTCGTCGGCACCTCGCAGCGCGTGTTCCCGCTCGGCCTGAAGGCCGCGCCGCTGCTGCGCCGCTGGTTGGCGCGATTGCGCCACGACGGCGTGCGCTTCCACATCCGCCACCGCTGGCTGGGATGGAACGCCGATGGCGAACTGCGCTTCGCGACCCCGGCTGGCGAAGTGCGGACGGCCGCGGACAGCGTGGTGCTGGCGCTGGGCGGCGCCAGCTGGCCGGCGCTTGGCAGCGACGGCGCGTGGCTTGCCACGCTCGCCGCGCGCGGCGTGGCCGTGACGCCCTTGCGCGCCGCCAACTGCGGTTTCGAATGTCGCTGGAGCCCGCACCTGGTCGCACGCCACGGCGGCGCGGCGGTCAAGAACGTGGTCGGCAGCTGCCGTCTCGCCGATGGCAGCGTGCACTCCCGGCGCGGCGAATTCATCGTCAGCGCCGACGGCGTCGAAGGCAGCCTGGTATATGCCTTGTCGCGCGCCCTGCGCGGCGAGCTCGAGCAACGCGGCACGGCCACGCTCGTCATCGACCTCGCGCCGGACCGCGACCAGGCAACGCTGGCGCGCGCGCTCGCCGCGCCGCGTGGCAAGCATAGTCTTGCCCACGTGCTCTCGCGGCGCGCGGGCCTCGACGGCGTGAAGGCCGGCTTGTTACGGGAAGTTGCCACGCCCGAGGCGCTGGCCGACGCCACGCGCCTGGCGGCGCTGATCAAAAGCCTGCCCTTGGTATTTCACGGTACGCGGCCCGTGGCCGAAGCCATCAGCACCGCCGGCGGTGTCGCGTTCAGCGAACTCGACGAACACTTCATGCTGCGCGCGCTGCCCGGCGTGTTCTGCGCGGGTGAAATGCTGGATTGGGAAGCGCCCACCGGCGGCTACCTGCTGTCCGCCTGCCTCGCCACCGGCCGCGTGGCCGGCGCCGCCGCCGCGCGCGCCGCGTGTCTGAATGCGCCGACTACCGGCTAGCGGGCTTTTCCGCTACTTTTGCCGCCTCTCTTCAACTTCAACAGGAGGTTTGCCATGGCAACTCTGCCCGCCGGTTATCCAGAACAGGCATTCGATGCCTTCGCTTTCTTGAAGTCGCGTACCGAATTGTCGGTCGAGGACATGCAGGTGCTCGCGATGATCGAATGCTTCGGCGAAGCGTTTTATTTTCTGCTCGCCGACAACGTCAGGAATGACGAAGCGAAGGCGCTCCTGACGCGTAACGGTCAGGAAGAACGCGGCCACGCCCATCGCCTGTTGAAGGCCATCAAGTTGAAGAGCGGCGCGGATTTCGCGCTGCCGCCGAACGAGGAAAACCCGTTCTTCAAGTTCTGCCCGACCGAACTCACCTGCGATGCGGAGATTCTCGCCGCCCTCGCCCAAGGCGAAGCGGATGGCGACCTGGTCTACCAGGTGTGGGCGGATCACGAGAAGGACGGCAAGATTGCCGAGTTGCTGCGCTTGAATGGCCGTGAAGAAACCCGCCACGGCGAACGCGTCGCGGAAGTGACGAAGCTGCTGGCGGCCTGAGGCGGCGGACCAGCAACCATTGTGGGTCCGACTTCAGTCGGACATTACATTTCCCTTGGCTAATGTCCGACTGAAGTCGGACCCACAAGATTGCCCGGGAGCTAGTGTTTATGCCCCAGCGCGCATGAGAACAGGCGCTTGGGGTTGTCCACCAGGATGGTTTCAATCTGCTCGTCGGTGACGCCGGCGGCGCGCATCTTCGGCAGGATCTCCTTGAAGATGTGATTCGAACGCCAGTTCGGCAGCATCTCCTGCATCGCCTCGAAACTGCTCGCATAGGGATAGGGACGCCCCAGCCAGCACGAGATCGAATCGTGCGACATCAACACGCGCGTCAGGTGGCCGGCGCCGATCATCTTGATGATGTTGGCGATACGCACCTCGTCGGGCTGGAACAGCGAGATGCCGAAGCGATCGAAGCCGACGAAGGCGCCGCGATCGGCGAGCGACTTCTGGTATTCGAAATCGGTGGTGCCGTCGGAATGGCCGACCACCAGCTGTTCGGGCGGGCAGCCTTCGCCGGTCACGAGATCGATTTGGTCATGGCCGCAGGTCGCGTTCTGGGTGTGGGAGATGACCGGCACACCGGTGGCCTTGGCGGCGCGCGCGCCGGCGGTCACGAGCTTGCGTTCGTAGTCCGAGACCTTGCCGTCGCCGGTGGCAATCTTGACCGCGCCGGCCTTGATGCCGGTGTCGCCTATGCCCTGTTCGATTTCCTGGATATAGACCTCGACCAGTTCTTCCATCGGCATGTGACGGAAGGTGTAGGTGTTGCCTTCGGCTTCGAAGTAGGCGCCGGTGGTGCACACGATGCGCATGCCGCTCTTCTGCGACAGCTCGGCGAGAAACACCGGGTCGCGTCCGAAGTCCATCGGGCACGGATCGACGAAGGTGCCGACGCCATGGCTCTGCAATTCATGCATCTGGTCGACGGCGCGGATCATGGCGTCGTGGCGCTTGAACTTCGGCGCGCGCGCGTCGAGCTCCCAGCCGGGATAGCCGATGAGCACATGCTCGTGAATGAGCGTGCGACCGAGTTCGCCGGGCTCGGCGGTGCCGGTGGTGGTCTGGATCCTGGTCAAGGCCATGTGAGGTGCTCCCCTTCTGTGTTGCAGCGGACGGTATTTTTGTAGCTGCGAATTTATTCGCACATGGCGTGGCGCGCCATCAATGCGCGAATAAATTCGCAGCTACGGCGCATAGGCGCGCATGAACATGCCGACCGTGTCCTCCGCCAGTTCGTTCAAGGCCGCGGCGTCCGGTGCCGCGCCGACATCCAGCAGCACGCGCAGATGCTCGCCGCCCTTCAGCATCGCGAAAAGCTGGTCGGCGGCGCGTGGCGGCTTGTCGATACGCAGCGCGCCCTCGGCATCGAAGCGCTCCAGCAAACGCACCAGCGCCGCCAAGGTCGGCGCCGGGCCGGCGTCCCAGAACACCTGGTTCATGTGGGTCTCGGCGCTGGCGCTGGTCATCAACACGCGGTGCAGGGCGATGACGTCGGGATGGAACATGAGGTTGAGGAATGCGCTGGCGATGCGGGTCAAGGCTTCGCGCACGCCGAGCGGCGCGAGGTCGACGAATTCACGGGCTTCGAAGTGTTCGTCGCACTTGCTGGCGATGAGAGCGACGAACAGCCCTTCCTTGTCGGCGAAGTGGCTGTAGACCGTGAGCTTGGACACCCCCGCCGCCTGCGCGATGCGATCGACCGTGGCGCGCTCGAAACCGAGCTCGAGGAACAATTGCGAGGCGGCCGACAGGATGGCGGCGCGCTTCTCCATGTCTTTCGGTCGCCCGATGAGACGGGACGGTGACGCGTTCATGCGGGGCGGGCCGGCTTCATGACGACGATACTACTGCACCGCCCCGGCCAGCGGGGAATGCCGCCGATCAGTTGGGCCGCGTGTAGAGCGCGGCGAGCGCGTCCTTGGCGGCCGGCGTATCCCAGGCGCGCGGCCCGCGCAGGCGACCGATGAAGCGGCCCTGTGCGTCGATGAGATAGGACACCGGCAATCCCCAGCCCCAGAAGCTGTCGCTCACGCCGCCGCCGGCGGCGACATAGACCGGCAGGCGCACGCCCAGGCCTTGCGCGAAGGCCTGGATCTCGGCCGGCGCGGCATTGGTATCGATGGCCACCAACAGCACCGCGTAGCGCGCCGGGTCGAGCTCGGCGGCGAGCCTGTCCAGCGCCGGCAATTCGTCCTTGCACGGCGTGCACCAGGTCGCCCAGAAGTGCAGCAGCACGGTACGGCCGGCGAGCGTGGCCTTGTCGAGTGTCGCGCCGCCGGCCGCCGGCATCACCGTGAAAGCCGGCACCTCGTCGGCCAAGGCCTCGATGGCGAGGACGTCCTCGGCGTGGACCGGCGACAGCTGGGCCGCGACCAGCAGCAGCAGGACGCCGCCCAGGCGAATCAGGCGTCGCGTCATAACATCACGTTGATGGAGCCCATGAGCTTGAGGTCGTCACCCAGCTGGGTGCCGGTCAGGTCATGGTGGATGGGCACCTGGGCCGAGAACTCGAAGCCCCAGCGCGCGCCCATGTTCAACTGCAGGCCGGGCTGCACGAACAGCACATGGCCGCCGGAATCGAAGATGCGACTGCCGGCTTCGTCTTCCTGGCCGCGCAATTCGCCGGCGAGACCGCAGGACAGGAACCATTGCCGCGCACTGGCGCCGAGCGTGGCCGGCGACACACGGTAACGCGCGGTGAGATCGTAGTTGAGCGAGTCGCCGTAATGATAATCGTGGTCGCCCGCCTCGCCTTCGCCTTTGATGGCGCCGAGCGCATTGGCCGACAGCGACCAGCGGCCGCGCGCATGGCTCATGGACAGGCCGAACAAACCATCGGTGGAACCGGTGCCGAGCTGCAGGTGGGCATCGAGATAGTCACCGTTGTCGGCGCGCCCGTCGGTGCTGCCGCTCGGGGTCTTGATGCCGGCCATCAGCGCCACCGTGGTGGTGGTGGCGAGGGTGTGATGCTGGAACACGCGCGCCCGCGCCAACAGCGAAATGTCGCCCACGCCCCCGTCGCCGCCGTGCTGGTCCTCGACGCCGCGCACGGCCGGATCGTGATCGTGATCGTCGTCGTGCCCGTGTTCCTCTTCCGCCTCGTCGTGATGATGATGGCCGCCCTGGTGCTCGAGATGGCCATCGACCTCGGTCACGCGGAACGGCACGACACCGATCAGGGTCAGCCACGGGCGCGGATTCCAGAACGCTTGCACCTCGGTGGTGTAGTAGCTTTCGCTGGCGCCGGGGTTGGCCAGTTCGCGGCTGCCGTCGTAGACGCTGTCGAGGCTGGTATAGCGCTCGGTGATGCGCACGCCGCGACCGTTGATGGTGTCGAGCGGCGACGCGCCCTGGGAGATCAGGCAGTAGTCGCAGGCCTGGGCCAGTGGCGACGCGGCGAGCGCAGCGACCGCGAGCGCCACGCGAAATGACGAAGTCATGGGGTCAACCGTTGTATCGAGGAGAGGGGAGCTTAAGGGCGGCCGGGAAATGCGGTCGATGCGACAAATTGTCGCAGAACCGCCGGGCCCCCACGCCGCCGCGCCAGCCGCTATCATCGCGCCATGAGATGGACACTGCGTAACGGCATCGGGGTGCTGCTGGCCGCGATGCTGCTCTGCATGGCGTGGCGCGCGGGCGATGCCATCGCGGCGCGCGCCGGGGTCGGCCAGGGCCGCCCGGCGGTGGCCGGCATGCTGTGGCCCGTCCAGCCCGAGCTCGCGCCCTTCACGCTGCAGGACGCGCGCGGCGGACGCTTCGACGAAGCCGCCCTGCGCGGCCGCTGGACGCTGCTGTTCCTCGGCTACACCCATTGCCCCGACGTGTGCCCCACCACCCTCGATAGCCTGGCCAAGGCCAGCGCCGCCTTGCGCGACTTCGCGCCGTTCGCCGCGCACGGCCAGGTGCTGTTCGTGTCGGTCGATCACGACCGCGACCACGGCGAGTCGCTGCGTCGCTACGTCGAGTACTTCAACCCCGGATTTCGCGCCGCGAGCGCGCCGCCCGCCGAGCTGCACGGGCTGTTGCGGCAGCTCGACATGCAGGCGGTCCGCATCTCCAGCGACGACAGTCCGGACTATGCCTTCGAGCACTCCAGCGAAATCGTGCTGGTGGGGCCGGATCTGAAGGTGCTGGCCTTGTTCGACTACCCCCATGAGCCGGCCGACATCGCCGCACGCGTACGGGCCATCGTGGCGTTCGCGGCGCGGCCGCGTTAGGCGTCTGTGAGGAAAAAACACCCGTTAGAGGACTTACCGCCAAATATCACGGTCGTGCACAATTCCGGGGCATTTGCTGGCGTGCCGCCGCGATCCCGCCGAGCCGGGGTCGCCCGCCAGCCCTCGGTTCAAGGATCAGGAATAGTTCGTCATGGGAATATCTCGCGCTGCCCTTTGCAAGCTTTGGGGCCTCTTGCTGCTTGCCTCGCTGTCCGCTGGTGGGCCGCTGGCGCAGGCCGCCGACGACCAGGGCTACCAGGCACTGCGTGACTGGATTGCCGCCGGCAACCCCGCCGACGACGGCCTGCCCGCCGGCCAGCATCTCGGCGCCAAGGACCGCGCCGCCCTCGAGGCCTATATCCCGCGCACGGCCTGGGCCTACTACTTCTTCGACGACATGGACATGGAAATCGCCGCCCATGGCCATTACCCGCCGCCCGACACCTGGGGCAAGCAGGTCAAGCCGGGCTACAGCCTCGACGAGCGCGGCGTGCTGAAGGGCTTCACCGGCGGTGGCTACCCCTTCCCGGAAGTCACCAGCGACGATCCGCAGGTCGCCTACAAGGTCATCTGGAACATGCTGTGGCGCCCGGGTCAGAACGATTTCGACATGCCCATGGTGACCTGGCTGCGCGGTGAGGGCGGCAAGCTCGACCGCAAGATGGAATACATCTCCGTCACCGCCAACTATGCCAAGGGCGACGAGTGCCTGGTGCCGGGTTACGAGGAAGTCAAAAGCAAGCGCATCATGGAATTCCGCTCGCCGCGCGACATGGCGGGCGCCAAGGACATGTCGGTGTCCTTCGTCGATCACGACCGCGAGGACTCCGGCTGGCTGTACATGCCGGCACAGCGCAAGCCGCGCCGCACGCTGGCCTCGGAGCGCACCAGCGAACTGATGGGCATGGACATGATCCGCGAAGACCTCGACGGCTTCGGCGGCAAGGTCCACGAGAACAACTGGACCTACCTCGGCACGCGCAACGTGGTCGCCACCATCAACGTCGCCGACAACCCCGAGTTCGGCGGCCCCCACCAATGGGTGCCGAACAAGGCGCGCTGGGAAATTCGCAAGGCCCACGTGCTGCTCATCGAGCCCAAGAGCAAGGATCATCCCTACAGCCACCGCGTGGTGTTCATCGACGCGGAGAATTTCTGGACGCTGTGGATGTTCGCCTTCGACCGCGAGGACGATCAGCTGCTGCGCATGAGCCAGCATTTCATGAAGTACACCGAGTCCTACGCCGACGAGAAGCCGCAGCAGGCGCCCTACATGACGCTGGACACCGACAAGAACCTCGGCCATAAGGTGCTCATGCATCTCGGCGAAACCGACATCAATGCCAAGAAGCCCCACGCCACCATGACCCACTGTTACACCAACAAGCGGGTGTTCTCGTCGGCGCGGGCGCGCCAGTACTACTCCTTGCGCAACATGATCAGCGGCCGCCGCTGAGTACGACGCGATACGCGGCGGCCAGCGGTCGCCGCTCGGTTCAATACACGCACTGACCATCGGGAATATCTGCCATGACCTTCCGTCGCCACGGATTGCCGGCCACGCTCGCCCTGCTCGCCGCCCTGCCTTTCACCGCCGAGGCCATCGTCACCGTCAACGACGAGTTCGAACTCGAAGGCTACCTGCAGGCGCAGAACATCCTGCGCACGCCGCGCATGGACGACGCCGAGTTCGTCATGCAACGCAATACCGCGCAGATCGAAGGCAAGTATTACTTCCTCCGGGACAGCACCGCGTTCGGCCGTTTCAACACCGGCAAGCTCGAGGAAGCAACGTTCTCGTTCGTCGGTCGCGGCGTGTATGACTCGATCTACGACGCGCGCCCGTCCTATCACGACGCCTTCCCCGGCAACCAGTCCCTGCCCGGCGAGTTCGAAGGCAAGGTGCGCGAGGCCTATGTCGATCTCATCCTGCCGCCGTTCTCGCTGCGTCTCGGCAAGCAGCAGGTGGTATGGGGCGAGACCGACAACTTCCGCGCGCTGGACGTCATCAACCCGCTCGACCTGTCCTGGCACTGGAGCTGGGAATCGTGGGAAGACATCCGCATTCCCCTGTGGATGGCGCGCGGCGTGTACGACATCGGCAAGATCGGCAAGCTCGAGGAATCGTTCTTCGAACTGGTCTACATCCCGTGGGACGTGCGTCACAACATCATCTCCACCGATCCGCGCCGGCCGTGGGCCTTCACCGGCACCGGTATCGCCGAGAATGCCAACTCGGTGCTGGTCGGCAACCAGTTGAAGAACCTCGATCTGAAGGTCATCGACGGCGCGCCGGGCCGCAAGTTGGAGAACGGCCAGGCCGGCTTCCGCTTCAAGGCGGTGTGGGGCGACGTCGACTTCAGCGTCAATTACTTCTACGGCTTCTCGGCCGACGCACGTGGCGTGCTGCAGAACCAGTTCACGCGCCTCGACCCGACCACCCTGCACGTCGCCTACAAGACCGAGTACCCGCGCTCTCACGTGTTGGGCTTCACCGCCAACTATTCCGAGGAGAAATACACGCAGGCGGTGTTTCGCCTCGAGACCACCTTCACCACCGGCGTGCCGGTGGCGGTGGCGACGGGCGCGCCCTTGTCGGTCGACCCCGAGCAGGACCAGTTCGAGACCGCGCGGCGCTCGGTGGTGATGCTGGCGGCCGACCGGCCGACCTGGATCAAGTGGCTGAACCCCGATCGCACCATCTTCCTGTCCAGCCAGATCTTCTGGCGTCGCTGGCTGGACATCAGTCATTCCTATCGCGGCATCGGCGGCGTGTTCCCGGCCGAATTGAACGGCGTGGTGCAGCCCGGCCGCTTCGTCAGTCTCAACGAAGACCGCCTCGACCAGGACGAAGTGGTGATGACGTTTTCGGCCTCGACCAGCTATGGCGACGCCGGCCTCCTGCAGCCGCGCTTCGTGTTCGCCTTCGACCCGCGCTCGACCGGCGCCTACAACCAGATTGCGGTCGATTACCTGTTGTCCAGCCACGTGGTGCTGCGCTTCCAGCAGAACCTGTTCTGGCGCATCACTGGCCACAAGGCCGGGCCCTGGCAGTTGGGCGACATCTGGGGACACTCCAGCAACAACAGCCGGCACGAGTCGGTGTTCACCTTCATCTACCAGTTTTGAGGGGCAGCCGCCCCTGTAGTGCGAATGCATTCGCACCCGATGCTAAGGTGACGAATACCCACCCATTGAATGCCCGGATGGATTCGCGCCCGACTCACTCCCCGCGCATGCCGATCGAATTCATCGGCGGCCGCCGGCTCGGCGGCAGCTTCTCGTCGGATAACTTGTCCATGAGGTCCGACAAGCGCCGTGACTTCTTGACCAGGAACAGCGTCAGCACCGCGGTCGCCAGCACCGTGGCGCCCAGGTAGACGAGCTTCATGGCCAGGGATGCGGCCGCTTCGTCAATGATGTTCATGCCGAGAAAGCCGGTCGCCACCGTGCCTATCAGGCTGAAGGTGGTGACCACCGTCAGGCGATGCACCGAGGTCGACTGGCGGCGCTGGGCATCGCTGTCGAGGTACTGGCTCATGTCGCGCAATTCTTCCTTCAACTCGGCATAGAGCTCGGCGTTGCCGAGATGGCGCACGCAGGCGCGGTGCAGGGCCTGCATGTGCGGATGCTCGGACAGCACGTTGAACCAGTAGCGATGCGTGAAGCGCAGGAAGGAATCGAAGCTCGCATGCACCCGCGCGCGAAAACGCCGCAAGGAATTGCGATCGTGTACATGCGAGATCGTGGATGGCATCGACCAGGCGGTCGGAGAACACCAGCAAGGCCGCCTGGTGGAAATGCGCAATCAGGAACAGCATGAAGTACTGGTGACGGAACTGCCCGAGCAGGCCGCGCTCGGTGTCGAGGAAATACTTCGACTGCGCGTCGCCGATCACCGACAGCACGCGGCCGCTGCACAGGAAGCGCGTATTGGGTCCGTCACTCCTGCCGCTCCAGTAGCGGTCGAAACTGTAACGCGCGAAGAACGCCGTGATGTCCGGGTCGTTGTGCGGCATCGGTTCATCGGGATGCACGCTGGCGATGAGGCCGAGGCGCACCCAGTCGGCGTCCGGGATCTGCCGCGGGTCGTCCAGCGCCAGGAAGGCCATCAGCGGCATGCGGTGATAGGCAATCTGGCGATAGCGCAACAGGCCGTCGTCTTGCGCCGCATCCAGCACCATGGGCTGCACCAGCCACGCCCAGTGCGCGGCCGTGCCCGCCGCGCGGTACTGGCAGGCGAACTCCAGGTACTTGGCGCGGTTGCCGCTGTCGGAAGCCACCAGCACGCGGCCTTCGGCGTCCAGCCACTCGGCTGACCAGGTGTTGTGCACGCCGTTGCCGAACTCGTCCCAGGTGGTGGGATAGGCGCGCCCGAAGCGGTACATGAGGTCGAGCGCGGTCGACAAGGGCACGTCGTCGCCCATCACCTCGGTGTTCAGCAAGGCGACGTCGACGTCGTCAAAGAAATAGAGATCGATGTGCGCGACCTTGAGCGTGAGCGGTGCGTCGCCCTCGCGCAGGATCACGCGCAAGGCCGCGACGTCGTGGCGACGATAAACCCGGAGCGCCGATTCGCCCGGCGCGCCGTCGTTCAAACGCGGCCGTGCGCCGCGGCTCTCGCCATACAGGAAGCGCTGCACGTAAGGCAGGAAGGACACGAACTCCTTGTAATGGCGCTCCTGGAACTGGGTCGGGTCGGCGGTGAACTCGTCTTCGACGCGCTGCCACAGGCGCTCGGTGTCGGCCGCTTCCAGCAGCTGCCAATGACTGCGTTCATCGCTCTCGCCCTCGACCGGCATCAACTGCAGCGGCCACAGCAGCATCTGCCGGACATGTCGAACGAGATGATCGGAGCCGTCGAGAATGGCCATGATGCGCCTATTGTTGGTACGAATTCATTCGCCCATGGCCGCCACGGTGGCGGACTGAACAGGACATGTGCATGTGAATGTGCGAATGAATTCGCATCTACTGGGTCGCCGTGACGCCATTGGCCAGCATCGCCGCGATCTCGTCGTCGCCATAGCCCGCCTCCTTCAGCACCTCGATGCTGTGCTCGCCGAGGCGCGGCGCGAGGCCGGCGGGTGCTGGGCGGCGATTCGGACCAGGTGCTGGCGTGGCCCATCTGGTGGACCCGGCCTTCGCTCGGATGCTCCAGCGTCTCGAAATAAGCGACCGCCTCAAGATGCGGATCGTCGTAGAGCGAATCGAGATCATTCAGGCGCATGGCCGGGATGTCGGCCCTGTCGAAGAACGCCAGCCACTCGTCGGTGCCGCGCGTACGCATGACGTCGGCCACCATGCCATACAGGTCGCCGATGTGGGCGGTACGCGTGCCGATGTCGGCCATGCGCGGGTCGTCGTCGAAGCGCTCGGGCTCGCCGAGTTCGCGGAAGAACGAACGCCAGTGGCTGTCGGTATAGATGAGCGCGCACACGTAGCCGTCGCGGGTCGGAAACGGCGTGCGTTCACGCGCCAGCAGGCGCGAATAGCCCATCGGCCCGAGCGGCGGCTCGTAGCTCTGCCCGGCCATGTGTTCGCCCATCACGAAGGGCACCATGGTCTCGAACATCGGCACTTCGATGGACTGGCCGACGCCGGTCTTCTCGCGGCGATAGAGCGCGGCAGCGATGTGCCCGACCGCGGCGGTGCCGACGGTGCGATCGATCATGGTCACCGGCACGTAGCGCGGCACGCCGTCGCCGACGCGCGCCACCAGCGACGGAATGCCGACCGCGCCCTGGATGAGATCGTCATAGGCCGGCTTGGCCGCGTACGGGCCACGCTGTCCATAGCCGAACATGCCGACATAGATGATGCGCGGATTGACCGCCGCGCAATCGGCGTAGGTCAGGCGCAGCCGCGCCATGGCCTGCGGCCTGACGTTGTAGACCAGCACATCGGCCGTGGCGACGAGACGCAGCAAGGCCTCGCGGCCGGCCGCCTGCTTGAGATCCAGCACGATGGCGCGCTTGTTGCGATTGCAGTGCAGGAAGCCGCTGGCCATGCCGCGATGACGGGTGGCACCGACGTTGCGGCTGGTATCGCCCGCCGGCGGCTCGACCTTGATCACGTCGGCGCCCATGTCACCCAGCTGCTGGGTGGCGAACGGCCCCATCAGCACCGTGGTGAGATCGATGATCCTGACGCCGTCCAGCGCGCCGCTCATGAGCGCACCTCGGCGTCCGTCCCGTTGAATTGCAGCATCCCCGTCCCCATCGTTCCTGAAGCGCGCCTAGGTTAACCGATGCATCAAGGGGCGGCGACGCACGATAGGTGTGCCGTGCCCATTCACCCACGGTCCGCGCGGTAGGCGCGCCGTAGGCGGCTTGTTAGGATTGAAGGCGCGCAAAGATTCAAACTCCCGTGAGGCATCCGACATGGCGAAGAGCAAGAACACCCCCGCACCCCGTGCCGCCGGCGCGGCCATTGACATCGGCATCTCGGCCGGCGATCGCGCCCGCATCGCCGACGGCCTGGCCCACCTGCTCGCCGACAGCGTCACGCTCTACCTCATGACCCACAACTTCCACTGGAACGTGACCGGGCCGATGTTCAACACCCTGCACCTGATGTTCATGGGCCAGTACACCGAGCAGTGGAACGCGCTCGACCTCATCGCCGAGCGCATACGCGCGCTGGGATTTCCCGGCGCCGGGCACCTACCGGGAATTCGTCAAGCTCGCGTCGATCAAGGAGGTCGATGGCACGCCCAAGGCCATGGACATGGTGCGCCACCTGGTGGCCGCCCAGGAAGCGACGGCGCGCACCGCGCGCGGACTGTTCGCGGCGGTGGAAAAGGCCAACGATCAGCCGACCATGGATCTGCTCACCCAGCGCCTCGACGTGCACGAAAAGACCGCCTGGATGCTGCGCAGCCTGCTCGAAGAATAAGGCACGCCCTGCATCGTTCCAGACCCGCCACGGCGGGTTTTTTTTGTGGCCGCGGCAGCCTCAGGTCATGAGGAAGTGGCCGGACAAGGTCGCGATGGGTCGCGACTCGTCGTCCTGCCAGCAACGCGCATGCACGTTGGCGACGCGGCGGCCGAGCTTGGTGACCTCGGCGGCGGCGCGGGTCGGCACCACGCGCCCGGAGCGCAGGTAATCGACCGTGATGTTGATGGGCTTGGGCAGGGTTTCGACCTCGGGCTCGAGGATCAGCTGCACGATGGCAGCGGTTTCCAGCACCGCGCCGATGAGGCCGCCATGCAAGGCCTGCTTCCACGGGTTGCCGACGTGCAGCTCGGCGGCCGCCAACAACAGCACCACGCCGCCGTCCCGTTCCTCCACCGACAGGCCCAGGGTATCCATGTACGGAATGGCCTCGCCCATGCGCGAGTAATCGCGGCTGTCGCGCGCGGCGTGGATGATGTCGACGAAACTCATGGCGCATCCTCGGCGAGCGCCGGGCCCGCCGGTTCGAGGGAAGTGATCATGAAACTGGCCGCGCAGTTGGCTATCGGGTCGTCCCTGTCGGCATGGTAGGCAATGGCGCGCACGAAGCAGATGTTGCGCGTGACCTTGTAACAATGGGCGGCCGCCGTCACCGCCTGCCCCGGCTGGGCAGGCTTGAGATAATCGATGCGCAGATCCAGCGTCGCGATGCCCATGCGCTTGCCGAGCGCGGTGATCACCGACACGCCGCACGCCGAATCGATGGCGGTGGTGATGACGCCACCGTGCAACACGCCGGTGGTGGCATTGCCGGCAAGGCGCTCGGAATAGGGCACGCGCAGCACCGCCCGCGCATGTTCCAGATGCACGATTTCGAGACCGAGGAAATTGTTGTGCGGCGAACGGTTGCCGGGCCGCGCTAGAAAAGCACGCAGTTGATCGAGGAAGATGCTGTCGTTCATGGCGGCAGTATAGCGGCTGCGAACCACCACGCATCGGCGCCAGCGCCGTGCAGCGAATGTCGAGGGGGAGTCGATGAAGCCGATCAGCGCGCGGGCCGCGGGCCTCGCCGGGGTGATGCTTGTGCTGGGCGCGGCCGCCGTACCGGCCATGGCGGGCGGCGTGTCGGGACAGGTCACGAACGCGGCGGGACAGGGCGTGGCCGGTGTATTCGTCACCGCGCGCGACACCGCGAGCGGCATCGAGACCACGGTCTATTCCACCGACAAGGGTCGCTATGTGCTGCCCGCGCTCAGCGACGGCCATTACGAGCTGCGCGCCCATCACGCGCGCTACGAGGATGCACGCGGCGCGCTCGAGATCGGCGCGGCGCAGGCCTCGCTAGCCTTTGCATTGAACGCGGCACGCGAGCCGCTGCGCCAGGCCGCGACCGCCACCTGGTTCGCCCACGTCGAGGACGGCGCCGACAAACGCGAGTTCATCCTGAACTGCATGAGCTGCCACGAGCTGTCTTTCGCGCGCCTCTACAAGGACGGCGCGCTGCGCACGCGCCAGCAGTGGCTGGACGCCTTCGCGCTGATGAAGTCCTTCGACAAGTATGCAGTAATCCCGCCGGACTTCGATTTCGAGCACTACGCCGACTGGCTGACCAGCGAGTTCAGGCCTGCGCGCGTGGCGAACATCGCCCCGCCCGCGCTCGCGCCGCGCGAAGCGCGCGCCGAGATCACCGAGTACCCGGTGCCGATTGCGAGCGAGCTGCCGCATGACCTCGTGGTCGGGCCCGATCATCGCGTATGGGTGACGGCGTTCTGGAACAGCGCCATGTGGGCGCTCGATCCGGCCAGCGGACATTACGAGTCTTTCGAGGTAAATAATGAGCCCAACATCGCCGCGCAGGTGCGCGCGCTGGCCTTCGCGCGCGATGGCACGCTGTGGCTGGTGAACGGCGGCACGGAATCGGTGGTGCGCCTCGACCCGCGCACGCGCAAGTTCGTGACCTACAAGGTCGGCATCTACCCGCACGACATCGCCCTCGACAGTCACGGCGACGTGTGGCTGAACGACTACTTCGGCAAGACCGAAGGCATCGCGCGGCTCGCGGCCGACGATGGTTCAGTGAAGCGCTTCGCCTTGCCCTCGGCCCACCTGCCGGCCAGCGCCGGCATACCCTTGCCCTACGGCATGCAGGTGGATGCGCAGGATCGACTGTGGAGCGCGCAGCTTGCCGCCAACACCCTCGCTCGCTACGACATCGCCAGCGGCGAGGCGAAGCTCTACACCATGCCAGGCGACAATGTCGGCCCGCGGCGCATGGCGGTCGCACCCGACGGGCGCCTCTGGATAGCGGAATTCAACACCGGCCGCGTGACGAGCTTCGAGCCCGCCACGGAAAAATTCGAATCCTTCGATACCGGCATTGGCGCGGCCGGCATCTACGATGTGGAAGTCGATCCGCGTAACGGCGACGTGTGGCTGGCGGCGGCGCTGGCCTCGGAACTCATACATCTCGATGGCAAAACCCATCGCCTGACGCGCTATCCCCTGCCGACCGAGCCGGCCTACATGCGCCATCTCGCGATCGACCCGCGCAACGGTGAGGTGTGGAGCGCCTATTCGTCGCTGCCGACGGCGGCGCCAAAAGTGGTGAGACTGCGGCGCTTGCCGTGAGGCATGGCGCGGTATGCGCGGGCGACGTCCGCGAGCGGACGTCGCCCGCGACACATCACTTGGCGCGGCAGCTCACGGTGTCGGACGCGACCGTGAAGCCGGCGGCATCGATGAGCTTGCCGGTCACCTGGCCGCCCTGGATGAAGTTGGCGGCAATCGCGGTGGCGCCAGCCGCGATGTCGGCGCGTGCGCTGTCGAAATCACACTCGACTTCATCGCCTACCGAGCTCACCAGCGCGGTGGTCTTCTGGTTCGAACCGGACTTGGCCTGGCAGCGATACTGGCCGGGCACGAGGTTCTTGCCATCCACCGAGATCTTCGAGCGCGTCGCGCGCTTTTCGCACTTGACGCGGATGCTGGCGGCCTCGGCGTCGCTCGGCAGGGTGGTGATCACCATCGCGCTGGCGACGAGGGCTGAAAATAATGCTTTCTTGTACATGACGTGCTCCCTGGTTGCGCGGACCGCATGGTCCGCTTGATACACGTCGGTACATCGCCGCCGGCGCGGCGCGCGTTCAAAGGCGGCGAGGCCAGTGTCCTGTGTTGTGACGATGCGCACGAAATGCGTGCACATGCGACCACGGCAAGGGGCGTCGAAGGCAATGAATCAAAGCGTTCACCCACCGGCCTTGACCGGGCGGAAGCCGGCCTCGGCCAGCAGGCGCATCAGCGTCTCGCGATGATCGCCCTGGATCTCGATGGTGTCGTCCTTGACCGTGCCGCCGGCGCCGCAGCGCTTCTGCCATTGCTTGGCGAGGGCTTTGAGTTCATCGGCATCGACACCGACGAAGCCCTTCAACACCGTCACGGTCTTGCCGCCGCGATGGGCGGTGTTACGCAGCACGTCGACACGGCCGCGAGAGGCCTTGGCCTTGGTGTCCGGCGCTGGTGCCGGCTCGACAGTGCTTGTCGACGGCACGAGGCCGGCCAACGCGGCAAAGGGACTCGCCGCTGGCGGCGGCGGCAAGGGACGCTTCTTGTCTTTCATGAAGTGGGCGCTTGCGTTTCGAGTTACGGGAAAGCCCGGCCATTGTAGGTGCGAATTCATTCGCACATTCCAAGGCACGGTACGTACGTGCGGTGGCCTCGGTGTGCCAATGAATTCGCACCCACAGGGAACCCGGTACGGGCGGCCCTCAATAAAAAAGGCCGGGGCGTGGCCCGGCCTTCCAAGAGATGGTGGAGCCGGGGGGGATCGAACCCCCGACCTCCGCATTGCGAACGCGGCGCTCTCCCAGCTGAGCTACGACCCCATGCTTTCGTGAAGATACCGACGCGGGCTGGGGGCCCGTGGCGGCAGCACGATTGTACTCATCAATGGCCTGGTTAGTTAAGCCCGTACGGCCGCGAACTGGCGCCGCGTGGCCCGTGCTATCTTCGCGGTCGAATCAAGCTGGGGAGCTGCCATGGGTCTCATGACCGCCGCGCAATACCGCGCATCCTTGAACGACGGCCGCGTCATCTACTGGGGCGGCGAGAAGATCACTGACGTTGCCAATCATCCGCGTTTCCAGGTGCCGATTGCGGTGGCCTGCCAGGATTACGCCTACGACGACCCCGAGCTCGCGCCCGTCATCACCTACCGCACCGAGGACGGCACCACCGCCCATCGCGTCTACCAGGTGCCGCGCACCACCGAAGAGCTGGAAATGCGCCTGGAGCTCGGCCGCCACATGAGCATCGTCGGCGGCGTGACCGGCGTGTACATGGCGCTGTTGCAGGTCAAGGACCGCCTGGGCGCCATCAACCCGCGCTTCGCGCACAACATCGAGCGCATGTACCTCTACGCCCGCGACCACGACCTGCGCGCCGCCGAAGTCATCACCGACGCCAAGGGCGACCGCTCGAAGAAGGCCCACGAGCAGCACGACCCGGACATGTACGTGCGCATCGTCGAGCGACGCAACGACGGCATCGTGGTGCGCGGCGCCAAGCTGCACATCACCGCCGCGTCCCTGGTGCATGAGCTGGTGGTGATGCCGACCAAGTCCATGCGCCCCGAGGAAGCGGACTACGCGGTCGCCTTCAGCATCCCGGTCGCGACCCCCGGCGTCAGCATCATCAACCGCAGCTTCGCGCCCGCCGAGCTGAACGAGTTCGACTACCCGGCCAGCGCGCGCCACAGCATGCCGGAAGGCTTCGTGGTGTTCGACGACGTGTTCATTCCCTGGGACCGCGTGTTCCTGGCCGGCGAATGGCAGCTGGCCGGCGCCTTCGCCGCCGCGCTCGGCCTGTGGGAACGCACGCTTGGCCTCGTCATCGCCCATCACGAGGCGGAAATCATGACCGGCCTCGCGCAGCTGGTGTCCGAGCAGCAGGGCAAGGATCGCGATGCCCATATCCAGGACACCATCGCCGAACTCATCTGTTACACCGAGACCATTCGCATGGGCATCGACTACGCGGTGCGCCACTACGAATCGACGCCCGACGGCATGCTGCATCCGAACATCCTCGGCATCAATGTAACCAAGTACTATTACGCCTCGCACTTCCACGAGATGGTGAAGCACCTGCAGGACGTGGCCGGCGGTCTCGTCATCACCTTGCCGGAAGAAGCGGAGCTCAGGCATCCCGAAGCCGGCGCGTATCTGCGCAAATACCTCGCCACCGGCGCCAACACCGATGTCGAGATGCGCATGCGCGTCTACACCTTGATTCGCGATCTGACCGCCGACGCCTACGGCGGCTGGAATCTCGTCACCGCCCTGCAGGCCGGCGGCGGCTTGAAGGCGCAGCGCATCATGATGGCGCGCACCTTCGACATGGGCCATGCGCGCAAGGTGGCCTTGCAGGCGGCGGGGGTGAAGCGGTGATATGTGCGCCTGAATGTGCGAATGAATTCGCACCCACAGGGCTCCTCCATTGTGGGGCCGATTTCAATCGGACATTGGCGGCCTGAGGGATCCATCGTGCCCTCCTACTACGCCGACCCACCCGAACACATCACGCTCCTGCGCGATACGCTCAAGCGCTTCATCGCCGCCAAGTCGCCGCGCGAGAAGGCGCGGCAGTGGGAGCGGGATCATCACTTCCCGGTCGCGGAATTCGCCGAGCTCGCGGAACTCGGTGTGCTGGGGCTTACCTTCGGTGAACAATACGGCGGCGCCGGTCGCGACGTGGTGGCGGCGCTCAGCGTCATCGACGAACTGTGTACGCGCGGCACGGCCCTGGCCGGGCCCTTCGTGCATTCGGCCATGTATGCCGGGCTCAACATCACCGAATCCGGCTCCGAGCAGCAGAAGCGCGAGCTCCTGCCGCGCGTCGCCGCCGGCAAGCTGTTGCTGGCCTATGGTTTGTCCGAGCCGGACGTCGGCGGTGATCTCGCGAGCGTCAAAACCCGCGCGGAGAAGTCGGCGAGCGCGTGCGCATCAACGGCGCCAAGCGCTGGTGCACCCTGGCGCGCGACGCCGACTACATCTATTGCCTGGTGCGCTCGGACAACAGCGCGCCACGCTACGAGAACCTGTCGCTGCTGCTGGTGCCGCCGAGCACGCCGGGCGTCACCATCACCGACATCGATCACATCGGCCTGCGCTACACGCGCACCTGCGACGTGCACTTCGACGATGTCGAGGTGCCGGTGGACAACATCGTCGGCGGGCCCGAACACTGGAACCGCGGCTGGCACAAGCTGGTGGGGCCGGCGCTGGACGTCGAGCGGCTGGCGGTGGCGGCGATGGCGCTAGGCATCACGCGCGGCGCGCTGGACGATGCCTGGCGCTATGCCGGTGAGCGCAGGCAGTTCGGCAAGCTCATCGGCGAGCACCAGGCGGTGCGCCACAAGCTGGTCGATCTGCGCACGCTGTTCCAGGCCTGCGAGCACATGCTCTACCACGCCGCGTGGCTGGCCGACCAAGGCCGCAGCTGCGCGGTGGAAAGCTCGATGGCCAAGATGTTCGTCACCGATCACGGCCTCGACATCGTCATTCAATGCCAGCAGATCCTCGGCGCCTACGGCTGCGCCGAGGAATACGACATGGAACGCCATGTGCGCGACATGACCTGCCTGCCCATCGTCGGCGGCTCGTCCAACATGCAACGCAACAACATCGCCAATCGCCTGCGCCTCGCGCGTTGACGGCCACTGGCGCTTTCGACGACGCTCTTTCGTCCACACACCACCACGAGGAAACGCCATGACCGGCACCGTACTCATCGCCGGCGCCAGCGGCCTGGTCGGCACCGCCGCCGCCATCGAATTCGCCAAGGCCGGCTGGCGCGTGATCGCGCTGTCGCGACGCGTGCCGGAACTGCTGGAAGGCCTGCCCGTCACCCATGTCGCGCTCGACCTCACCGATGCCGACGCCTGTCGTGCGGCGGCGACCTCCCTGCGCGATGTCACGCACGTGGTCTACACCGCCGTCTACGAGTTGCCGGGCCTCATGGCCGGCTGGTCCGATCCCCATCAGATAGAGACCAACGGGCGCATGCTGCGCAACCTGCTGGAACCCTTGAGCGAGAGAGCGAAGCTCGAGCACGTGTCGCTGCTGCAGGGCACCAAGGCCTACGGCGCGCCCTACCGCGAAATGCGCGTGCCGGCGCGCGAAAGCCAGCCGCGTGTCGAACATCCGACCTTCTACTGGCTGCAGGAGGATTACCTGAAAGACCTCGCCGAGCGGCGCGGCTTCGGCTACACCATCTTCCGTCCGCAGCTCATCGTCGGTCCCAACCACGGCGTGGTGATGAACCTGCCGCCGGTGATCGGCATCTATGCCGCCATTCGCAAGGAACTCGGCCTGCCGTTCTCCTTCCCCGGCGGCCCGCAATGGGTATGGGAGGCGGCCGATGTGCGCCTGGTCGGCGCGGCCTTGTTGTGGGCGAGCGGCGAGCCGCGCGCGCGCGGCGAAACCTACAACCTCACCAACGGCGAAGTGTTTTCGTTTCGCGACATGTGGCCGACGCTCGCCGCCACCCTCGGTGTCGAGACCGGCGCCGATGAATCCATCTCGCTGGCCGACTACCTGCCGCGCCACGCCGACGTGTGGCAGCGTGTCGTGGCGAAACACGATCTCCGCCCCATCCCGCTGGCCGATCTGCTCGGCGAATCGCACCACTATGCCGACATGAGCTTCCTGTATGGCGTCACGGAAGCGGCGCCGGCAATCTTCGTCAGCACCGTCAAGGTGCGCCAGCATGGTTTCACCATGGCCATGAACAGCGAGGAGAGTTTCTGTCACTGGCTGCGCGATCTGATGGCGCGGCGCATTCTGCCGCTGGGCGACATCGCGCCGGAAATGCGCCTCGAAAACGCCGACCATCCGCACGCCCGGCGCCTGGCCTGAGCGCCGCGAGCAGGCGCGCGCCGCGCTCGTCGTGGGCGCGGCGCGCAGTGCGTTGACGCCCTGTCCGCGCGCGGTGTACACAGACAGCACAACGCCCCGGTATCCGTGTTGACGCCATGCGCCTCTTGCCACGCCGCCTTCATTACCACGCACGCGCGCTGGCCTGCGCCGCGGCGCTGCTGTGCGTGCCGCCCGGCGTCCATGCGGCCAGCGCTTTCACCTGTCCGCAAGCGCTGAGCGCCGCCATCCCGGCCAGGCCGGCCGGCACGGCGGGCGGCGCAAGCTTCGCGCGCCGCATCGCCACCCTGGTGCGCGGCGCGCGCGATGCCGAGACCGCGCGCGCGGTGCTCGGTGGTGACATCCCGGATTTCCTGCGCCGCCTCGAGCCCGTCGAACTGCATGCCTACTCCAGCGACGGTCGGCCGCTCAAGGCCACCGTGTGCGTGATGCCGGACTACCTCGCGGTCGGCAACGACCGGGATTTCCTGCGCATGCCGATGGGCCTGCAGGCCGCCAGCGACGTCGCCGCGCGCCTCGGCTTCGTGCTGCCGACGCCGCGCATGGTCGATGCCATCTACCGTGAATCGGCGCGCCATCTCGCGCCGCGGCCGCTGCGCGCCGGGCCGGCCATGCGTTCGACCGCCTATTTCACGCGCCACGACGCCGACATCGTCGCGCAGCTGAAGCGCCTCGGCATCGCGCCCGGCGTGTTCGTCGCCGGCCACAAGAAAGACGTGGTGCTGTCGAACCGCATGGACACCCACCCCGGGCGTATCGCCATCTACGGCTGGCACGAACCGAACGGCGAACCCATCCAACCGCTCAGCACCGCGCATGGCGTCGAATACGTCGACTACAGCCATGGCATTCGCCTGGTGAGCGACGTGATGCTGTTGAACGGCAGGGTGACTTCGGTGCACGAGGTGCTGGCCAACGCGCGGCTGGCGCCGGTCTTGAGCGATGAAGGCCCGGTCGCGAGTCTCGCCCGTTACATTCCTGAAAAGCCGCGACGCCTGGCCCACGCCCACGGCGCGATGCTGAGCATGGTCACGCACTGAGCGGCGCCCGTCTCGCGCGTCGCTCGCGCCGCGCCGAACCTGGCGGCCCACACTCCCCGTTTTTCAACCTGGTTGCCCCATGAGGATTCCATGACAGACTTCGACGTCACCGATCGCAATCGCCTGATGCGCTACCCCAAGCGCGGCGCCTATGACTCCGAGACCATCTACCCGATCCTCGACGAAGCGCTGGTGTGCCATGTGAGTTTCGCCATCGATGGCCAGCCGTTCATCATCCCGACCATCCACGCGCGCCAGGGTGACCGCGTGCTCATCCACGGCTTGAAGGGCGGACGCATGCTCGAGCATATCGAGGCAGGCAACCAGATCGCGCTGGCCGTGACGCTCGTCGACGGCCTGGTGTGCGCGCGCACCGCGTTCAATCACTCGATGAATTTTCGCTCGGCGGTGATCTACGGTAGCGGCACGGTCATCACCGAGCCGGCGGAAAAGCTCGAGGCGCTGCGCTGCCTCACGGAGCGCGTGGTGCCCGGCCGCTGGCCCCATGTGCGAGCGCCGAACGACAAGGAGATGAAGGCCACGACCATCATCGCCATCGCCATCGAGCAGGCGTCGGCCAAGGTACGGCGCGGACCGCCCGGTGATGACGGCATCGATCTCGAGTTCCCGGTATGGGCGGGCGTCATTCCGCTGCCGGTGATCCCGCAGGCGCCCGAGACCGATCCCAAGCAGACCGCCGGCTACCCGATCCCGGATTACATCGCCGCCTACAAGCGCGCGGCGGATTGACCTGCCGGTGTCGGCCGCGGCCACGCGCTTGCCGAGCGCGTGGCTACTTGCCGACGCTCTTGCAGCAGCGAAAACCCAGGTGATAGTTGGCGTGACTGTGCGCGTCCATGACGCGCCCGCCATGCCAGAACGGCGCGCGCCAGCGGCACCAGTCGGGATGGGCGCGGTAGGTATCGAAGATGAACCAGCTGCCTTTCATTTCCGTCACGCCGAGCGTGGTGCTGCCGGCGCTCGCCATCTCGGCAGGCGACAGCGGCAGGTTCATGTGCTCGGCGGCGTTGCCGTTGAGATCGTAGACCCATAGCGGACTGTGACAGGCCGGGAAATCGCCGCTCGGGTAGGTGTTCGAACCGCATTGGCCGAAGCCGCCGCCCTGGCAGCTCGCCGACTTGCGCCCGGCCTGCGCGCACACGCCGCGCTCGAATTGCGCACCGTAACTCCAGCGCGCGTCGGCCGCATGGCTGCGATTGTGCGCGGCGCGCATGCGCGCCACCGCGTCACCATAACCGACGCCCTTGGCGAGATCGAAACGGTAATCGGGCGCGGTGAGGGCGCCCTGGCAGGCGCCTTCCCATTCATGCGCATCACACAGGCGCTTGCCGAGCGCGGTGCAGACCTTGGCCGCTTCCGCCGCTTTCACCCACACCACCGGGTATTCGCAGGGCATGTCCGGGAATTCGTATTGATCGATGCAGGCGCGCGCCTCGGCGGCCGTTTCGCGCGACGGGTCGTAGAGCGGCGCCATGTATTTCGCGCCGCAGATGTTCTCGAACTCGGCCTCGGGCCAGGGCACGGGCGTCGCGGCGTTACGTGCCATGCACGCTTCACGACTGCCGGCGTGCACGGTGATGTCGGGGTTGCCCTGGCCCATGTGGCCCGAGTCCAGCAGCAGCGCGCGCAGCGCATCCATCTGTGCCGCGCTGTAGCCATGGGCGGCCTGGATGCGCGCCAGCAATTCGATATTCTGCTCGCGCAGTTCCAGCTTGCCGTTGGCCTGCGCGGTCAACGCCAGCAGCATGCCCAGCACGGCCAGCACGCGGCGTGGTGTCATCGCGCGCGCGGCGTCACGCGCCGCGTGAGGTAGAAGAAATCACGATTGTCGGGCGTCGCCAGAAAGCGCGGCAGCGGCTCACCGTGCAGCACCGGATCGCCCTGGATCATGTCGCGCACCACGTGTTCGACGGCCACCTCGCCGCCCGGCTGCCGATAGAGCGCGAGGTAGGTGTGCACCAGCGCGTTCATGTCGAGCAGCATGGCGTAATCGCAATCGTAGGCCTGGAACACGCGCGCCATCAGCGACGGCGTGGCGGTGGAGAAATAGGCATAGATGAGCATGTCGCGGCCGTTGTGTCGGGCCATGCACAGGCCCGAACGCAGCGCGCGCAGACTCGATTCGGACGAGCCCGACCAGTTGCCCGGCCCCCAGCGATTGACCAGCAGGCCCGGCACCGACTCACCGCTGTCGTGATCGCGTTCGACCAGCGCCACGCCGTTCTGGCGCGCGTAACGCACCAGCTCCAGTTTGCGCGCATCGCGTTCGGTCCAGGTGCCCATGTGCACGCTGCCGTCGACCAATACGTAGAGCGTCGCGAGGCCCGGCTTCAAGGACGACAGCACCACGCCCTGTTCGACGAAACCGTAGTGATTGCCGTTGTCGCTGCGCGAGAAGGCGCCGTACTTGAAAGCGCCGTGGTCGCGCTTGAAGCCGCCGATGAAGGTGGCGATGGTGCGCGCGGTCTGCCATGGCGGCACCATGCCGGTCATGGCCAGGGGACTGAGAGTGGCGAAGCCATCGGGCCCCGCCCAGTCCGATGTCGCATGGCTGGCGAAGGCGCGCGGCGACCAGTCGACGCGCGGATGATCGGTGCCCATGGTGAAAGCCATGTCGAACTGCGCGAGGTCGAAGGCCACGAGGTAAACCAGCGCCGAGCGTTCCACCGCGTCGAGCGGATTGACGCTGCCGAGATTGCTTTCGAGGATGGCCGGCGCGACCGCGTCGCCTTCCATCACGCTCACGTACACGCCCTGTTGCGCGCGCGCCGCGTACCAGCGCCCGGCCAGCATGCCGCCGGGCGCGTCCACCGCGATGCCGAGCCGTTCGCTGGCGATGGTGGCGTCGGCGAAGCGTTCCGCGACCCGGGCCGGGCGCGGCCCGTCGTCGCTCGTCGCGGGCGCCTCGCCGTGGCTGGCGATGGTGCCGACTTCGCGTTCGGCATCGCTGAGCCGCGCTTTCACCGCATCGACCAGCTGTTCGCCGCCCCACACCCGATCGCGCAGGAATTCGACCACGCTTTCCAGCGAGGTCTCGGCGCCGCGCAGGCGACGCCGCAGGTACAACGCGCCATCGCACAGCGGCACGTAGGGCAGCTTGCGCATGGCCGCCGCGGCCAGGCTGTTGTCGCCCTGCAAGACGCAATGCCTGTCGCCGTCGGGACTCGTGATCAGCACGCTCGAACCGTCGGCGGAATCGAGCAGCAGGCGTTGCTTGTCGGGGTCGGGCAATTCCAGATGATAGGCCACGCGTCGGCCGTCGGATGTCGGCACTTCGAGCACGTACCAGGCGTGCATGACCGGGTTGAGATCGGTCAGCACCGCGCCCGTGTCGTCGCCGCCGCCCGCCATGCGGCCGCGGGTCGACTGGCGGAAGGACTGCAGTTCCAGCACCGAACGCGCGGCCGGCGCATGGGGTGACTCGATGGCGTCGGCGCCCGGCGCGGCGCCCGGTTCGGCGAACGACGCGGCGCCGGCCAGCAGCATGGCCAGCACGACGGCGCACGCGCGCGGCGTGCGCGACGGGGCGAGAATGAAGGTCTTCACGGCTGCTGTGTATCGATACGCGCGTTGAGTGGCGAAGCCCGGCGCAGTCACTGGCCGCGCGGGCCGCATGATAGCAGCCGCGCCCGGCCGCGCGCGGCGCAGCCTGGCGATTTTTGCGCGCGCCGCTAGACAATCATGCGCTGGAAGCGGCGTGCCGCCAGCAGCAGCACCACGAACCCCATCAAGGCCAGCACCAAGGCATCGCTCCACAGTTCGGCGAGACCCGCGCCGCGCAGGATCACGCCGCGCGCGATGTCGACCATGTAGGTGGCCGGCACCAGGTAACTGATGCCGTAGAACAGCAGCGGCATGGTGTCGCGCGGGAAGATGTAGCCCGACAGGAAGATGCTCGGCAGGATGCTCATCATGCCGAGCTGCAGGGCCTCGGTCTGGGAGCCGGCGCGGGTCGAGATCAGAAGACCGATGGTGAGGTTGACGAACAGGTAGCCGGTGGCGAGACACACCAGCAGCAGCGGATTGCCGTGCATGGGCACACCGAAGGCAAAGCGCATGAACAGCAGGATCACCACCAGTTCGACCAGGCCCAGCGCGAAATACGGCGTGATCTTGCCGAGCATGATGCCGAGCGGACGCGCCGGCGTGACCAGCAGCTGCTCGAGCGTGCCGCGTTCCTTTTCGCGCACGATGGAAAACGCCGTCAACATGGTGGTGACGAACAGCAGCAGCACCGCCATCAAGCCCGGCAGGAAGAAGTTCGGCGAGCGCGAATCGGGATTGAACATGAGCTTGGGCCGTACATCGACGATGGGCTTCACGCCGTCCGGCAGCATGCGCCGCAGCGACTCGTCGAGCCCCACCTGGGTGGCGACGTTGAGCGCCTGGCCGGCCACCGCCGAATCGGAACCATCGACCATCACCAGCACCTCGGCCTGGCGCCCGGCCTCGAGATCGCGGGCGAAGGTCAGCGGGATCTTGACCGCGACCCGCGCGCGACCCGCCACCATTTCCTCGTTCAAGGCGGCGTCGGAATCGACATGACGATAGATGCGGTAGGTGTCGGTATTGCGCAGCCGATCGAGAAAGGCGCGACTCGCCTGGGTGCCGAGCAAGGCCGTGCCGTCGCGCTGGTTGGCGCCGGAGGCATCGAATACCACGGTCGGCACCTGGCGCACGTTGGTATCGATGGCGGTGCCGAGGATCACCATCTGCATGAGCGGCATCATGAGCGCGAACACGATGGCGAGACGATCGCGCCGCGCGTGCAGCATCTCCTTGTAGAACACCGCGCGAAAGCCGCGCAGCGCGTTCACGGCCCGCCCTCGATCTCGCGCTGGCGACGCTCGGTCAATGCCACGAACACGTCTTCGAGACTCGGCACCAGCGCTCGGCATTCGTCGACCGCCACGCCATTGCGCGTGAGCGCGGCGACGATGGCTTGCATGTCGACATGCGCATCGACCAGCACGTGCAGGCCGCGCCCGAAAATGGTGGACGAGCGCACGCCGGGCAGCGTGGCGGCGATGCGCCGCGCCTGGCCGGCATCGCTGGTGGTCAAGCCGTAGCGGCGCGTGCCGGCCGGCGTCACCTCCGGCAGCCGCGCCAGGCCGTCGGGCGTGCCGTCGGCGATCAGGCGGCCGTAATAGAGGTAGGCGAGATGACCGCAGCGCTCGGCTTCGTCCATGTAGTGGGTGGTGACGAAGAACGTGATGCCCTGCGCCGCCAGTTCGAACAACAGGTCCCACAGCTGCCGGCGCGCCACCGGATCGATGCCGGCGGTCGGTTCATCGAGATACAGGATGCGCGGCTCGTGGATCATCGCGCAGGCCAGCGCCAGGCGTTGGCGCCAGCCACCGGACAGGCGTGCGGCGAGGCGATCCTTGTACGGCCCGAGTCCGTTGCGTTCCAGCGCGGTGTCGATGCGCGCGGCGAGACGCGCGCCGCCCAAGCCATAGGCCATGCCGTAGAAGCGCAGGTTCTCGAGCGCCGAGAGGTCGTCGTAGAGGCCGAACTTCTGGCTCATGTAACCGATGCGGGTGCGCACCGCCTCGGCCTCGTGACTGACATCGAGACCATCGATCACCGCCGTGCCGGCGCTCGGCGGCAACAGCCCGGTCAGCATCTTGATGGTGACGGTCTTGCCGCTGCCGTTGGGGCCGAGGAAGCCGAAGATCTCGCCGGCCGCGACTTCGAACGAAACATCGTCGACGGCGGTGAAGTCGCCGAAGCGGCGCGTGAGATGGCGCGCGACGATGGCGGCGCTCATGGCGCGCGCGGCGGGAAGCGCACCTCGGCCGCGGTGCCGGCGCGCAATTCGCTGCGCCCCTCCTCCACCCGCACCTTGACGCCGATGACCTGGTGCACGCGCTCTTCGCGGGTCTGCACATTGCGCGGCAGGAACTCGGCGCGCTGACGGATCTGCTCGACCGTGCCGCGAAAACGTCGCCCGGCAAACGCGTCGACGCCGATCTCGACCTGCTGGCCGAGACTCACGTCACCGATGCGCGGCTCGGGCACGAACACCATGACGTACAGCTCGGCGCTTTCCAGCAGGCGCGCGACCGGCGCATTGGGCGCCACGAGGTCGCCGGGCCGCAGATCGAACACTTCCACCGTGGCATCGGCGGGCGCGCGCACCTGGGTTTCCGCGAGTCGCGCGCGGGCGAGCGCGAGCTCGGCCTCGGCCTGGGCGACCGCGGCGCGGGCGGCGTCGATGTCCTCGGCGCGGTAACCACTCACGGTACGCGCCGTCACCGCGCGCGCCGCCTGGTAGCGTCCCTCGGCGGCGGCCAGGCCATGTTCGGCGGCGCGCAAGGCCGCGGCGGCGGCATCGGCGGCGGTCTGCGCATCGTCGTGCGCCTGCTGCGCAATCATGCCGCGCGCCAGGAGCTCGCGACTGCGCGCCAGGCGCCGTCGGGCGTTGTCCGCATCGGCGGCGAGACGCGTGCGCTCGGCACGCGCCGCGGCTATCTCGTCGGCGCGAAAGCCGCCGCCCTGCCGGTCATTGGCGGCGGCGCGTGCCTCGGCGATGTCTTCGACGCGCGAGCCGTGCTCGCGCTTGGCGAGTTCGGCGCGCGCCGCCGCGAGTGCCGCCTCGGCCAGCGCCAGCGCCGGCGCGAGCTGTTCGTCGTCGAGTGTCACCAGCACCTGGCCGGCACGCACCTGTTCGCCTTCGCGGGTGCCGAGACTCAGCACGCGCCCGCCGACCTTGGAGCCGACTTCGATATCCCGCGCTTCGAGCGTGCCGTAGGCAATCAGCTGCGCCGGGCCGCGGCCGACGCGCTGAAAGTACGCCCATGCCAGCGCGGATGTGAGCAACAGCGCGAGGACGACGGCGCGCTTCATGCGCGGTGGGCGGCGCTGTATCGGCGCCGACGGGCGGCACGAACAAAGGGCCGAGGCGTTTCGTCAGCTTGCATGGTGCACGCATCATAGCGCCGTCGCGCCGGTGCGCCTTGTATAGCGGCGCGCCACGTCCTAGCGTTGCAGGGTCCATCCACTTGTTCGAGGCAATTCCCATGGCCGACACCGGCGCTACGCAAAACCATGAACGCTGGCTGGCGCGCCTGCTGGGCGGCGACTTCCTGTTGTGGTCGCCCAACATCCAGGCCGAAGGCTTTCTGCACTGGGATCGCATCTTCGCCACGCGACGCGTGCCGCGCGCGCCGCGGGCCAGCGTCTTGCCGACCGGCACAGGGGTGCTGGATGTGCGCTTTGCCGACCAGGGCCGCAGCTGCACGACCGACGACCTCATGCGCGATGAGCACTTGAGCGGACTGCTGGTCTTGCATCACGGCAAGATTGTGCTGGAGCGTTATGCCTTGGGCCTTGATCCGACGCAGCGTTGGCAGTCGTCGTCGATGGTCAAGTCGATAGCTTCGACCCTCATCGGCGCGGCCCTGCATGACGGTCTGATCAAAAGCCTCGACGATCCGATGACGCGTTACCTGCCGGACTTCGCCGGCAGCGCCTACGAAGGCGTCAGCATCCGCCATCTGCTCAACATGACGTCCGGCATCGACTGGACGGAGGACTACGAGGACCTGCGCGCCGACGTCGCCGAGCACTACATCAAGCCCATCGCCGAACGGCGCGCGGGCTATATCCGCGCCTATCTCAAGACCTTGAAACGCATCGACCCGCCCGGCACGCAGTTCTACTACAACACCGGCGACACCTTCCTGTTGAGCCTCATTATCTCCAGCGTCACCGGCAAGACCGTGGCCGATTACTGCGCGGAGAAGATCTGGGGTCCGTGCGGCATGGAGGTCGATGGCTACTTCATGCTGGAGTCCGATGACGGCGACGAGATCACCGGCAGTTGCTGTGGCGCTTCGCTGCGCGACTACGGCCGTTTCGGCCAGTTGATGTTGAACGACGGCGTGGCGAGCGATGGCACGCGCGTGCTGCCGGTCGGCTGGACGGCGCTCGCAACCGCGCCGTCAGCACCGAATTTTCACAAGGATATCGGTGCACGGCCGCGCCTCGACACCTCGGCCTTCAGCGGCTACGGCTACCTGTGGTGGGTGCATCACCCCGGCAGCTTCATGGCGCTCGGCGCCTACGGCCAGTGGATACACGTCGAGCCGGCCCACGGCCTCGTGTTCGTAATGGTCGGCGCCATGCCGCGCGAAGTCTTCATGCACGCCGACGAACCGGCCAGCCGCGAAAAGGGCTCACAGCATGGCGGTCCGCGGCGCCTGGCCTTCATCGAGGCGGTGAAAAGGGAACTCGGCTGAACTTCGCCAGCGAGACGCGACCTCAGGCGCGCACCGCGTAGAAGAGATTGGTCGGGCTCTTGATGTCCAGCGTCTCGGCGCTGGAGAAACCCGCCTCGGCGAACAAGGCCTTGGTGCGGGTCGGGCCGAGACAGGCGCCGAGACCGGCGCCGCCATGGGCCAGGGACTGCGTCATGCAGTGGAACATGCTGAAGCCATAGAACATCGCCGCCAGCGGATTGATGTTCTCTTCGAGCTTGTCCGACACGCGCGGCTCGATGACCAGCAGCACGCCGCCGGGCGCGAGCCGCGCGCGCAGGCCGCGCAGCACGCCCACGGGCTCGGGCAGATCGTGCAACACGTCGCACAGCGTGATGAGGTCGAACTTGTCGTCGTCCGCGAGCGCGTCGCTGGTGGTCGCCTCGTAACGCGCGGCGATGCCGGCTGCCGCGGCGCTGGCGCGCGCCTCTGCTATCGACGCCGCGTCAGGGTCGACGCCCACGCACTCGGCGGCCGGGAAAGCGCGCTTCAGCGCCAGCACCACGAAACCGCGACCACAGCCGACGTCCAGCATGCGGCCGCCCGCGGCCAGCGCGGCGCTCACCTGCGGCAGTTGTTTCAACCAGTAGTCGACCAGGCGATGCTCGTAGTTGCCGCGATTCATGTGGTCGATGGCGTGACGGCATTCCGGTGCGTAGTCGGCAAAGGGCACGCCACCGCCCTCGCGACAGGCGCGCGCCACGCGCGGTGCCACCGCCAGCAAGGGCGGCAGCATCGCGAACATGCCGCCCATGAAATGATCCGTGCCGTCGGACGCAAGCAGAAACGCGTGTTCCTCGGGCAGCGTGTAGGTGCATGCATCCGCGTCGTAATCGAGATAAGCGGCCGCGACCATGCCCTGCAGCCATTCTTCGACGTAACGTGGATTAAGACCGCTGGCGCGCACCACTTCGTCACGGCTCATGGCACCGCGCCCCTGCATGGCGCGGAACAAGCCGGTCTCGGTGCCGACGTACGCGAGGCCGGCGGCCATACCGCCCGCCATGTCGCGAAACACGCGGTCGGCCATGGCGCGCATCTTGTCCTTGTTCATCGGCTGCCCTCGTCGTTGCCCATCGAAGGGCGGGATTATCTCCGGGCGACGCGGCGTTTCAACATGTGAAACGCCGCGGCACGCGCAGCGCGCCGAGGGCGGCGACTGCGGCCGACGGTAGCGAGCCGACAAGACCGCCGCACGGCGGAATTTCGCGGTTTTGTCCGGCTTGGCCGGCAGCGACTTGCCAGGCGTCGGCGTGCTGGTTACGGTTGTTCTGTAATTCGGATATTCGTTCCGAATAATGGAACATCCATGAGCACCATCGACAAGGCACTCGACGCCCTGTTTCTCTTGAGCGAGCGCGCGCAGGCCTTGCGCCTGGCGGATCTCGCGCGCGAACTCGGCATGCCGCGTTCCAGCGCGCATCGCATCCTTGCGCCGCTGGTGCGCCGCGGCCTCGCCGAGCAGGACGGTGATGGGCGCTACCGCGCCGGCTTTGCCTTGATGGCCCTGGGGCTCAATATCGCCAGCCGCGAACCGCTGGCGACCGCCGCCAAGCCGGTGCTGGAAAGCGCCGCCGCCGAGCTCGGCGAAACGTTTTTCCTGGTGGTGGCGCGCGCCGGCAAACTGGTGGTGCTGGAAAAGGCCGAAGGCAGCGGTTTCCTGCGCGCGGCGCCGCGCCTCGGCGCCGGCGTGCCGGTGCACGCGACAGCGGTCGGCAAGCTCTATCTCGCCTTCGCGCCCGAGCAGGTCGAGTTGCAAGAGCTGCCGCGCTTCACCGCCAGAACCCTGCGCAGCCACAAGGCGCTCGGCGCCGAAGTCGAGCGCGTACGCGCGCAGGGGTGGGCGACCAACATCGAGGAATGGCAGGCCGGACTCGCGGTCGCCGCCGCGCCCATTCTGAGTCACGGACGCATGCACGGCACGGTGGCGCTCGCCACCGTTGCCGCCCGTTTCACCGCCATCGGCACGACCGCCGCCACGCGCCGCGTGGTGCACGCCGCCGAAGGCATCGCTTTACGTATCGAGGGACGCTCGCAATGAAAGTCTGGTATCGCAACCACATCGGTGACGCACGTGAGTGCCGCATCTCCATCCTCGACCATGGCCTGTTGTATGGCGACGGCGTGTTCGAAGGCATACGCATCACCGGCGGCCGCGTGTTTCGTCTTGACGATCACATTGCGCGGCTCGAACGCTCGGCGCGCGCCATCGGGCTGGAATTGCCACGCAAGGGCGCGGCGCTGGCCCAGGCCGTGCTCGACACCGCGCGCGCCAACGGCGAGGCCGAGGCCTACGTGCGACTGGTGGCGACCCGCGGCGTGGGTGAGCTCGGCGTCGATCCCGCGTCCTGCGTCGAGCCGGAATTGTTCTGCATCGTGGCGTCCTTGCGCATGTTTCCCGCCGAGGTGCGGGCCAAGGGTCTGCGCCTGCTGACGTCGTGGCTGCGCCGGCCGGCCGCCGACCTGCTCGACCCGCAGGTCAAGAGTCTCAACTATCTCAACAACGTGCTGGCCAAGCGCGATGCGCGCTTGAAAGGCTATGACGATGCGCTGTTGCTGAACGCCACCGGGCGTGTCACCGAAGCAACCGGTGCCAACCTGTTCGCCGTGCTCGAAGGCACGCTGGTTACGCCGCCGACCGCCGACGGCGCGCTGCCGGGCATCACGCGCGACAGCGTGCTGAAGATGTGTCGCGAACTCGGCATGGCGGTCGAATGCCGCTCGCTCACGCGCTATGACCTGCTGGCCGCCGACGAGGTGTTCCTGTCGGGCAGCGGCGCGGGCCTGGTCAGTGTCGCGAGCATTGACGACACGCCGATAGGCGACGGCGCACGGCCAGTCTGCGAGCGCTTACGCGATGCCTATGTCGATTTCGCGGCGCGCCACGGCGTAGCGTTCTGAGACACCCATGGCGCCGGGCTTTCGGCTCGAAGGTTCGGCGCTATACTGCGGCCACCGTTCAATCCACCTCAAAGGGGAGGGAGTGCCATGGTGGATATTCACGACGCGACCGATAACTATCGGCCGACGCCCGACGATCGCCGTCTCATAGAAGAATTTCGCAAGAATCCCATCGGGCATCACAGCCCGGACCTGCAACGTCTGCTCAATCGCCTGCGTGGCGCGCCGATGGCCGACAAGTTCTGCCTGGTGGTGGTCCAAGCCAACCGTGAATGGCAGCTGGCCAAGACCAGCGGCGTGCGTGGCAAACCCATCAAGATGCTGGCGCAACGCTTCACCAGCATGGCGGATGCCGAGTGGTATGTGTTCCGCCAGCGCTGGAAAGCCCTGACCGGCGAAACCTTGCACGAATAGCGCCGCGGCACGGCGCATGCCGGTCATGCGCGTCTCGCCTTCCACGGATTTTCCCAGGGCGCATACGAACGCCGCGGCCAAGCTGCCGCCGCTCGTGTACGCCGGCAGCGATGAGGAATTGAGTCATGATGAAAATCACCGCCTATGCCGACCGCATCAGTGTGGCGCCCGGCGAAACCATCAACTTCATGGTCAACTGCGAAGCGCGGCGTTTCACCGCCGACATCGTGCAGCTGATCTGCGGCGATCTGAATCCCGACGGCCCGGGCTACCGCGAAAAGCCGGTCAAGACGCCGGCCAACGGCACCTACAAGGGGCGCCGCCAGGTGATCCATGCCGGCTCGTTCGTGGAAGTGGCCACCGCCGAACCGCTCGCCGCGCTGGAGAGCTTCACTTTCGCCGCCTACATCTGGCCGACCACGCCGGCGCGCGGCGAGCAGGCGGTGATTTCGGCGTGGTCGCATGACACGCAACGCGGCGCGGCGCTGGTGATCGGCCCCAAGGGTCTCGGTCTGCGCATCGGCGCCGGCAAGGGCCGCGTTGAAACCATCACCACCGGCAAGGCCCTGCTGTCCCACGAATGGTATTTCGTCGCTGGCAGTTACGACGCCAGGACGCGCAGCGTGCGGCTTCTGCAGGAGCCCATGCATCATCACGTCGGCACGCGCGACGCCGCCAACAAGAACACCAAGGCCAAGCACGCCGCGTCGCTCGCGCATGGCGCGCCGCTCATCATCGGCGCGAGCTTCAAGCAGTTCGATGCGGGTCGCACGGCCTGCACCCAACACTACAACGGCAAGATAGACAGCCCGCGCGTGGCGGCACGCGCCCTCGGTGAAGCCGAGTTGCAGGCCTTCAAGGCCAAGCGCGTCAGCGGCGCATTGCTGCACGACGTCGTCGCTGCCTGGGATTTCGGCACCGACATCACCAGTGTCACGGTCAGCGATACCTCGCCCAACCGCTTGCATGGCCGCGTGGTC
>JADJYF010000004.1:0-165000 GCA_016719885.1 Pseudomonadota bacterium | reverse complement strand
CGCCTGCGCGCGCGCTTGCGTGGCACCGTCGTCACCGACGCCGCGGTGCGCAGTGTCGAACGCCTGGCGCAGGGCGTGGCCATCGAGCGCAGTGACGGCCGCGTCGAGCACTTCGACCACGTGGTGCTGGCCACCCACGCCGATGATGCGCTGGCCTTGCTGAACACGCCGAGCATCGATGAAAAGCGGCTGCTGGGCGCCTTCCGCTACGCACGCAACGTCGCCTACCTGCACACCGACGCGAATCTCATGCCGCGTCGTCGTCGCGCCTGGGCGAGCTGGAATTTTCTCGCGCGTGGCGTGGCCGATGATCACGAGGCGCTGTGTGTCACCTACTGGATGAACCGTCTGCAACCGCTGGCGACGCGTCAGCAGTGGTTCGTGACCCTGAACCCGGCCGACGCGCCGGGCGCCCACGCCACGCACTACCGCACCGAGTATCGCCATCCGCAGTTCGACAGCGCGGCGCTGGCGGCGCAGGCCGCGCTGTGGGACATCCAGGGCGTGCAACGCACGTGGTTTTGCGGCAGCTATTGCGGCTACGGCTTTCATGAAGACGGCCTGCAGGCCGGGCTGCTGGTGGCGGAACAACTGGGGGGCGTGCAACGTCCGTGGCCGCAACCGCACCAGGCGAGCCGCGTACCCGTGCCACCCGCCGCCGTGGCGCGGCGCTGGGCCAGCGCCGCATGACGCAGACGCCAGCGCGCGGGCCGGAGCTGTGCGTGGGCGAAGTCGTCCACCATCGCCTGCGCCCGGCCGATCATCACTTCAGCTACAAGGTGTTCTTCCTGCGCATTCCGCTGTCGCGCCTCGACGCCGTGCCGAACCGTTGGCTGGGCCGCGACCGCTTCAACCTGATGTCCTTCCACGTACGCGATTACGGACCGCGCGACGGCTCGGACCTGCTCGCCTGGGCGCGTGCGCAGCTCGCCGCCGCCCAGCTCGGCCACGTCGACGGCGAAGTGGTGCTGCAGACCTTCCCGCGCCTGCTCGGCTACGTGTTCAATCCCATCAGCTTGTGGTACTGCCATGATCGTGGCGGCGCGCTGCGCGCGGTGATCGCCGAGGTCAACAACACTTTCGGCGAACGGCACAACTACGTCTTGAGCCACGATGGAGGCGCGGAGATCACGGCGCGCAGCTGGCTCAGCACTGCGAAACACTTCCACGTCTCGCCGTTTTGCGAGGTGCGCGGCCATTACCGATTCCGCTTCGCGCAGGACAGTGCGCGCAGCGTGGCCCACATCGACTACTGCGACGGGCCGGCGCCCGAAGACAAGTTGATCCTCACCACCATCGCCGGCCGGCCCAAGCCGCTGGATGCGCGCGCGACGCTCGATGCGTTCGTCGCCTATCCGTTGTTCACCCTGGGGGTGATGGCACGCATCCATTGGCAGGCCTTCAAGCTGTGGCGCAAACGCGTGCCGTGGTTTCGCAAGCCCGCGCCGCCCGAATTCGACACTTCCCACTGAACGACAGACCATGGCCATCGAACACCTCTACAAGACCCGTGCCACGCGCTCCCTGCCCGCCAGCGCGCGCAACTTCATTGCGCTGCTGTCGCGGCTCACCCATGGCGAATTGAATTTCACCGCGCCGGACGGTACGCGCACCTGCTTTCGCGGCAGCGAAGCGGGGCCGCAGGCCGATCTCGAGTTCAGCGACTGGGGCGTGGCGGACGCGCTCTTGCGCGCGGCCGACGTCGGCATGGCCGAGTGCTACCGCGATGGCCGGCTCGAGAGCTCCGATGTCACGGCCCTCGTCATGCTGTGCGCGGCCAATGAAGCGGCGTTCGCGCGGCATTTCTACGCGCAGCCGCTGGTGGCGCTGCAGCTCTATTTGAAGCATTGGTGGCGCGCCAACTCGCGCGCGCAGGCCAAGCGCAACATCGCCGCCCACTACGACCTGTCCAATGCGTTCTACGCGTTGTGGCTGGACGAGACCATGACCTATTCCGCCGCCTGCTTCGACGGTGACGCGTCGCGTCCACTGGTCGATGCGCAGCGCGCCAAGTACGAACGCATGCTCGAACTGGTCGACGCACAGCCCGGTCAGCACATCCTCGAAGTCGGCTGTGGCTGGGGCGGCTTCGCCGAATACGCGGTCAAGACGCGCGATGTGCGCGTGACCGGCATCACGCTGTCGGCCGCGCAGCTCGCCTACGCCGAGACACGCATGCGACAGGCGGGCATCGCGGACCGCGTGAAACTGCAACTCATCGACTACCGTGACGTCGGTGGCCGCTACGATCACATCGTGTCGGTGGAAATGTTCGAAGCGGTCGGCGAGCGCTACTGGCGCCGCTACTTCGAAGCGCTCGCGGCGCGCCTCGAGACGGGCGGGCGCGCCGCACTGCAGGCCATCACGATTGCGCCCGAAGTGTTCCCGCGCTACCGGCGCACCAGCGACTTCATTCGCGAATACATCTTCCCCGGCGGCATGCTGGCGCCAGAACGGCGCATGGTGGCCGACGCGGCCCGCGCCGGACTCGCGCTCGAGCAAGCCTCGCGCTTCGGCCATGACTACGCCACCACCCTGACGCTGTGGCGCGAGCGTGTGCAGGCCGCCAGCGCGCCGATACGCGCGCTCGGCTTCGACGAACGCTTCATGCGCCTGTGGCAGTTCTATCTCAGCTATTGCGAAGCCGGCTTTCGCTGCGGACGCACCGATGTCGTGCACCTCGCGTTCCGTCATGCGCATTGAGAAAAGTCTCGCACGTCGGGGCTGCCTGCTGCTGGTGCTGAGCCTCGTGCTGTGCGCGCCGGCACTCGCCAGGGAGTTGCCGGCCGCCCTGCGCGACGAGGCGCCGCCGCTGGCACTGATCGGCAGCGCCGACATGCGCCATTTCGGTTTCAAGGTCTACACCGCGCGCCTGTGGACCACGGAGCGCGCCTTTCACGCCGAAAAGCCGTTCGCCCTCGATCTCGAATACGCGCTCGACATCGACGCCAGCGCGCTGGTCGACACCAGCATCGCCGAGATCCGCCAGCAGGGTTGGCGCGACGAGGCGCAGCTCGCCCGCTGGGCGCGGGACATGCGCGCGGTGTTCCCCGACGTACGCAAGGGCGATCGGCTGATAGGCCTGGCGCTGCCGGGCGAGGAGGCGCGCTTCTATTCCGCGCGCGGCTACCTCGCCAGCATTCGCGACCCCGCGTTCGTCGACGCCTTCTTTGGCATCTGGCTGCGCGTCGACACCAGCGCGCCGCGGCTGCGCGCGCGTCTGCTCGGCGACGGCGCGCGCACGCCGTGACGCGCCTGCCCAACGCACGGCTGCTGGCCTACGGTGCGCTCGCCGTGCCGCTGGCCATGCTCTCGTTGCCGCTTTACGTGCATGTGCCCAAGCTCTACGCGGAGCAGTTCGGGCTCGCGCTCGGTACCCAGGGCCTGCTATTGCTGGCGGCACGCGCGCTCGACGCAGTGCAGGATCCGTGGCTCGGGTTATGGGGCGATCGCGCCCGCGCGCGCGGCATCGGGCGGCGCGCCTGGATAATCGGCGGCGTGCCGCTGCTGGCGCTCGCCACGCTCGGCCTGTTCATGCCGCCGGCCTGGGCCCAGCCGCACATCGGCGCGTGGTTGCTGGCGATGCTGATGCTGGTGCACGCCGCGCTCGCGATGGTGCAGATCAATTACCAGGCCGACGGCGCGGAACTGTCCGAGCAGCTCGAAGAGCGCGCCCGCATCACCGCCATGCGCGAGGCACTCACACTGCTCGGCGTGTTGGCCGGCGTGCTGCTGCCGTCCTACTGCGTGATGATGGCCGGCACGCGCGCCGGCTACGGCGGGTTCGCGGCGCTGCTCGCGGTGCTGTTGTTGCTCGCCGCCATCATCACCGTGCACCTGTCGCCGCCGGCACGCGCGTGGCACGGCCATGCCGCGCAGGGCGGTGACTGGCGAGCCGTGCTGCGGCCACTCGCCAATCGACGCTTCCGCCACCTGCTGGGCGTGTTCGCCTTGAACGGTACGGCCAATGCCATCCCCGCCACGCTGGTGTTGTTCTATGTCGACCAGGTGCTGGGCGAAGCGGCGCTGGCGCCGCTGTTCCTGTGCAGCTATTTCGTCGCCGGCATGCTCGCCATGCCGCTGTGGCCATGGCTGGCGCGACGCCTGGACGTCGAACGTGCGTGGCTGCTCGGCATGTCGACCGGTATCGTGGCGTTCGCCGGCGCGGCGCTGCTCGGCCACGGCGACGTGCTGCCCTACCTCGTGATCTGCGTGGTGTCGGGCTGCGCGCTGGGCGCCGATCTCGCGCTGCCGCCGGTGCTGCTGGCAACCAGCATGGACGAGGATGGAAGCACCGCGCGCGGTAATACGGGCGGCGCCTACTTCGGCCTGTGGGCGCTGGTGACCAAGCTCAGCCTGGCGTTGGCGGCAGGCATCGCGCTGCCGCTGCTCGATGCGCTCGGCGACGGCGCGCGCGTGCGGTTCGCCGATGTCAGCCCGCTCGCCTTGCTCTACGCGCTGCTGCCCTGTGGTCTGAAGGGCGCCGCCTGCCTGCTGCTGATGCGCGGCGCCGCGCGACCATGCAAGATGATTCGGGCCAGGGCCGCCTGAACATGGCCATGAACCACCCAATCCGTGACTGGTCCGCCAAGCGCGTGTGGTTGCTGGGCGCGTCCAGCGGCATCGGCGCAGCCCTCGCCCGCGCGCTGCTGGCGCGCGGCGCACGGGTGGCGCTGTCGGCGCGTCGTGGCGCGCTGCTCGACGCATTGATCGCACCCTACGACGAGCAGCGCGCCTGCGCATTGCCGCTCGACGTCACCGACGCCGAGCGCGTGGCCGCGGCCGAGCAGGCGCTGGTGACGCGCTGGGGCGGATACGACCTGGTGGTGATGCTGGCCGGCGACTACCAGCCCCATGGCATCGCCGAATTCACGCTGGCCGACGCGCGGCGCGTACTCGACACCAATCTCGGCGGCGTCTACAACGTGCTGGCGGCGGTGCTGCCGCGCCTGCGCGCGGTGCGCGCCGGCGGCCTGGTGCTGGTCTCGAGCGTGGCGGGCTATCGCGGCCTGCCGCGCAGTCTCGCCTACGGGCCGAGCAAGGCGGCACTCAACAACCTCGCGGAGGCTTTGTATCTGGAACTCGCCAACGACGATGTGGCGGTGAGCGTGGTCAACCCGGGCTTCGTGCGCACGCCCCTCACCGCCAACAATCCTTTTCCGATGCCGGCCCTCGTCGATGCGTCCGTCGCCGCCGATGCGATCATCGCCGGGCTCGCGCGCGGCGACTTCGAGATCCATTTCCCGCGGCGTTTCACCCAGGTCATGAAGACGCTGGCGCTGCTGCCGGCGCCGCTCTACCTGCCGCTGATGCGATGGCTGACGCGCTGAACTTCGCCGACCCGCGGGTCGAACGCGTGTGTGCGTGGTGGCAGCACCTCACGCGCGATACGCTCGCGACCTTGCCACAGGTCTACGCCGGGCACGTGCACTTCGTCGATCCGTTCAACGACGTGCACGGCGCGGCGGCGCTCACGACGCTGCTCGAGCGCATGTTCGAGCGCCTCGTCGAACCGCGCTTCGTGGTGCTGGAAACGGCCGTGCAGGAACACGGCGCGGTGCTGGTGTGGGACTTCCACTATCGCCTGCGTGACTGGCAACCGGCGCGCCAGCGCCTCATCCACGGCGTCACCCACCTGCGCTTCGGCGACGATGGCCGCGTGGTAGAACACCGCGACTACTGGGATGCCGCCGCGCAGGTCTACGCCGAACTGCCGCTGCTCGGCGCCGTGCTGCGCTGGTTGCGCCGTCGCCTCGGCTGAAGCGCGCCGCCTGGAAATCACCACGTCGCGTGCGAGAATGGCGGCGCCCGTCGCGACGCCATCATCGGAAGCCTGCCCGCCATGCATCCCATTCTCGCCACCATCGGTCTGCTGACCGCCAGCAACGTGTTCATGACCTTTGCCTGGTACGCGCACCTCAAGACCCTCAATCACAAGCCCTGGCTGGTGGCGGCGCTGGTGAGCTGGGGCATCGCGCTGTTCGAATACCTGCTGCAGGTGCCGGCCAATCGCATCGGTCACAGCGCGCTGTCGCTCGGCCAGCTCAAGATCCTGCAGGAAGTGATCACGCTCACGGTGTTCGTGCCCTTCGCCTGGCTGTACATGAAGGAGCCGCCCAAGCTCGATTACCTGTGGGCGGCGCTGTGCCTGCTGGGCGCGGTGTACTTCGTTTTCCGCAGTCGCTGGTTCGGCGGCTGAACTTATCTCGCTATACTCGCGGCCATGAACAAATCCCACCCTCACCATCGCATACTCATCACCAACGACGACGGCATCCACGCTCCCGGCATCAAGCTCCTGGAAGAGATCGCGCGCACCATCACCGACGACGTGTGGGTGGTGGCCCCCGACCAGGAACGCAGCGGCGCGGGTCATTCGATCTCGTTGACCTTGCCGATCCGCATGCAGGCGCTCGGCCCCAAGCGCTTCCAGGTGGCGGGCACACCGACCGACTGCGTGTTGATGGCGCTTTCGCAGTGCATGGCGGACACGCCGCCGACGCTGTTGCTGTCGGGCATCAACAGCGGCGCCAACCTGGCCGAGGATGTCACCTACTCCGGCACCATCGCCGCCGCCATGGAGGGCACGCTGTTCGGCATTCGCTCGATTGCCCTGTCGCAGGTGCGCGCGCCCGGCGCGGTGGCCGACTTCGCGCCGGCCGCGGCCCGTTGCCCGGAGCTGTTGCGCAAGGTTGTCGGCCTCGAGGACTGGCCGGCGGGCTCGTTCATCAACATCAATTTCCCCGACGTGCCGGTGGCCGAGATCAGCGGCGTGCGACTCACCACCCAGGGCCAACGTCCGCCCGGTTCGTTTTCCATCATGCCGCGTGTCGACGCGCGTGCGCAGCCCTATTACTGGGTGAAGATTGCCTATACCAGCGGCAACGAATTCGAGAACACCGATCTGCACGCCATCGCCGACAAGGCGGTGGCGGTGACGCCGATCAAGATGGATTTCACCGACGCGGCCTGGCGTGCCAGGCTGGCCGGTGTGCTGGGCTGAGGAAACACCCATGCAAGGCGTATTTTTCGACCTGGGCGGCACGCTGTTCAGCTATCGCAACGTACCACGCGCGACCGCGCCGCTGCTGGTGGAAGCGGTCACGCGTCTCGGCGTCAAAGCCGGCCGCGACCAGATCCGCGAAGCCTATACCCAGGCTTCGCGCGACATGACCTTCGCCTATGCCGAGCGTGCCTACTACCTGCACGCGGATTTCTTCCACGACACCTTCATGCGTTTCGCCGACCTGTTGGCCGCGCCCCACGACGAAGCGGTGCATGACTGGTATCGCGAAGCGCATCGTGCCGCGATCGTTGACTGCCTGGTGCTGAAGGAGGACTGCGTCGAGACCCTGCGCCACCTGAAGGACGCCGGCCTCTACCTGTCGGTGGTGTCGAACATCGACGACGACATGCTCGAGCCCTTGATCGCGCGCGAAGGCCTGGATCGCTTTCTCGATCACTGGACCAGTTCCGAAGCCGCCCAATCGTGCAAACCCGACCGCCGCTTCTTCGAGGTCGCGCTGGAACGTTCGGGCCTCGCCGCCGGCGACGTGCTGTTCGTCGGCGATTCTCCCGAGCACGACATCATCGGCGCCAACGCGGTCGGCATGCGCACCGCGCTGATCCTCGACGGCGGCCTGCCGCCACCGCTGCAGACCGGCCGCATCAACGTCAGCGCCGATCACAACATCGCCACGCTCGCCGAACTGAAAGACATCCTGGCGGCCGCGCGGGGCGCCTGAGCGCGCTGCGCGACCCGCTTACACGGGATGCGGGTTGATCTACTATTAGGGGGTTGCCGATGCGCACCCACGGGTAAGCAGGTCGAGGCCAGCGACAGTGACGCGTGATGAACGCGTCGGGGGATGTCGTGATCTTCTTCGGCGCGCAGCAGCAGCCCCAACCAACCCATCTTGTCTTACAGGGAGAATCGTTCATGGCGACCAAGAAGAAACCCGCTGCCGCGAAGAAGAAACCGGCTGCGGCCAAGAAGCCCGCGGCCAAGAAAGCGGCACCGGCCAAGAAGCTGAGCACCAAGGACGCCATCAAGGCGGCCAACAAGGTGCTGATGGGCCACCTGGCCGCGGGCAATGCCGCCGCCGTTGCCGCCTGCTACAGCAAGAAGGCCCTGTTGATGCCGCCCGGCGCGCCGGCGCAGAAGGGCGCCAAGAACATCGCCGGCTTCTGGGCCGCGGCCATTGCGCAGGGCGTGAAGTCCGTGGTGCTCAAGACCCAGGAAGTCGACGAGCTCGGCACCACCGCCAACGAGTGTGGCGCCTTTACCTTGAAGGGTGACGGCGGCGCGGTGCTCGGCGCCGGCAAGTACATCGTGGTGTGGAAGAAGGAAGGCGGCGCCTGGAAGCTGCATCGCGACATCTTCAACGCCGACGCTTGATGCTTCGATGAAGGACGGCCGGATCGCAAGGTCCGGCCGTTTTTTTTGCACCCTTGAATGAATGTGCGAATAAATTCGCACCTACAACGGCGCCTGTAGGTGCGAATTTATTCGCACATTCACGGCGTGCCTCCCCATCCGCCCCCGATCCGTTACCATGGCTGCCGCCGGTAAACACCGGCGCGCACACCACATGGCCATCGCTCGGGGAGGAAACATGCGCCCATTGCTCGTCACCATCGCCCTTTTCTTTGCATTCGCTTTCAGCGGCGCGCACGCCGCCGCCACCATCGACGACAAGGCCCTGGCCGACGAGCACGATGGCGCCAACTGGGCCGCCTATGGCCGCACCTATAGCGAGCAGCGCTTCAGCCCGCTCGATCAAATCAACGAGAAGAACGTCGACAAGCTCGGCGTCGCCTGGGTCATGGACCTGCCCAACGATCGCTCCTTGAACGGCACGCCGCTGGTGGTCGACGGCGTGATGTACTTCCCGGGCAGCTACAACGTGGTCTACGCGGTCGAGGCCGCAACCGGCAAGCTCCTGTGGACCTACGATCCGAAGGTCATCGACACCGCCGGTGATCGCTTGCGCATCATGTGGGATTCGAGCCGCGGTCTCGCCTACTGGCAAGGCAAGGTCTACAACGCCACCGTTGACGGCCGTCTGATTGCCATCGACGCCGCGACCGGCAAGGAACTGTGGAACACCATGACCCTCGACCCGCGCAAGGCGCTGTTCGTGACCGGTGCGCCGAAAGTGTTCAAGGGCAAGGTCATCATCGGCAACGGCGGCACCGAATGGGGTCCGGCACGCGGTTACGTGACGGCCTATGATGCCGAAACCGGCAAGCAGGCGTGGCGCTTCTGGGTGGTGCCCGGCAATCCCGCCGACGGTTTCGAAAACAAGACCATGGAAATGGCGGCCAAGACCTGGAACGGCGAGTGGTGGAAGCACGGCGGCGGCGGCACGGTGTGGAACGGCATCACCTACGACCCCGAATTCAACCAGGTGCTGATCGGCACCGGCAACGGCTCACCGTGGAACCAGAAGATCAGGAGCCCGGGCGGCGGCGACAACCTGTTCCTGTGTTCAATCGTCGCGCTCGACGCCGACACCGGCGAATACAAGTGGCATTACCAGACCACGCCCGGCGAAACCTGGGACTACAACTCCAACATGGACATCGTGCTGGCCGACATGAAGTTCGGCGGCCAGACCATCAAGACCCTGTTGCACGCGCCCAAGAACGGCTTCTTCTACATCATCAACCGCGCCAACGGCGAACTACTGTCGGCCGAGAAATTCGGCAAGGTGACATGGGCCGAACGCATCGATCTCAAGACCGGCCGGCCGGTGGAAGTAAAGGGCGCGCGCTACGAGGACGGCGAAGAACTGGTGTGGCCGAGCGCGGTGGGCGTGCACAGCTGGCATGCGATGTCCTATAGCCCCGACACCCAGCTGGTCTACATTCCGTCGCTGGAGATGCCGGGCCTGTTCAACGACAAGGCCATCGCGCTCAAGACCTGGAAGTCGCCCGACTTCGCCTTCGATCCGGCCATCGACACCTTGCGCGGCGATGCCCCGGCCAATGCGGGCAAGGGCATGCTGCGCGCCTGGAATCCCGCCACCCAGAAGCTGGTGTGGGAACAGCCGCTGCCCGGCATCTGGAACGCCGGCACGCTCGCGACCCACGGCAACCTGGTGTTCCAGGGCCGCACCGACGGCCGCTTCGTCGCCTACCGCGCCACCGACGGCAAGGTGCTGTGGAATGCCGAACTCGGTCACGGCATCTCGGCGCCGCCGGTCACCTACACCGTCGACGGCAAGCAATACGTGTCGCTGCTGGTCGGCTGGGGCGGCACCGGTGCGTCGATGGTCGGCTCGATCGCGGCACAGCACGGCTGGGCCTACAAAGCGCAAGTGCGGCGCGTGTTCACCTTCGCGCTGGATGGCAAGATGGCGATCCCGAAACAGAACCCGCCGTTCTTTCCGAAGCCGATCGCGGCGCCGGATTTCAAGGTCGACGACAAGCTCGCCGAGGAAGGCAGCTGGCTGTTCAAGGAATCGTGCTCGATGTGCCACGGCGGCGGCGCGGTATCAGGTGGCTATGCGCCCGATTTGCGCGCTTCGCCGATGCCGCTCGACGCGGCGGCCTTCAAGGAAATTGTCGTCAATGGTCAGCGTCGCTCGCTCGGCATGCCGAATTTCAAGCAACTGGATGACCATAAGTTGGAGACCCTGCGTCACTACATTCGTCGCCAGGCGACGGTGCCGCAGGTGCTGGACGCCAATGCCGCACCGTCCAGTTCGGCGAGTCACTGACAGCGCGGCGCTTGGATGTGCGCGACCTCGAGCGTCGCGCACATCTCATCACAGCGAGGATCGCACCATGCACAAAGCCGTTCACTTCATCGCCGCCGCCGCGCTGCTGGCGGCGGCCGACGGCGCCAGTGCCGCCTGCGCCATCGCCACCGTCACCGGCACCTGGGGTTTCAGCTACGATGCGGTGGATTTCGCCGGCGCGCGCAACTGCGTCGGCGTGGGCTTGATGACGTTCAACTCCGGCACCGGCAGCAGCAACACCGTCAAGATCACGGCCCAGCGCAACAGCTGCGGCGGCGATCCGGTCGCGAGTTTCGCCGCCAGCGGCACCTACACGGTGGCTTCGACTTGCATCGGCAAGTCGACCAACCTCAAGTACAGCGGCAGCAGCAAGGTCTCGACGCTGGACTTCAACATCGTCCAAGCCGGCACGCGCCTGCAGTTCGTACTGGTACAGGGCAATGGCCTGACCCTGCACGGCGAAGCGTTCAAACGCTGACCTTCAGTTCGGGTCGCGCGGCCGCGCCGCGTGCTGTTCGACCCAGGCGGTGATGTCGGCCGCCGGCAGCGGCGGGCTGAACAGGTAACCCTGCAGCTCGTCGCAACCCTGGGTGCGCAGGAATTCGAGCTGCGACGCGAGTTCCACGCCTTCCGCCACCACCTTGAGATTGAGACTGCGCGCCATGCTGATGATGGTGCTGACGATGGCGGCGTCCTCGCCGCCGGTACCGAGTTCGCGCACGAAGGACTGATCGATTTTCAGCACGTCGATGGGCAGGCGCTTGAGATAACTCAAGGACGAATAGCCGGTGCCAAAGTCGTCGACCGCCACGCCGAAGCCGTGGCTCTTCAATTCATGCAAGGTACGGATGGCGGTCTGGCCGTCTTCCATCAGCACGCTTTCGGTCAATTCAAGGTCGATGCGCGATGCATCGAGTCCGGCGTCCGTCACCACCCGTGCCAGGCGTTGATGCAGATCCTTGACGCGGAACTGCATGGCCGACAGGTTGACCGCGCATTTCAGTGGCGCGCGCCCGACGCGGTCCCAGGCCACCAGTTGCCTGGCGGCATTGGACAGCACCCATTCACCGATGGGCACGATGAGGCCGGTCTCCTCGGCGATGGGAATGAACTCGGCCGGTGATACGCGACCGAGCTCGGGATGCATCCAGCGCACCAGCGCTTCGAAACCCACCACCTCGAGATCGCTGGCGCGCAGCTTGGGCTGGAAATAGACCATGAACTGGTCGCGGTCGAGCGCGCGGCGCAGATGCATTTCCACCGTCAGGCGCTTGAACGCGCGCGCGTTGAGCGCCGCCGTGAAGAACTGGTAGCAGTCGCGTCCCTCGCGCTTGGCCTGGGCCAACGCGCTGTCGGCGTGCTTGAGCAGATCGTCGGCGCTCGCACCATCGTCCGGAAACACGCTGATGCCGATGGAAGTGCGCGCGTAGATCTCCTGGTCGGCGATCTCGAACGGCTCGTTCAGGGCGCCGCGCAGCCGCCGCGCGATCACCGCCGCGTCTTCGGCGGTGGCGATGTCGGGCAACAGCGCGATGAACTCGTCGCCGGCGGCACGGCCGACGGTTTCGAGGGTCAAGGTTTCGCTCAACAGCGACACGCTGTCGCCGGCGCGCAGCACGGCGCGAAAGCGCTCGCCGACCGCGCGCAGCAGCTCGTTGCCGCTGGCGAAGCCCAGCGTGTCGTTGATGCGCTGGAAGTGGTCGAGGTCGATGGACAGCACCGCCAGGGAACGCTCGTTACGCTTGGCCAAGGCCAGCGCCTGTACCAGGTGGGCGCGTATCGAGGCGCGATTGGGCAGGCCGGTCACCGCGTCGAAATAGGCGAGCTGATGGATCTGCTGCTCGGCGCGGCGGCGCTCGGTGATGTCCTGCAGCGTACCGATGAAGCGTGCGCCGCCGTCCACCACGTTCTCGGCCAGCGCCACCACGTACAGGTTGCGCACTTCGCCGTCGCTGCCGGCGATGCGGAATTCGAGATTGAAGGAGTTGCCGTGGCGCAGCGCTTCGCCGAAGGCGACGTCCACGCGCTCGCGATCCTCGGCGATGGCGAGACGCGCCAGTTCCGTCAGATCGCCAATCACCACCGAGCGCGGCAGGCCCAGCACTTCGTAGGTTTCGCGCGACCACGGCTCGAACACGCCCTTGGCGTCGGCTTGCCAATGACCGAGGCGCGCGATGCGCTGCGCCAGCGCGAGGCGCGCTTCGCTGGCGCGCAGCGCGTCGGCGGTGCTCTTGGCGCGCAGCATGTAACGCAGGCGATGGCTCAGGAGATCGAAGCTGATGGGCTTGGTGACGAAATCCGTGGCGCCCACTTCGTAGGCATGGTTGATCGACTCGACGTCGTCGAGACCGGTCATCATCAACACCGGCACATGGCTGCCGAGCGGATCGGCGCGCAGCTGTGCGCAGGCCGCGAAGCCGTCCAGGCCGGGCATCAGCACGTCGAGCAGGATCACGTCCGGGCGCAGGCGCCGGAACTCCGCCACCAGCCGCTCGCCGTCGGGGATCTCCTCCACCAGGAAGCCGGCGCCTTCGAGCGCGGCGCGCGTGAGCGCGCGCAGCATCTCGTCATCGTCGACGATCAGGCACAGGGCTGGCGTGGTTGCAGTCATGAGCTGGCTTCCTTGGCGTTGGCGGGCAGTTCAACCTGGGGACGCAGCGCGCGCAATGCCGCTATCACGCCATCGAGTTCGAAATGCAGGACGTCGATGCGCGCCGCCACCGCCGGCAAGGCGCCGTCGCGCGCATGCAGTTCGAGTTCACCGCACAACTTGGCGAGCGCCGTGCCGCCGAGATTGGCGCTGCTGGATTTCAAGGTATGCACCGCGCGCCGCACCAGCGTGGCATCGCCCGCCGTGAGGCCGAATTCGATTTCGCTCAGCAAGCGCGGCACGCTGGCAAAGAACAGGCCGATGAGATGGGCCAGCAGGTCGGGTTTACCGTCGCGCTGCAGGGCGGTGATGCGCTCGATGATCTTGTGGTCCAGCACGGTACTCTGGGTGTCGTTGGTCGTGCACATCGCTACAGGCTCGTTACGGGTGGGGGCGACGGACTGCGGCAGCCAGCGTGCCAGCATGCGTTCCAGCTCGTCGCGCGTGAAAGGCTTGGCCAGGTAATCGTCCATGCCGTGGGCGAGACATCGCTCGCGGTCGCCTTCCAGCGCATGGGCGGTGAGCGCCACGATCGGCAGGCGCGCGTTGCCCTGCTGGCGTTCCCACCGGCGCAGCTCGGCGGTCGCCGCGTAGCCATCCATGACCGGCATCTGGCAATCCATCAACACCAGGTCATAAGGTTCGCGCAAGGCGTCGAGGGGATTCAAGGTCACCGCGTCCAGCGCTTCGCGGCCGTTGGTCGCGACCCGCACCTGGCAACCGAGACTTTCCAGCTGGCTGCGCGCAAGCTCCTGGTTGACCGCGTTGTCTTCCACCAGCAGCACGCGCGCGCTGAAGCGACGACCACCGGCGCGCGCGCCGACGGCGTCGGCGCGCGACAGCTTCGGTGCGCCAGCCAGCAGGGCCGCGTGCAGATCGCGCTGACGTACCGGCTTGGTGACGTAGGCGCTGACGCCGACCGCCAGCAGTTCGCCGGTCGATTCGAGATTGGCGACCGTGGTCAGCATGACCAGGCGCACGTGGCCCAAGCCGCGCTCGCCACGCACGCGGGTGGTGAAATAGCTGGCCGGCATGTCGGCCAGGTCGCGCGGGAAGATCACGGCCGCTGCCGGCGACGCCGTCGCCGCCTGGGCGCGCAGCGCGTCGAGGCCGCGCGCGCCGTCCGGCGCGGTCGTGACTTTCACGCCCCACGCTTCTAGCTGCGCGCACAGCACGGCTCGCGCGCTGTCGGCCGGCCCGATCACGACCACCGACATGCCATGCAGCGCCGCGCCGTCCAAGCCCGCATCGCTGACCTCGGCGCGCGCCGCCTTGCGCAATGGCACTTCGAACCAGAAGGTCGAGCCACGCCCCGCTTCGCTCTCGACGCCGATGGTACCGTGCATGAGTTGCACCAGCTGTTTGCAGATCGCGAGTCCCAGGCCCGTGCCACCGAACTGGCGGGTGGTGGAGCCATCGGCCTGGGTGAACGAATCGAAGATGCGCGCCTGGTGCTGGGCCGGAATGCCGATGCCGGAATCACTGACCGAGAAGCGCAGGCGCGCATGTTCGGCGTCGGCCTTCAGCGTCGCCACGCGCACCACCACCTCGCCCTGCTCGGTGAACTTCAAGGCGTTGCTGACCAGGTTGGTCAGCACCTGGCGAATGCGTTCGACGTCACCGCGATACACCTCGTGCATGTCGGCCGGCATGTCGCACGCCAGTTCCAGGCCGGCGCGATGGGCGGTCTCGGAGAACATTTCGCCGATGTCCTCGATGAACACCCGCAGCGAGAACGGTCGCTCGTCGAGCACCAGCTTGCCGGCCTCGATTTTCGAGAAATCGAGAATGTCGTTGATGATTTTGAGCAGGCTGCGCCCGGAGCGATGGATCATGTCCACCAGGTATTGCTGGCGACGATTGAGCTCGGTGCCCTGCAACAGTTCGGACAGGCCCAGCACGCCGTTCATGGGCGTGCGAATTTCATGGCTCATGTTGGCCAGGAATTCGGACTTGGCCAGCGCCGCGCCCTCGGCCGCGTCGCGTGCCAGGATCAGCGCGCGCTTGTCTTCCTCGTGCTGGACGATGCGCGCGCGCAGTGACTCGTTGAGTTCCTCGGCCTCGTGGCGCGAGGCCAGCAGCTCGTCGACGATGACGGTGTTCTCGAAACGCAGCGCCAGCGCCGTGCCGAGACCACGCGACAAGATTGAAGCATTGCGCAGCGTGATGGCGAGGTAGCAGGCGATCATCGCGCCGACCACCATGTCGACGTGATTGCCGGCCAGCACGTAGAAGGGAATGCACGGCATCAAGGCGGTGCACAGGAAGACTCGCGCGGCCGGCAACACCAGCGCGTAATTCGGCGCGCTGCCGGCCGTGACGCCGGCCAGCACCACCGCCACCAGCGCGCGAGAATCGCTGTCGTGCAGCAGCGGCAGGAACATGCCGAGCGCGCCCCAGCCGAGCCCGGCCGCCATCGTCGCCCACAGAAACGCGTGCAATGGCGGCGCATCGTCGCTCTGCTCCAGGCGCCGCACATCGCGTTGACTGCGCCACGCACGCACCGCGATCGAGATCTCCATGTACGCCAGCCATGACAACAGCAGCGCGTGGGGCAGCTCGTCCCACAACGCCCACACCGCCAACAGGCTGACCACCGCCCCACCGATGTAATTGCCGGTCAGGCCGCGCAGCGCGAGGCGCAGGCGCTCGCGCCGTACGCGCGGGTCGGTGTCGGGATCGACGTGCTCGGCGTCGCCGAGCCCGGCCTTGGCTAGCCGATGACGCACGATGTACTCAGGCCACGGGTCCCAGGTGCTCGGTGAAGAACTCGGCGGCGACGGCGTTCGATTGCGACAGGCCCGGTTCGACGTACAGCCCGGTCTGATCGAAGGGCAGGAACTCGAGACGCTTGGGTTCCAGGGCCCGCGCATGGAGTTCGGCCACCGTCCAGGCCGGATGCACGATGTCGTGCCCGGCGGTGCTGATGATGAGATAGGGGCGCGGCGTGATGCGATGCACGAAAGCCAGCGGACTGAACTCCAGGATCTTTTCTATCGATTCGAGCGTGATGGTGTTGCGCCAGGTCGGAAAGGCGTCGGGCATGACGGCGAAGAACTGCGCTATCTGTTCGTCGCAAGGCAGCGCGCACAGCGTGCCTGTTGGTCCGTACACCGGGATGCGCGCGCCCTTGCCGCCGGCAAAGCGCGTGGCGCGGTCGGCTTCCACCGCCGCGCGCAGCTGGCTGAATTCATGTTCGCTGCGCAATAGCTTGAGCCAGGTGTAACCATCGGTGACCGGCACCACCGCGCAGGCGGCCTTCACGCGTCGGTCCACGGCCGCCACGTAGCTGACCAGGGCGCCGGCGAAGCTCGCGCCCCAGATGCCGATGCGCTGCGGGTCGACATCGGCGCGGCCCTGCATGTAACTGATGGCGTTGCGGAAGTCCTCGGCCTCGTTGAGCGGAAACAACTGCCCGCGCGGACTACCGCCGGAATCGCCGAAGGTGCGGTAATCGATGGCCAATACCGTGAAACCCGCCTCGGCGAGGGCCTGGGCCTGGCCGGCAAGGCAGCCCTTGACCAGCGAAAAACCATGGCCCATGACCACCGCCGGCCCGCGCCGGCCGCGCCGCGCGCCTACCGGCTTGTACAGATCGGCGGCGCATTGCACCCCGGCGCTTTTGAACATCACCGTTTGAACCATGACTCACTCTCCCCTGCTGCCTGTGTGGGCATTGCGACACAGTGCGCAGACCTCTGCAAGCCGCCATCGAAGCGCGCGGCGGCGCTCAAGGTTAGCGGCCTCTCGGCCGCTTAAGCACAGGGCCGCCGCCGCCTCGTCGGCCAGTGCATGAAGGGAGGCCGCGCTGCCCCGCCAAGGTGATCGGAAATGAGCATGATCCACTGCATATACGCCAGTACCGCGAGCCGCGCCTATCGGCCCCAGGAGTTGACGGACATGCTGAACGATGCCCGCGCGCGCAATCTCGCGCGTGGCGTGAGCGGCATCCTGCTCTACATCGACGGCAACTTCTTCCAGGTGCTGGAAGGCGAAGCCTCGGTGGTCGACGCTCTGTATGCTCGCATCGCCCGCGACGAGCGCCATACCCGCGTCACCACCATCATGCGCGAGCCCATCGCGCGCCGCGCGTTCGCCGACTGGAGCATGGGCTTTGCCGAGCTCGACCCGGCCGAGCTCGGCGACACCTTGGGTCTCAACGATTTCTTCGACAGCGGCTCGTGCCTTGCAACGCTGACGCCCGGCCGCGCCAAGAAACTGCTGACCGCCTTTGCCGCCGGCCGCTGGCGCCATGCCGCGCCGCCCGCGCGCGATCTCAAGGTGGCCAATGCACGCTGATTTCGATGCCAGCGGCGTGGCCGGACTGTCCTATGCCTTTCAACCGATAGTCGACATCGCGAGCCGCCTGCCCTACGCCTATGAAGCGCTGCTGCGTGGCGCACGCAACGAGCCGGCGGGCGTGATCCTGGGCGCGCTGGACGAGACATCGATCGAGACCATCGACAAGCTGGCACGTCCGCGCGCCATCGCCCTGGCCGCGCGCCTCGGCATGCGCACGCGGCTGCACCTCAATTTCCAGCCGCGCTCGCTGGCCGCTTCCAATGCCGTCATCGACCAGACCCTGGCGGTGGCCCATCGCCATGGCTTCGACAACGAACGCGTGGTGCTGGAGGTGACCGAGACCCAGGTCATCGATGATCAGCGGCGCTTCGCCGATGCCATCAACGAATTCCGTGCCGAGGGCGTGATGGTCGCCATCGACGATTTCGGCGCCGGCTACTCGGGCCTCAACCTGCTGGCGAATTTCCAGCCGGACCTGGTCAAGCTCGACATGGAACTGGTGCGCGGCATCGCTCACCATGGGCCGCGCCAGGCCATCGTCCGGGCGATCCGCCAGGCCTGCAACGATCTCGGTATCGACGTCATCGCCGAAGGCGTGGAAACGCTGGAAGAATTCCACTGGTTCGAAGACGAAGGGCTGACGCTGTTCCAGGGTTACCTGTTCGCGCGGCCGGGCTTCGAATGCCTGCCGTCGCCGAGCTACCCCAGCGCGCGACCGATGATCCGCGTGCTCTAGCTGCGTAGTCGCCGACGCACGCTGCGTCAGCGCCTGCCGTTCGCCATGCGAGCAAGGCCGGCTTGGTGTACGTTAGACCCTCGACTGTTTCAAATCGAGGGGACCATCGCATCATGGATTTCGGCGTCGTCAGCATGAACACCGAGTACGGCATCCGCCCCGACGTCTGCGCGCGCGCGGCGGAAGAGCGCGGCTTCGAATCGGTGTGGTTTCCCGAACACACGCACATTCCCGCCAGCCGTGACACACCCTATCCGCTGGGCGGCGAGTTGCCGCGCCAGTATTCGCATTTCATGGATCTCTTCGTGTCGATGATGGCCGCCGCCGGCGCCACGCGGCGCATCAAGGTCGGCGCCGGCATCTGCCTGTTGATGGAACACGACCCCATCGTCGCGGCCAAGGCCATCGCCACGCTCGATACCTTGTCCGGCGGCCGCATCCTGTTCGGGGTCGGCGGCGGCTGGAATCGCGAGGAAATGGCCAACCACGGCACGCGCTTCGAAGACCGCTGGAAGATCCTGCGCGAGCGCGTGGCGGCGGTGAAGGCCATCTGGACCAAGGACGAAGCGAGCTATCACGGCGAGTTCGTCAACTTCGAACGCATCTGGTGCTGGCCCAAACCCGTGCAGCGTCCGCACCCGCCGGTGCTGCTCGGCGCGGTCAGCGGCGCGGGCCTGCAACGCGTGGTCGATTACTGCGATGGCTGGCTGCTGGTCGACCCGCGCGGCGGCGCCTTGCAGAAAGCCAAGGCCGAACTCGCCGAGCGCTGCGCGAAGAGCGGTCGTGACGCGGCGTCGATACCGATCACGGTGTTCCTGGCGATGGAGATGACGAACGCAATCCTGGACGAATACCAGGCGGCCGGCGTCACGCGCGTGGTGCAGTTCCTGCCGCCCGATAGCGAGGGCGAAGCGCTCGAGGTGATGGATGCCTGCGCGCGCTTCATCCCGGCTTATCGCTGACAAAAACCTGCGCGCGAATTGTGTGGGTCAGACTGAAGTCTGACCCACAAGGAAGCCTCAGCAGGCCTCGAACAGCCCCGCCGCGCCCATGCCCTTGCCGATGCACATCGACACGATGCCGAGCTTCTTCTGACGGCGCTTGAGCTCGCGGATGACGACGCCGGTCATGCGCGAGCCGGTCATGCCGAAAGGATGGCCGATGGCGATCGAACCGCCGTTGACGTTGTAGATATCGTTGTCGATGTCGAGCTTGTCGCGGCAGTACAGGCACTGCGAGGCGAAGGCTTCGTTGAGCTCGATGAGATCGATGTCCGACAGTTTCAAACCCGCGTATTTCAGCAGCTTCGGAATGGCGAAGATCGGGCCGATGCCCATTTCGTCCGGCTCGCAGCCCGCCACCGCCCAGCCGCGGTAATAGGCGAGCGGGGTCAGGCCGAGCTGCTGCGCGCGGCGCTCGGACATCAACAGCGTCATCGATGCGCCGTCCGACAGCTGCGAGGCATTGCCGGCGGTCACCGTGCCATCCTTCTCGAACGCCGGCGGCAGCGAGGCGAGCCCGGCCAGGGTGGTGTCGGCGCGGTTGCACTCGTCCTTGTCGACGGTGCCCTGCACGACCTTGGTTTCCTTGGTGTCCTTGTTGACGATTTTCAGCCAGTCGACGGTCATCGGCGCGATCTCGTCGGCCACGTAGCCGGCGTTGACCGCCGCCGCGTAACGCTGCTGGCTTTGCAGGGCGTAGGCATCCTGTTGTTCGCGGGTGACCTTGTAACGGCGCGCCACCACTTCGGCGGTGTTGCCCATCGGCATGAAGATCGCGGGCATCTCGGCCACCAGGCGCGGATGCTCGTCGAACTTGGCCGGCGTGCCGCGCTCGAGGCCGGTGATCGATTCCACGCCGCCGGCCATCGCCACTTCCGCGCAGCCGCTCATGATCTGGGTGGCGGCAATCGCGATCGCATTCAGACCCGACGAGCAGGCGCGGCTGATGGTCGCGGCCGACACGCTGATCGGCAGTTTCGACAGCGCCACGCCGTAGCGCGCGACATTGGCCGATTGCTCGCCGATCTGGCGCGCGGCGCCCACCACCACGTCGTCGACCTCGGCGCCGTCCAGCGCCGGGTTGCGCGCCAGCAGGCTGTCGATGCAATGGGCGATCAGGGAATCGGCGCGGGTCAGGTTGAAGGTGCCGCGATGGGCCTTGGCGAGACCGGTGCGGATGTTGTCGACGATGACGACCTGGTTCATGGCTTACCTTGCAGTGACTGTGGAATTCGGGCGCTATGGTAGCGCGTTGTTCAGACGATCTTGCACGGGATCTCGGCGTCCTCGTGGAAATGGTAGACGGCGCACAATCGATGGTAGCCGTCGGCGACGATCACGCGGCCGTGTTCGCCGTCGCGCACCAGCAGGATGGGCGACAGCGCCTTGCCGTCCTCGATTTTCTCGATGTTCTTCTCGACGTGGGAGTTGCTGACGCCGAGCAGCGACAGGCCCGAGGCGCGGAACACGTCCTTGGCCTTGAAGCCCTCGAGCGGCGCGTCGCGCAATTGCTGAACGCGCTGCGAAGCCAGCGCTGGTTCGAAGATCAGCGACAGGTAGGACAGCGCGGCCGGATAGTTATGCGGCTCGGGCTGCGCCAGCCAGTTGATGTCGGGAATCGAATCGTTCTTGCCCATGGCCGCTCCGCGCCGCGAAAAATGCCATTGTAGGTGCGAATTCATTCGCACACTCGAGGAATGCCCGGTGAGTGTCAGCGCACCACCATGCGTTCCCAGGCGCTCGAACGCCAGCGCCCCAGCATCAGCACCCCGACCAGGCTCACGTACACCACCGCCGCCATCCAGGCGCCCGCCGCGCCCAGCCCGTATTGCGGCAGCCAGTCGACAAAGCCATGGCCGGGCGCGAAGGCCAGGCTGTGGGCGAGCGGCACGAACAGCAACCACGAGCTGCCGAGTATCACCACCGCCGGCACCGTGGCGTCACCGGCGCCGCGCAGGCAGAAACTCGCGCCGAGGATCATGCCGTCGAACAGTTGATAGGCGGCAGCCAGCCACATCAGCGCGATGCCGGCGCGTGCGACCTCGGCCGACAATGGGTCGCCGCTGGCCAGGAACAGCGGAATGGTCCAGTCGCTGGCCAGTCCGAGCGCGAGACCGATGCTGCCCATGTAGACCATCGCCAGCGCCACCACCGCGTTGCCCAGGCGTCGCGCCCAGCGTTTGTCGCCCGCGCCTATCGATTGCCCGACCAGCGTGGTGCCGGCCAGGGCAATGCCGATGGCCGGCATGTAGGCTATCGAGGTCAGCATCATGACGATTTGCGAGGCCGCGCCGTCGCTGGGGCTCAACTTCACCACCATCAATTGAAACAGCGCGAAGCCGAACAGGTCGGCGGCCAGACCGATGCCCATCGGCAGGCCGAGACGGAACTGGCGCACCAGGCTGAGGGTGTTGATGCGCCAGGTGAGGCGCGCGCCGTAGCGCGCCAACGCGCCGCCGCCCAGGAACATCGCCAACGCGATCGCGAGCCCCAGCGCGGTGGCGCAGTTGGTGGCCCAGGCCGCACCCGGCACGCCCCACTCCAGTTTGAAGATGAACAGCCACGCGAGCGCGGCATTGACGCCGAGGGTCACGAGGTTGATGACCAGCGTGACGCGCGCGCGACCGATGCCGTTGAAGAAGCCGAGCACCGCCCACAGCGCCACGCCCAACGCCGCGCCCCACATGCGCGGCTGCCAGAATTGCAGCGCCAGCTCCCGCACCTCCTGGTCCAGCGCGAAGGGCGCCAGGATCCAGGCGCCAGCCAGCCCGACCACCACGAACACCGGCGCGGTGAACAGCGACGCCCACAGCGCCGTCCAGGTGGCCTGCGCGGCGCGGTGGTAGCGGCGCGCCATGAGCCTGCGCGACCACGGTCTGCACCGCCATCGCCACGCCGCCCAGCACGCCGATGAACACGATCACCAGCCAGTGCACCGCGCCCATGCCGGCCATCGCCAGCGTCGAAATGTGCCCGATGAACCAGGTGTCGGTGAGATTCATGGCGGCCTGGATGGCGCTGTTGGCAATCAGCGGCCCGGCCAGCGCCAGCACCGCACGCCAGTCGACATGGGCACGGCCGGCGCCGTCGAAGCGCTGCGCCGGCAGGGATGAGGTGGCGGGGTTCATGCGGGGGCTTTCCTGGGTAGGTGCGAATTCATTCGCACATTCATTGTCTGGCGATGTTCCCTCGCCACGCCAGCGGTGTGCGAATGAATTCGCACCTGCGGCGACTTGCAAGGCTGCTGCCGGCCTTCGACAATCCCGTCCACAACGCCCTCACTCCTAGGATCACCCATGAATTACGACGTCATCATTGTCGGCGCCGGCTTTGCCGGCATGTACATGCTGCACAAATTGCGCACGGCCGGTTACTCGGCCCAGGTGCTGGAAGCGGGGGACGGCGTCGGCGGCACCTGGTATTGGAATCGCTACCCGGGCGCGCGCTGCGACGTGCAGAGCATCGACTACTCGTTTTCTTTCGATCCGGACCTCGAGCAGCAATGGCAGTGGAGCGAGAAATACGCGACCCAGCCCGAGATCCTGCGTTACGCCAACCATGTCGCGGACCGATACGACCTGCGCCGCGACATCCGCTTCGGCACCCGCGTGAAGCAGGCGCGTTTCGATGACGGCGCCAATGCCTGGCGCATCGAGAGCGACAGCGGTGAAATATTCACCGCGCAATTTTACGTGATGGCGACAGGTTGCCTGTCGGTGCCGAAGGACATCGACATTCCCGGCGCCGAGCGTTTCGGCGGCCAGACCTATCACACCGCGCACTGGCCGGCGGACGGCGTCGATTTCAGCGGCAAGCGCGTGGCGGTGATCGGCACCGGTTCTTCGGCCGTGCAATCGATACCCTTGATCGCGGCCCAAGCCCGCCAACTGACGGTCTTTCAGCGCACGCCGGCCTTCAGCCTGCCGGCCGCCAACCGGCCGCTGGACCGCTACGAAATTGCGGCCATCAAGGCCAACTATCGCGAGCACCGCGAAGCGGCGCGCCATTCCGCGTTCGGCGTGCCAATGCCCATCATCACCACCTCGGCGCTGGAAGTCAGCGCCGACCAGCGCCAGCGCGCCTACCAGGCCGGCTGGGACAGCGGCACCTTGAACGGCATGCTGCAGAGCTTCGGCGACCTGTTGCTCAACCAGGCCGCCAACGACACCGCCGCCGATTTTATGCGCGACAAGATTCGCGCCATCGTGCGTGACCCGGTCACCGCCGAGACGCTGTGCCCCTACGATTTTCCCTTCGGCACCAAGCGTCCCTGTCTCGACACCGGCTACTACGAGACCTTCAACCTGCCGCACGTCGAACTGGTGGACCTGCGCAAGACGCCGCTCACGGCCATCACCGCCGGCGGCATACGCACCGCTGACCGCGAGCGCGACTTCGACTGCATCGTGTTCGCGACCGGCTTCGACGCCATGACCGGCGCACTGGTGAATGTCGACATCCGCGGCGTCGATGGCTTGAGCCTGAAAGACAAGTGGGCCGACGGTCCGCGCACGCTGCTCGGTCTCGGCATCGCCGGCTTTCCGAACCTGTTCACCATCACCGGCCCCGGCAGCCCGTCGGTGATGAGCAACATGATGGTCTCCATCGAGCAGCACGTGGATTGGATAGCGGCGTGCATGGAGTTCATGCGCGCCCGCGGCCACCGCCGCATCGAGGCCAGCGCGGAGGCCGAGGCGGCGTGGGTCGAGCATGTCAACCAGGTCGCCGACGCCACGCTCTTTCCCAAGGCCAATTCCTGGTACATGGGCGCCAACGTACCGGGCAAGCCGCGCGTGTTCCTGCCCTACATCGGCGGCGTCGGCCCCTATCGGCAGCACTGCGACGAAGTCGCGCGGGCGCCTACACGGGCTTCCGTTTCGCGCCCGCGGCCACGCAGGCGGCCTCGGCCGGCTGAACGCCACACGCTTCCCCGATAGCGCGTGATACGGTCGCCGCGCCGCCGCTATAATCGGCGGCGCTCGGCTTGCCGGCGATCGCACACGACGCGTCGCATCGGTGGACATCGCCACGCAAGGCCGAGCGTCGCCCGGGACCCACACCCGTCCCGCATCGCCAACGGCTAGCGCCGCTGCCCTTGGCCCGGCGAAACGCCCACGCGCGGAGCATTCGCCACGTCGTAAAACAATGACCGTCACCCCGCGGGAGAAGACGGCATCCCTCGCTACCTTCCCGAACGTTGTCGCGGCGTTCGAGGACAACGGCAGCACGCCGGCTGGCGCAATGCCGATCACGCTTGCACTCGAGAGCCGACCCTCGCCCCGGGGATGCGAGCGTCGGCCTGGGCGCGTGATACCGCGGCCGCCCAGGCGCCGAACACGGTGCGGGCCTCTCACCAACAATAAGCAATAAAGAGGTAGTCGCCGATGGTTCGCTTCATTACCTGGGTCGTGACGCACAGACGGACGGTGGTGGGCATGGTGGCGCTGGCCACCGCGCTGCTGTTGCTGCCGCTGCGCCACCTGGAAGTCATCATCGACACCGATCACCTGCTGCCGCAGGCGCATCCCTACGTGATCGCGACCAAGGCCGTCGAGCGGCTGTTCGGCAATCGCTACACGGTGGTGGTGGGCATGAGCGCGCGCGATGGCACGGTGCTGACGCCCCATCGCCTGGAGAAACTGAAAGGGCTGTCCGACGCGCTGGCCACCGTGCCGGGCGCACAGCGCGCCAACCTGCGCAGCCTCGCCTCGCCCAAGATCAAGAACATCGTCGGCAGCGAAGATGGCATCAGCGCGCGCGCCATGCTCGCCAAGCTGCCACACACCCACGCCGAGCTCGAGGCCCTGGCCGCCGCCATCCACAACAACCCGGTGTATGACGGCATCCTCATCTCGCACGATCGCAAGACCGCCGCGGTGATCAGCGAATTCAAGATGAACCCCAAGGGCTTCGGCGCCATCGAACGCGACGTGCGCGCCGCCATCGCGCCCTACGCCGACGACACCGTCGAGCTGATGGTCACCGGCCAGCCGATCTTCCTGTCGGCGCTGGAACGCTTCTCCGATCGCATGGCCTTCCTGCTGCCGATCGCGTTGCTGGTCATCGGCCTGCTGCATTTCGAAGCGTTTCGTACCGTGCAAGGATTGGTGCTGCCGCTGGTGACGGGCCTCGTCGCGATCGTCTGGAGCCTGGGCCTCATGACTTTGCTCGGCCTGCAGCTCGACCCCTTCAGCAATGTCACGCCGATCCTCATCATCGCGGTCGCCGCCGGCCACGCGGTGCAGATCCTGAAGCGCTACTACGAGGCCTACCACGAGCTCGCACCGGCCTACACCGATGCGCGCGCCGCCAGCCGCGAGGCGGTGATACGCGCGGTGTCGGCCATGGGCCCGGTCATGATCGCGGCCGGCGTGATCGCGTCCGCGAGCTTTCTGTCGCTGGTGGTATTCGGCATCCAGTCGATACGCACCTTCGCCTGCTTCGCGGCGCTCGGCATCCTGTCGGCGCTGGTCATCGAACTGACCTTCATCCCCGCCATCCGCGCCATGCTGCCGCCGCCCACGCCGCTCGCCGTGCACCTGGAAAACAAGCAGACGGTGTGGGATCGCATCATCGCCCTGCTCATGCGTACCGTGGCCGGGCCGCGACGTGGCCGCGTGATCGCGGCTGGCGCGGCGCTGGCGCTGTTGGCGCTGGCCGGCACCAGCCTCATCGTCTACGACAATTCGCTGCGCGCCTTCTTCACCGCCGACCAGGCCATGCGCGTCGACGACGCCACCATGAACGAACGGCTGGCCGGCACCAACACGCTGTACATCCTCATCGAAGGCCAGCGCGAAGACGTCATCAAGGAACCGGCGGTGCTGAAGGCCATGCTCGCCACCCAGGCCGAACTCGAAAAGGACGCGCAGGTCGGCGCCACGCTGTCGCTGGCCGATTTCATCGTGCGCATGAACAAGGCCATGCACGGCGACGACGACGCGCAGGCCATCATTCCCGACGACGCCAACCTGGTCGCCCAGTACCTGTTGCTGTACTCGATGTCGGGCGACGAAGGCGATTTCAACAACTACGTCGACGCCGGCTATCGCAACGCGGTGATCCAGGCCTTCGTCAAGACCGACAGCTCGGCGCACGTCGCGCGGCTCGAGCAGCAGCTCATGCCCTTCGTCAGGGCGCATTTCCCGCCGGACGTCACGGTGCGTCTGGCCGGCAGCATCACCACCCCCACGGCAATGAGCGACATGATCGTACGCGGCAAGATAGTGAACCTGTTCCAGATGGGCGCGGCGGTGTTCGTCATCGCCGGTCTCATGTTCCGCTCGGTGCTGGCCGGCCTCTTGCTGCTGGTGCCGCTGGTGATGACGGCGCTCGCCAACTTCGGCCTGATGGGCCTGTTCGGCATACCGCTGCAGATTGCGACCGCCACGGTGGCGGCGCTCGCGGTCGGCGTCGGCGCCGATTACGCCATCTACTTCACCTATCGCCTGCGCGAAGAATTGCGCAGCGGTGACGGTCTCGACATCGCGCTCAAGCGCACCTACGCGACGGCGGGCAAGGCGGTGCTGTACGTCGCCACCGCGGTGGCCGGTGGCTACGCGGTGCTGCTGTTCTCCTATGGTTTCAAAATTCACCTGTGGCTGGGCATCATGATCAGCGTTGCCATGCTGGTCAGTGCGCTGACCGCGCTGACCCTCTACCCGGCCCTGCTGCTGTATTTGAAACCGCGATTCGTCTTCGAGGAGAACCGCCTCGATGCGCAGGGCGCCGGCGCGCTCGGCGTGCTGCTGATCCTGTGCCTGCTGCCTGGCCACGCGGTACAGGCCGCCGAGGACGAGGCCACCGCGCTCATGCAGCGCAGCTTCGACACCACGCTCTACCCGACCACGCGCATGGAGGCGAGCTTCGTGCTGACCGGCAGCGACGGGCAGTCGCGTGAACGCCATGCGCGCGGCTATTCGCGGCTCAACGAAGACGGCATCAACAGCGCACGCCTGACGCGCTTCACGTCGCCGGCCAATATCGCCGGCACCTCCATCCTTTCCATCGAGAACAGCGAGCGCGAAGACGACGTGTGGGTCTACCTGCCGGCGCTGCGCAAGGTGCGACGCCTCGCCGCCGCCGAGAAACGCGATTCCTTTGCCGGCACCGATTTCAGCCACGGTGACGTCATCGGTTACAAGGTCGATGCCTGGCGGCACACGCTGCTGCGCAAGGAAGCCTTGGACGGCGTCGAGTGCGCGGTGGTCGAGAGCGTGCCCGGCAGCGACGAAACCCGGCAGTCGACCGGCTACGGCCGGCGCGTGTCATGGATCCGGCTCGATAACGGCGTGACCGTGCAGGGCGAACTCTACGACGAACACAACGAGCTCATGAAGCGCTACTTCGCGCGCGACTTGAAGGAAGTCGACGCCACCACCCATCACTGGCAGCCGATGGAATTGGAAATGAAGAACGTGCAGAGCGGCCATGCCTCGGTGATCCGCTACGAGAAATTCGAGGTCGGCGTCGAGCTGCCGGCCAAGACCTTCTCCTCGCAAGCGCTCGACAGCGCGCGATGAGGAGTTTTTCCACGCGTGGCGCGGCGCTGCTGCTGCTGGCCGCCATCGCGCAGGGCAGCGCGGCCGCCGGGCCGCTCGACGGCTGGCGCGAACGCGCGGCGAATGCCGGCCTGTCGAGTTCGCTGCGCATGGGCTACTGGCGCTCCAGCCGCAACGTCGACGACCGCCACGACCTGGCGCCCGCCACGCTGTGGCTGAAGGCACAGCACGACAGCGACGGCGGCACGGGATTCCATGCCGAGGGCTGGGTGCAGAGCGAGGACCTGTCCAACGCCGCGGCGCCGGAAGCGGAGCTGCGCGAGATCTACCTCACGCGCAGCGTCGGCGACTTCGATGTGCGCGTCGGCCGCCAGATCGCGGCCTGGGGCCGCGCCGACCGCATCAACCCGACCGACAACCTCACGTCGCGTGACCTGTCGCGCCTGTTTCCCGACGACGACGATCTCAGGCGCGGCAGCGCCATGCTGCGCGTCGACCATGCGCTGGGCGAGAACGCGCAGCTGCAGCTGTACTGGATCCCGGAATTCCGCCCCGAGGTCCATCCGCTGCGCGATCACATCGGGCCCTTCGCCATCGTCGGCGATCGGCGTCCCGACGGCGTCGGCCAGGGCGCCATCAAGATTGACGGCAGCCGCCACGGCGTCGATTGGTCGGTGTCGTATTTCGACGGTCACGATCCGACCGGCGACCTGCGCGCCTCGCGCGACGCGGCGCGGCCTTTCGACCTGGTGCGCGACTACCCGCGTCAACGCACCGTCGGCGCCGACATGGCCACCGTGCAATGGGGTTTGAACCTGCGCGCGGAAGCCGCCTACAGTGACTTCCCCGATCGCGAGCGCAGCGACCTGTCGAAGCGTCCGTTCTTGTTCGCGGTGCTGGGCGGCGATCGCAATTTCGGCGAGAGCATCAATCTCAACCTGCAGTACATCCTGCGGCGCGTGACCAACCATGCGCCGCCGGAGCGCTTTCTGAGCCCCTACCTGCGCGGCATCGCGCTCATCAACGCGGTCGAGTCCGGCCAGCGCGATGACAACCAGAACGGCGCCAGCATGCGTCTCGCCTGGACGCGTCCCGACCAGCTGCTGCGCGCCGAGATCTTCGCCATCCAGGACTTCAGCCACCACGACGGCGTGCTGCGCGCACTGCTGCGCTACGAAGCCAGCGACGAGTGCCGCGTGAGCGTCGGCTACGAATGGAACCACGGCGAGCACGACACGCTGTTCGGCAGCCGCCGCACCAACAACAGCGTGTTCCTCGAAGTGCGCTACGGCTACTGACGGCGCGATGGCGGTCAGCGGCTGATGATGCCGCCGTCGACCGCGAGGTTCTGACGCGTCATCCAGGCGCCATCCGGCCCCACCAGGAACGACACCGCGCCGGCGATGTCGCGGCCCGCGCCGAGACGCGCCAGCGGCGTCATGGCGATCAGCGCCTGCGCGCCATCGTCGGACTCGCCGCTCAACACCTCGCGCAGCATGTCGGTATCGATGAAGCCCGGCGATACCGCATTGATGGTGATGCCGCGTGCCGCCACTTCGCGCGCCGCCACGCGGCAGAACTGTTCGACGGCGGCCTTGGCGCCGAAATAGCAGGCGCCGCCCGGCAGGTTCAGCAAGGTGCCGATGGTCGAAATGCACACGATGCGTCCGCCCTCGCCGAGGTGTTGCAAGGCCTCCTGCAAGCAGAAGAAGGTGCCGCGCGCATTGACGGCATAGGTCCGGTCGAAATCGTCTTCGGTGATGTCCGCGAGCGGTTTGAACACCGCATGGCCGGCATTCGCGACGAAAATATCGAGGCGACCGAATTGCCGCACGGCGGCGGCGAACAGGCGACGAATGTCGTCTCGCCGCGCGATGTCTGCTTGCACGGCAATGGCTTGTCCGCCGGCCGCGACGATGTCCTCGACGCTGGCGGCGGCCGCCGCCGCGTCGCGCGCATAGTTGACCACCACGCGCGCGCCGTCGCTGGCGAGGCGGCGCGCGATGGCGCGACCGATGCCCCGCGAAGCACCGGTCACCAACGCGACCTTGTTGTCGAGTGACGGCATGGGGGGCTCCGCGGAGTGAACGACAGGTGATGGAATTGAAGCGCGAGAGCGTGACGTTCGGCGTCTCGATTCTTGCGCCTGTGCAGGGTCTTCAATGTCCGACTGAAGTCGGACCAACGGCAAACAGGTGCCGTCGGTGGAGCGACGCTTACGAATTGCCACGCAAGTATCGGGAGGTCGCGGCGCCGGCCTGCGCTTACGGTGCTGTCCCCACATCATTCGAGGAGATGGCAATGGGCGCACTGCAGGGCAAGGTCGCGTTGGTCACCGGCGCGAGCTCGGGCATCGGTCGCGCGAGCGCGCGTCTTTTTGCGGCCGAGGGCGCGCGGCTCGTGGTGACGGCGCGACGCGCGCGCGAGCTTGATACGCTGGTGGAAGAAATCGTCGCCGATGGCGGCGAAGCGCTTGCGCTGGCCGGCGATGTGCAGGACGAGGCGCATGCCGAAGCCGCGGTGTCGCTTGCGCGATCGCATTTCGGCGGGCTCGACATTGCATTCAACAACGCCGCCACCACCGGCAACATGACGGCCACGCCGGCGCTCACGCTGGCCGACTGGCAGTCGATCATCGCCACCAACCTCACCAGCGCCTTTCTCGGCGCCAAGCATCAGCTGCCGGCCATGGCCGAACGCGGCGGCGGTTCGTTGATCTTCACCGGCACTTTCGTCGGCTACACGGTCGGCTTCGCCGGCATGGCCGCCTACGCCGCCAGCAAGTCCGGCCTCATCGGCCTCACCCAGGCCTTGGCGGTGGAATACGGAGCGCAGGGCATACGCGTCAACGCGCTGTTACCGGGCGGCGTGGACACGCCCATGGGGCGCGGCTTCGCGCCGAACGAGGAAGCGATGCAGTACGTGCGCGGCCTGCACGCCTTGAAACGCACCGCGCAGCCCGAGGAAATCGCGCAGTCGGCGCTCTACCTGGCGTCGTCCGCCTCGAGCTTCACCACCGGCGCGGTGCTGCTGGCCGATGGCGGGGTGTCGATCAATCGCGGGTGAAGCAGTGAGTACGAGTCGGCGGGCCCATACCTGTCAGGCTGAAGCCTGACCCACAAAGAGTGCCACTTTGCCTGTGGGTCAGGCTTCAGCCTGACATTCCGGTCGCGTGGCGCCGGGCCACCGTCACTTCAATGTGCGAATGAATTCGCACCTACAGGGCACACGGCGAAGCTGGCGGATGGCGGGGTGTCGATCAATCGCGACAGTGGGCTTGGTCTCATCGCTGCGCCCCCCGCCCATTGCAATACACGCCGGCATCGCGACCCCCGCACCACCACCATAATTCGCACCTACGGGGCACACGGCGAATCAGTACCCCAGCTCCGTCGCCGCGCGCTCCAGCACCACCGGCACCGACCACGCGGTGCGCGCCAGGCGGATGTCATCACTGCGGCCGCTGGCATAGAGGCCCGAGGCGCTCATCCAGAACGCCACCGAGCGCATCGCGTACAGCGCGTTGTAGTAACGGCAGCGTTCGATGTCGATGGTGAAACCGGTCTGCGCTTCGTAGTCGCGGAAGAAGGCATCGCGCTCGACCAGGTTGGACAGCAGCGGCGTGCCTTCGCGGTTCAAGTCCGACAGCACGTAGGCAACGTCGTACATCGGGTCGCCCAGCACCTGCAGCTCCCAGTCCAGCACCGCCGAGATGCGGTCATCGTCGATGAGCAGGTTGCCGGTGCGGTAGGCGCCGTGCACCAGGGTCACGTGTTCCGAACTCGGCGCATTGGCTTCCAGCCAGGCGATGAGGTCGGTCAGTATCGGTTCGGGCGCGGCGTCGGACAGCGCGATCAATTCCTTCCACTTGGCGATCTCGCGCAGCGCGAACTCGGGACCGGTGGCCGGCACGCCGAGGAATTCGAGGCCGGCGGCGCGCCAGTCGAGGGTGTGCAAGGTGGCCAGCGTCGAAGTGAAACTCGCCGGCAGGGTGCCGCGCTCGGCGGCGGCCTGGTAATAGGCGCGACCGTCGCGGCCCCACGGGCTCGGACAGCTGCCCGGCACTTTTTCCATGACCAGGAACGGCATGTCGAGGATCGCCAGATCATCTTCGTACCAGTAGACCTTGGGCGTCGGCAGCGCCGTGCCTTCCAGGCATTTCAGCACGCGGTATTGTTCATCGAGACTCGACAGGTGACGCAGCAAGGCATTGCCCGGATCGCGGCGCAGGCACATGCCGCGCGTCACTTCGCGGCCGTCCTCGCGATACTCGAGGTCGAACAGCCAGGTCTCGTGCGACCAGCCGACCGCGATGCGCGAGACATTCGCGAGCGCGAAGTCACGGCCGCCGGGAATGCGGCTCTTCAGGTAGTCGAGGATGCGCGCCTCGAGCTTGGGGTCGTTGGCCGCGCTCATGCCGCGTACACCATGCGACGGTCGATGGATGCACGCAGGTTCTTGCGCACGCGCCCGAGCAGCGCGGTGAACCGTTCTTCGCCCAACTCGGCGCGCGCGCCGTACAGCGCGGTGATGAGCCCGCACAGCGCCTGCTCGTCGCGCTGGGCGGCGAGCGTGGCGACGGCGGCGGTGATGCCGGCCGGCGGCGGCGCCTGTTCCAGCGTCACGCGCAAGTCGTCCAGCAGCGCCAGCGTGTCGGCTTCATCCGCCGCCTTGTGCACGGCGGCGAGCCCGAGCTGACGGCCGAGTTTCTGCAGCACCACGGCCGCCATGAAGGCCTGGGTCTTGGGATATTCGCCCTCGACCGCCGGGCCGATGTCGCGTTTCAAGGTGGTGGCGATGCGTTCCAGCAGCTGGTCGGCGTTCATGGTCAAGGTCAACCTCGTGTTGAATCTTCAGGGCGCGAGCGACATCGGCGTCAGGCTCCTGGCCTGTTCGCGCAGTTTGAATTTCTGGATCTTGCCGCTGGGCGTGCGCGGAAAAGCCGCGATGATCTCGAGCCGCTCCGGCAGGTATTGCTTCATCATGCGGCAGCCGTTGAGATATTCAATCATGCCGCGGAAATCGAGGCTCGCACCGGCGCGCAGGGTGACGAACGCGCAGCCGCGTTCACCGAGGCGCGCATCGGGCATGGCCACCACCGCCGCGTCCTCGATGGCCGGATGGCGATAGAGCAGCGCTTCGACTTCCACCACCGGGATGTTCTCGCCGCCGCGGATGATGATGTCCTTGGAGCGGCCGGTGATGCGGATATAGCCGTCGGCATCCATGCGCGCGTTGTCGCCGGTTTCGATCCAGCCCTCATCGTCGACGCCGTAGGCTTCCGGGCGTTTCAGGTAACCGACAAAGGTCGTCGCGCAACGCGCCTGCAAACGCCCTTCGACCCCATGCGCGACTGGCACACCAGCGTCGTCGAGCACACGCACGGCCTGGTGCGGCAGCGCGCGGCCATCGGTGTCCAGCACTTTCTCCAGCGGGTCGCCGGGATAGGTGGCGGTGGTGATGCCCATCTCGGTCATGCCCCACGCGCTCATCACGTACATGTTGGGATGACTCGCGCGCGCATCTTCCACCAGCACGCGCGGTATCGGCGCGCCGGAACACAGGAACAGGCGCAGGCACGAGGTATCGAAGGCCTTGGCCGCCTCGGTACGCACCAGGTCGCTCAAAAACGGCGTGGCGCCCATGGTGATGGTGCAGTGTTCCTGGCTTATCACGCGCGAAGCCATCACCGGCTCCCACACGTCCTGCATCACGCACGGCGTGCCGTGGTAAATCGAGAAGAGCGCGCCGTACAGGAAGCCGGTCTGGTGCGCGAGCGGCGAGCCCATGAAGATGGCGTCGCTCGCACCGAAGCCGAACAGCTCGCTGGCCAGCAGGCATTTGCACATGAGCGTGTTGGCGGTGTGCATCACGCCCTTGGGCTGGCCGGTGGTGCCCGAGGTGTACATGATCTCGGTGACGTCGTCGGCCTGCATGCGGCGCGCCGCGAACAGCGCCGAGGCGTCGACTTCCGTTTCCCACGCGCGTTCGAGCAGCACGGCCTCGAAACTGCTTGCCGCATCGGCGCCGCCGACCACGAAAACCTTTTCCAGCTTGGGCAGCACGCCGCGCAATGACGCGGCCATGGCCGGGTAATCGAAGCCGCGGAACTCACGCGGCACCACCCACAGCTTGGCTTCGGCAAAGCCCAGCATGTATTCCAGCTCGCGCTCACGGAACACCGGCATCAAGGGATTGATCACTGCGCCGATGCGCACGCAGGCGATGTACAGCGCCGCGTAATGCCACCAGTTCGGCAGCTGCACCGCCACCACGTCGCCGCGTTGCACGCCTTGCGCGGCCAGCGCACAGGCGAGACGCACCGACAGGCGCTGGAGCTCGGCATAGCTCATGCGCGTGGAGGCGCCGGTCATGCTGTTGTGATCGACGATGGCGAGCGCATCGGGCGTGCGCGCCGCCACGTCGTCCAGCGCATCGCTGAACAGGCGGTTCAACCACAGGCCGCGCGCGCTCAAATCCGCGCGGCGCTCCGCGCTCAGTATTGCCTGGTAATCCATGGAAGGGTCTCTGACGGTGTACCGACGCCGAAGATCAAACGCCGCGATCGCGTTTCAGTCGCGCCCAGCGATGCACCGGCCACATGTCCTGGTCTTCGCCATAGGCGACCACGCCATCCAGATCCCAGCGGATGAGGCTGTTGACGTCGATGAAGGTGTGGCGATTGAGGATCACGCGGCTGACCGGCACGCCGACCGCCGTCATCTCGCGGCCCTTGGCGTCGTGGGCCTTGATGGTGATGCGCGTCACCCAATGCTCTTGCGGGCAGCGCTCGAGGATGCGTTCACCGCCGGCCAGGCTCACGGTTACGCCGTCGCGTCGCAAGAAGCCGTAGGCGATGAAATCGCCGTCGGGCTTGACGTTGGTGACGGCCAGGAAACCATGGCCGGCATCGGCGGCGCCGGTCACGTAGGCGGCCTGGCGCGGCCGGTCTTCCGGCCGCCGGCCCCAGGTGCGATCGCGCATGCCGATGCAGTCGATGGCGATGCGCTCACCGTGCAGCACGATTTCGCCATGCACGCGACCGAACTGGTCGAAGTGATGGGCGGAGCCGAAAGTCGAACCGACCGCGGTCAAGGGCTCGGGCGGCATCACGCCGTCGAACACGAGATTGGCCTTGAGACGATCGCCGTCGTCGTAGCCGAGCGCGTAGCGCTGGCAGGGTTCGAGCACCTTGATCGATACGCCGTTGGGCAGACGGCAATCATCGAGATCCTGGTCGCGCGGCAATTGCAGGGCGGTGTAGTTGGCGGTGTAGAGACATTCCCACGGCAGGTGCGCCTTGTCGTCCCACACCCACGCACCGCCGGCCACGGTGCCGATGTTGGGACGGAACATGTTGTAGAACCAGCCGCCGAGCTTGCGCTCGGGATGATGGAAGGAGAACCACGCGGTTTCCGTCGCCCACCAGTCGTCGCCCATCTGATCGAAATGGAAGCGGTCGTCGCGCGGCGTGAAGCTGTGAGCGGTCATGGCGCTACCTCAGAGTTGATGAACGAGCGGCAGGCCGGGCAGCGGGCTGCGTACTTTCACGACGTAGTCGCGGGTCACGCTGCCGATGTAGAGATCGCGCATGTCCGCCCCGCCCCACGACACGTTGGTCGGGCTGTGCATGATCACGCCGCCCGGGTCGGAGAGCATGGTCACCACTTCACCCCGCGGCGTGATGGCGACGACCTTGTTGGCCAACACCAAGGTCACCCACAGGTTGCCTTCGACGTCGAAGCCGCAGCCATCGGTCGGCCCGAGCTGGCTGCGCAGCGCCGGCGTCACCGGACGTTGCGCCTGCACTTCCTTGTGGGTGAGGCCGAGCTTGGGGCCATAGGCTTCGGCCGGCCCCAGCGAACCATCGGCGCGGAGCGCGTAGCGCACCACGCTGCAACTGGTGGTCTGGCACACGTAGAGATGTTGCTCGCCGGCATCGAAGGCCATGCCGTTGGCGAACTGGATGCCTTCGGCGACCACCGTCACGCGTCCGTCGGGATCGAGGCGGAACACCAGGCCATCGTCCTGGCCGTCCCACGCGGCATCCAGCGAACCCCAGGTGGAATGACTGCACCAGATGCGATCCTGGCTGTCGACCAGCGGGTAGTTGCAGCCGAACAGCTTGCGCCCACCGAGTTCACCGACCAGGAGTTCGACTTCGCCGGTGGCGGGGTCGAGGCGTTGCAGCGGCCCGTGTCCGTCTTCCGGTCCGCCGAAGTTGGCGATCAACACGCGACCCTGGCGGTCCATGTTGATGCCATTGGGCGCGCCGCCGGCGCGGCCGACGCGCGTGATGCTGCCATCGGCGTTCAAGCGCGCGCAGGCGCTCGCCTGGTCCGACAGCCACACCGTGCCATCGCGTGCCACCACCACGTCTTCCGGTCGCTTCACGCCGAGTGCGACCTTGCTCGCGCTCGCGAGCGGGATCTCCTGCAATGCCATGACGCTGGCGCTCTCCCCTGTGGTGTTGCGGCGATTATATGTAGCGCGAGGTATTTTGTGGGTCCGACTTCGGTCGGACATGAAGTGGAATGTCAGACTGAAGTCTGACCCACAATGTTCGTGCAGTCGCCCCACCCGATTTCGGCATGAAGCTGCGCGACGCGCGCCCCTATACTGCCCAGCCATGAACGACACGGCGACACCCGACAGCATCGCGCGCGCGCTCGCCACCGTCCTCGCCAATGAATGGCCGGCAGCGAGCGACATCGTCATCACCGATCTACAACGCACCGCCAGCGGCCTGTCGCGCGAGAACTGGGTGTTCGAGGCGCGCTGGCGTGAGCAGGGCGAGGGCCGTGCGCAGCGCATGATCCTGCGCCGCGATCCGGTGGCGAGCCTGCTGTCGACCGACAGGCGCTGGGAATTCCGCGTGCTGCGCGCGCTTGAAGCCACGCCGGTGCCGGCGCCGCCGGTGCGCTGGGTGGACGAAGGCGAGGGCGTGTTCGGCGCGCCCGCCATGATCATGGATCTGATGCCCGGCACCTGTGACTGGCATGTGCTCGCCGGCGAGCGAGCGCTGGCCGAACGCGTCGACCTCGGCCGGCGCTTCGTCGAACTCCTGGCCACCATTCAGAAAGTCGACTGGCGCGCGCTGGCGCTCGGCGACGGGCGCCCCGAGCAGGCCTATGGCGCCCATGCCGAACTCGACTTCTGGCAGGGCGAACTCGAACGCGTCGAGCTCGAGCCTTTGCCGGAAATGCGCCTCGCGCTCGCCTGGCTGCGCGAACACGCGCCGCGCGCACAGGCGGTGGTGCTGGTGCATGGCGACTTCAAGCCCGGCAACGCGCTGCTGGTCGACAACGACATCAGCGCCATGCTCGACTGGGAAACCGCCCATCTCGGCGACCCGCTCGAAGACCTCGGCTGGATCACCAACCCGCCGCGCGCACGTGAGCAGCAGATCGCCGGCCATTGGCAACGCCAGCACATCGTCGCCGCCTTCGAGGCCGCCACGGGGTTTCGCGTCGACCCGGTCGAACTCAACTGGTGGAACGTGTTCTCGTGCTGGAAACTGTCGGTCATCGTGCTGACCGGCGTGGAGGCTTTCGTGGCCGGCAAGATGGAGCGCGTCTATCACAACCCGGTGTGGCTGTTTCAACAGATGTTGTCGATGATGAGATAAGGGCCCTGGCCAAAATTATCTCGTCAACACCGAGGGTGCGGCTGGGTGGTCGCGGCAAGGCGCATTGGCGGCCTGACCAGGGACCTAAGCATGCATCCGAACGTCAGCGAACAACTGGAAGGCATGTGCCGCATTCTCGAAAGCGCGATTGCGCCCGAGCTCGCCAGCGCGCACAGCCAGGAAACGCTGCGCAGCCTGGTCGCCAACGTGCGCATGCTGGGCCGCGCCTGGCACCAGCTGCTGCCCTTCCTGCATTGGGACAACGACGCCATGGGCGCGCTGCTCGGCGACGCGCGCGACGCCGCGGCGGGCGACTTGCGCGCACGACTCGATGCGGCACTGGCCGAGGCGCCAGCCGATGCCGCCGATGCGCTGGCCGCCGACACGCGCAACGAGGCGCTGCGCGCCCTGCTCGGCGACTGCCTGGCCCTGTCGCCAGCCTTGACGGCGCGCATAGGCGCGCACCTCGAGGAGCGTTCACGACGATTTCCGCTGCGCCTGACCGGCGCGGTGCCGAAAACCAAGCGCTGAGGTCCGGCCACCATGTTGACGCCCATGGACGACACGCTGTGGCACCAGATCGCCAGCACCTTCGATCACGTCGGCACCAGCGACCCGCGCTTCTTCGACCGTCACTGGTTCGCGTTCTACGCGCCCGACGGCCACGGCGCCGCGCAGCTCACCATGGGCGCCTATCGCAACATGAACGTGCTGGACGGCGCGGCGGTGGTCATCAATGGCGGGCGCCAGTACAACGCGCGCGCGTCGCAATCCCTGGGCCGCGCCTTCGAACAACGCTGCGGGCCGATACGCATCGAAACCCTGGAACCCTTGCAGTCCTTTCGTCTCGGCATCGAGGCCGGAGAGCATCTGCGCGGTGACATCGAATGGCGCGCCATCGTGCCGCCCCACGAGGAGCAGCCGCATTTCCGCCGCCAGCGCGCGCGGGTGGTGGAGGACTACCAGCGTTTCGATCAGCTGGGTCTCGCCAACGGCTGGCTGGAAACGGCCGGCCAGCGCATCGCGGTCGTGGACTGGTGGGCATGCCGCGATCACTCGTGGGGCGTGCGTCCGCGCATGGGCATACGCGAACCCGTGACCGGCGAGGAGGAAGGCCTGGACGCGCGTGGCTTCAGGCTCGCCTTCCTGTTTTTCTCCACCGACACGCTGGCCGGCCACGTGCAATTGAACGGCCGCGAAGGCGAAGCGCCCTATACCACCGGCATGGTGCGCGATCGCGCCAGCGGTCGCGAATGGGCGGTGGAGGACATCGAACTCGAGGTCGACCTCCATGCCGGCACGCGGCGCTTCCGCCATGCCACGCTCACTACCACGCTCGACGACGGCAGCGCGCTCAGGCTCGACGCCGCCGCGCAAGGTCCGGCCATCGCCATGCAGGGCCTGGGCTACAGCGGCGGCTACGACGATCGCAAGGGACTCGGCGTATGGCGCGGCGCGGAGCGCGTGGAGCTCGATTGCTGGGACGTGTCCGCGCCGGCGCGTATCGACTACGGCAACGGCCACGCCAACGAACATTGGCACCGCATTCAACCGGTAGCGGTTACGGCCACGCACGGTGAAGCGGTGAGCCGGGGCCATGGCAGCATGACCTTGGTGCTGAGCGGGCGCATCGAAAGCCTTGGTCTTGTGTAGGTGCGAATTCATTCGCACATTGCAACCGCACCTTTCATCTCTGGTCGGGCTGAAGCCTGACCCATGTGCGAATGACCGTGGGTCGGCCAGCCTGACTATCAACACGACGAATCAGCCTCCGGGAACAACATCACGCCGACATGACCACGACCCGACGACAAACCTCTCGCCGGCATCCGCGTGGTCGAGTTCTCGCAGATGGTGGCCGCGCCGTCGGCCGCCATGATGCTGGCCGACTACGGCGCCGACGTCGTGAAGATCGAGCCGCCCGAAGGCGACAACGTGCGCAGGCTGCGCTCGGCGGTGGCGCTGGACCTGCCGGTCTCGCCGATCTTCATTGCCTACAATCGCGGCAAGCGCCTCGTCCGGCTGGATCTGCGCGAGGCCGAATCCTTGGCCGTGGCGCGACGCCTGGTCGCCGCCGCCGACGTCATGATCGAAGCCTCGCTGCCGGGCGCGATGGAACGCCTGGGCTTGGGACCCCAAGATGTCCACGCACTCAACCCACGTCTCGTCTACGGCTCGGTATCGGGCTTCGGCTGGAGCGCCGCGGTGCGCGACAAGCGCGGCGTCGATCTGATCGTGCAGGCCGAGAGCGGCATCATGGCCGCCACCGGCCCGCTCGAAACGCCGATGAAAGTGGGCTTCACGGCGGTCGACGCGGCCAGCGGTCATGCCTTCTGTCACGCGCTGCTCGCGGCGCTGTTCAAACGCGAACGCAGCGGGCGCGGCAGCGTGGTGCGCGTCAGTCTCTACGACGTCGCCCTGCATCTGCAGGCCGGGCCGCTGGTCGAATACCTGATGACCGGCACACAGCTACCGCGCAACGGCAACAGCGCGCCGCTCGGCGCACCGGCGGACCTGTTGCGCTGTGGCGAAGGCGCGATCGTGATCGCCGCCTACCTGCCCAAGCACTGGCAAACGCTGCTCGATGAAATCGGCGCTCCACAACTCGCCGACGATCCACGCTTCATGACGCCGTCGGATCGCGTCACCCATCGCCCGGCCTTGATCGCGGCCTTGGAAGCGCATCTCGCGCGCGACAGCGCCAGCGCCTGGGAAGCACGCTTCAGTGCGGCCGGGCTCCTGGTCGGCCAGGTGCGCGATTACGCAGCCGTCACGCAGTCGCCCTACGCCGTGGCGGCCGGCACCATCGCGGCGGCGGGCGATGCTTACGGCGTGCACAACCCGGCGCTGTTCGACGACGCTCCGCGCGGTGCACTCACGCCGCACCGCGAATGCGGCATCGATGACATCGAGTGGCTGAACTGACGGTCGTTGCCGTGTTCCCCGTCCGCAGGTAGTCGCGGCCAGCGGCGCGCCGCTATGCTGAGCGGCACGCATTCGACGCCGAGGGCTCAGCATGGCATCCACATCCACTCGCGACGGCGCCAAGCCGCCGCTCGATCGCCTGGCCCACGGCCTGCGCGGTCACATCAACCGCTTTTCACACACCGTCATCAACGTCTCGGATCTCGCTCGCGCGGTGGAATTCTACGAAGCGACGTTCCCGGTCCGACGCGTCAAGCGCATCAACGGGCCCGCGCAGCGCTATACCGGTCTCGGCATCGAACACGGCCGTTCGAAGGCTGGGTGATGGAGAACCGCAAGGACGCCGCGCCGCCCGGCGACCTGGTGGCGGAATTCCCGGCGCGGCATCTGCACCTGGTCGAATGGAAGACACCGGCGCCGACCGGCCAGCCCTATCGCGAGGCGAATCACGTCGGCATCTATCGCCAGAACTCGCTGGTCGGCAATCTCGACGAGGCCTACGCGAACGTGCTGGCCCACGGTGGCCGCCCCTATGGCGCGCCCAGCGACATCATCCTCGCGCCCGACGGTTTCAAGGTGCGGGTGTTCGGCTTCCGTGATCCCGATGGCTCGACGCTCGAAATGATCGGCGCCGAAGATCCGAACGGCGCCGTCGTCTATCCAGGCATGATGCATCACTGCAATCTCAACGTGCGCTCGCTGGAGCGCAGCTATCGTTTCTATCACGACGTGATGGGTCTCGATCCGCAGGCCTATCTCGAACCGAGCGCCCTGCAGCCGGCCAGCAATGGCTCGCTCGGCGATGCGCTGGCGAACGAAGACGGCTCTGCCTATCTCGGCGGCATGAATTTCGCGGCGACCTTGATGGGCCTGCGCTCCGATTCGCGCAGCCCGCTGGACGTGTTGCAGTGGCACACACCCAAACCCTATGGCGAAGCCTACCCGCTCGCCAATCACCTCGGCATCATTCGCGTGGCCTTCGAAGTGGACGACATCGATGCCGCCCGCGCACGCCTGGTGGCAAGCGGTCAGGCCGGCGTCGGGCCGGTGGAGTGCTGGAACATGGGTGATTTCGGCGAGCGTCGCGTCGTCATCTTCCGCGACCCGGACGGCATCTGGCTGGAGCTGATCGAAGCGCTACCGTACCCGGCGGCACGTCCGCCCTTCGCCTGAAGCGGCGCACGGCGCGGGCGCTATCGTCGCCGACGGTACCGACAAGGCCCCGTGGCTGACAGCAGGGGAGTGTCAGCCACGGGCAAGTTACAAGGAGCGGGCTCGCTCAGGTGCCGAGACGACGCATCGCCGCCTGGGTCATGTAATTGTCGTAGCAGTTGACCAGGTTGTAGTCGGACTTGAAGCCACCGGCGACTTCCGCCGCCTAGTTGAAGCGCGACATGGTGCGGCCCTGGAAGTCATGGCTGTGATACCAGGTCCAGCTCCACGCCGGTTTGCCCTTGTCCAACACCTCGTTCGAAGCGGTCTTGTACTGACCGAAGCCCGGCTCACCGCACTTGAACAGTTCATTGCGGCGGTCGTAGGTCAGCATCTGCGGGAACACGAAGTTACGCGCATCGACATACACGCGCTTCTTGCTGTACGGCGCACGGGTGAATCCGGTCGGCTCGGCTTCGAGGATCACCACTTCCGGAATCAGTTCTTTCGTGATGGTGAAGAAGGTCTTGCCGTCCGGGCCACCGTGGGACTCGGGGCGCCAGTTCGGGAGGTCGCCCATCCAGCCGTTCATCGAACTGCCGAGATAGGGTTGGCGGCCGACAATCTTGTAATTGCCCCAGGTCAGATAGGGGTCGCCCGCGGCCCATGCGTCCGACAGGTAGAAGTTGAGTCCGGCGACGAGCGGTTCGAAACGCTGGTTGGTCGGGAAGCGACGCACGCGTTTGAAGGCCGGCAGGTAACCGAACAAGTCCGGGAAATTGCGCTGGTCATAGGGCCATTCGCTCAAGAACGCGGTGCCCTTGACGTCGTTGGGCTCGGTGAACCAGGTCGACTGGTAACGCAGTTTGCCGGCGTGGTTGCCCGGCAGCGGTCCGCTGGTACGGCCCGACACCTGTTGCTCGGCCCAGACGAGGTTGTAGTTGTAGACCACCTTGCCTTCGGCATCCACGGCGTCGGCGATCACGGCATACATCGACTCATCGTGGCGGCCCCAGGACAAGGTCATGTTGGCGATGACCTGCACGCCGTTGTCGACCTGCGGAAACGGCAGGCCGCCGATCCACTCGGCGCCGTCGGTGGTGCGCACATTGCCGACGTCGTCGAGCGTGGCCTTACCCTGGTTGCTGAGCGTGGCCTCCAGGAATTCATGGGGGAACATCTTGGTGACGTCGGTGGTGGTGCCCGACGGCGAGATCTGGAACTTGCGATCCATCTGCATGACTTCAATCATGAGCGCCGGATCGACCAGGTCCTGGACCAGTTCGATGTTCGATTTGTCGATCCAGTCGCCGTTCTTCACCTTGCCCTTGGTATAGGCCTCGATGCTGAGCAACTCGTCGGGATACGCGCGACCGATTTCCCCTGACTCCGCCATGATCGGCCATAGCGAACCCAGCACACCCGCGGTGCCGATGCCGCGCGCGGTCTTGTCCATGAACACGCGACGACTGTAATCAAAGTCGTATTTCCTGATATGAGCCATGATCTTCTTCTCCCCTTGTCGAAGTACTGTCACCACATCTTTGCGATGGGCGACTCCGCAATGTCCCTGTTACGCGGCACGACTCAATGCTCCCCAGCGATCATTCCTGCGCAACGGTGGACACTGTCTATGAGTGACATTAACGCAAACAACGGTTCACGGCGTAGCGTTTTTTTTTGCCGGGAATTTGCGGTCTTCGGGCGAGTACCGCGAACTAATCACACTCTATAGTAGGGGGTGCCGGCGTGAGGTAACGACGCTTCGTCGTCATTACCTTTTTCATGACCAGATCGGGGGGATGATCGTGCCTCGAACCGCCGAGCATGGCTGAAAAAATAAGAATGAATATTCAACCCATCACATGATGGGTGCCGCCACTCAGGGTTCGCGCGCGTAGACCACGCGCCCTTCGAACACCGTTTTCAACACCTCGGTAGCGCCGATCTCCTGCGGCGCGGTCTCGAACAGGTTTCTGTCGAGCACGATGAAGTCGGCGAACTTGCCGACCTCGAGGCTGCCGCTGTCGGCGCCCATGCGCATCGCATCGGCGCCGTTGCGCGTGAAGATGCGCAGCGCATCGGCAAGCCCGATAGCCTGTGCCGAGCCGAGCGTGACGGAGGAAGGCGAATTCGCGTAAGGATCCTTGCGCGTCACCATCGCCTCGATGCCTGGCCACGGATTGGGCGTCGGCACCACCGACGGCCAATCAGAGCCGTAGATCATGTTGACCTTGGCATCGAGCATCGACCTGATGGGCCAGAACTGCTCGGCGCGTTGACGGCCCATCACCGCCGCCATCATGTCCACCAGCGGGCCGGGATACCACAGGATCGGCGACAGTTCGGCCACCGCATCGAGCTCGCGAAAACGCGGAATGTCGGCGGCGGAAATCAATTCGGCATGGGCAATTTCATGACGCAGACCGGAGGCGCCGTTGGCCTTGCGCGCGGCGGCGATGGCGTCGAGCGCGGCGCGCGCCGAGCCATCGCCGGTGGCATGCATCTTGACCGTCAGACCGAGCTTGTCGAGTTCGACGAGCGCCGCATCGAGATCGGCCTGCGTGTGCTGCGGTTCACCCTTGAAGCCGGCATGATGCTTGGCGTCGGGCAGGTAGGGCTCGAGCATCACCGCGGTGCGTGTGGGCGGAATGCCATCGACAAAAATCTTGGCGAAACCGGTGCGCACGTGAGTGGTCTCGTCATCGCGCCAATGGGCGCGATTGCGCGCCTCGTCCGCGTCGCTCTCGGTCCAGGTGGCGCGCCACGGACGGCTGGTGGCGACGCGCAGGTTGAGCTTGCCGGCGCGATCCAAGGCCGCGTAGGCACGCACTGAATAGCCATCCGCGAGCGCATCCTTCATCGCCACCACGCCGACGCTGTTGAGCTTGGCCACCGCCCATTGCGCGGCGGCCTGGTATTGCGCGTCGCTGCGCACCGGCAAACGCTTCATGGCGAAATAGGCGGCGTTGTCGAACAGGATGCCGGTGGGCTTGCGCGTCGTCGCATCGCGCACGATGGCGCCGCCCTTCGGATCGGCGGTGTTGGCATCGATGCCCAAGGCTTCGAGCGCGCGCGAATTGACCCACGCGTTGTGATAGGTCGAATCGATGAGGAACACCGGGTTGTCGGGCGCCGCCGCGTCGAGCATGGCGAGCGTCGGCGGATTGGGTGTTTCGAGGGTTTCGGCCGCCCATTGACCGCCGCGGATCCATTCACCCTTGGCCTTGTGCGCGGCGCACTCACGAATCTTGCCGACGATGTCGGCGAGCGGCGTGACGAACGCAAACGTGCATTCCACCAATTCCTGGAAGCCACCTTCGACCGGATGCAGATGCATGTCGTGGATGCCGGGCATGACCATGCGGCCGCCGAGTTCGACGACTTCCGTGTGCGGACCGATGTAGCGCGCCACCTCCGCATCGCTGCCAATGCTGACGATGCGACCGTCGCTGATGGCCAGCGACTCGGCCCAGTGATTGGCCGCGTCGACGGTATAGATGCGACCGTGACGATAGACACTGGCGGCCGGTTCGAGCGCATGCGCCGCGACGCATGCCGCAAGGCCGAGAAGGATCATGACTGTCGCGCGCATGGCTTACTCTTGATTCGAGACAAGCGCCAAGCGTAGCCAACTGCCGCGCGCCACGCACGCGGAACGAGGCGGCGCTCGCGTTGCGACCCGCCAGGCGCCGTGCTAGCGTCGGCCCCGACATACAACGCGGAGCTTGCAATGGAAGTCGGAGTTTTCATGATGCCGTCCCACCCGCCGGAGCGCTCATTGCGCGACGGTTTCGAATGGGATCTGGAACACATCACCCTGTGCGACCGCCTGGGTTTTTCCGAAGCGTGGATAGGAGAGCACTTCACCGCGCCGTGGGAGCCCAATCCCGCGCCCGACATCCTGATCGCCCAGGCCCTGCTGCGCACCAAGCGCATCAAGCTCGCGGCCGGCGCCCACCTGTTGCCCTATCACCATCCGGCCGAACTGGCCGGACGTGTGGCCTTCATGGATCACATTGCGCAAGGTCGCCTGATGTTCGGCGTCGGCGCCGGCGGTCTGCCGAGCGACTGGGCGCAGTTCGCCATCGACGGCATGGCGGGCGAGAACCGCGTCATGACGCGCGAAGCGCTGGACATCATCCTCAAGCTCTGGACCTGCGACGAGCCGTTCGAGTACCGCGGCAAGTACTGGAACGTGAACGGCATCGCGCCGATGTTCGACGGCCGCCTGCAGCGCCATCTCAAGCCTTTGCAAAAGCCCTACCCGCCCATCGGCATCGCCGGCCTGTCGCCGCGCTCCGACACCCTGGAGCTGGCCGGTGAGCTGGGCTTCATGCCTTTGAGCCTCAACCTCTCGCAGGAATACCTGCGTGACCATTGGGATTCCGTGGTGCGCGGCGCCGAGCGCGTCGGCCGCGTGGCAAACCGCCAGGATTGGCGCGTGGTACGCGAGGTCTACATCGCCGACACCGATGCCGAGGCACGCAAGCTGGCGCTGAACGGCATGATGGGCCGCGCCTATCGCGAATACCTGTTGCCGCTGTTCGGCCAGTTCCGCCTGCTGTCGGTGTTCAAGCACGATCAAAGCGTGCCCGACTCCGACGTCACGCCCGAATACCTGGTCGATCACAACTGGCTGGTGGGTTCGCCGTCGACGGTGGCGGGCAAGCTCGGCGACATGGTTGCCGAGTCCGGTGGCTTCGGCACGCTGCTCGTGATCAATTTCGACTTCAAGGATGAATACTCGGCGTGGTCCGCCTCGCAGGCGGCGCTCATCGAGGATGTCCTGCCGCAGTTCAAACGCAGCGCGGCCGCCTGACATCAGGCGCAGCGACGGGGCGGTCGGCGTGCCGCCTCGTCGCCAGTCTCGCCTTCCGCGCCACCCTGGCACTGCCTGCACCAGTACAGGCGTCGCGCACCCGCTTCCATGCGCTCGATGCTCGTACCGCACTCGTAGCACGGCTGCCCTTCGCGCGCGAACACCGCGAAACGATATCCGCCACGCTTGACGCCCGCCGCTTTCAATTCGGCCACGCGCCGATGGGGATTGGTGACGCCGCGCGCCTGGTAGGCGCGACGCGTGACATCCAGCGAACAACGCGCCAGACGCGCACGCTGACGCGCGTCGAGATCCAGCGGCCGCGCACTCGGCGGCACGCGCGCGAAGAACAGGATCTCGGAGCGCAGGTAGTTGCCGATGCCGGCCAGGAAAGTTTGATCGAGATACAGCGCGGCGACGCCGCGGCGACGAAAGGCCGGCGCGTCGAGACGCTCGGCGAGCGTGCGCCAGTCGAGTGTGTCGGACAAGACATCGGGCCCGAGGCGACTCAGGAAGGGATGCGCCGCGAGCTCTGGTGGCGCCAGCAGTTCGATGGTCGAGGCGCTGTACAAAAGCGCGCTGCCCTTGGCGCTGTGCAACGCCAGGCGCAGGCTGCGCGTGGTGCGTGGCAGCGCGCCGGGCGCCATCACGTACCAGCGGCCATAGAGTTGATTGTGGGAATACAGGGTGCGCTGGTCGTCGAAGCGGATGAGCATGGCCTTGCCGCGTGTCGTGACCTCGCTCACGCGCTGACCGGCCAAGCTTGCCACGCCGCGCCGTAGCGCCGGCAGCGTGCAGTCGGCGGCAATGATGATCTCACCGTCCAATACCGCGGCGAGCTTGTCGGCTTCGAGTCGGATTTCGGGACCTTCGGGCATGATGTCAACGGCAAGACGGCGATGATGAGTTCATGATACGTTCGCTCCCGCGCGTCGGTACTCCCACCGCGCGATTTCCCTATGGGCGCGAATGCATTCGCACCCACAATGACGGTATCAAGCCGTCGCCAGCGGAGGCCAGCGCCCATGGATCCCATAGCCAAGATGAAAGAGGCCGCGCGCGTTGCGTGGGCAAGCTTTACGCCTTTCGAAATGCTGACCGGGTCGGTGGCGCCGGATCTCGTGCGCTTCGCCGGCGTGAAGAGTGGGCAACGCGTGCTCGACGTCGGTTGCGGCACCGGCGTGGTGGGGCTGACCGCGGCGCGCGCCGGCGCCACGGTCACGGGCGCCGACCTGACGCCGGCGCTGCTCGAAGTCGGGCGCGCCAACGCCACGCTGGCCGGCCTCGACGTCGAATTCGTCGAGGCCGATGTCGAAGCCTTGCCGTTCGACGACGCCCGCTTCGACGTGGTGCTGAGCCAGTTCGGTCACATGTTCGGTCCGCGCCCCGAGGTCACCATCGCCGAGATGCTGCGCGTGCTGAAGCCGGGCGGCACCATTGCGTTCTCGACCTGGCCGCCGGAGCTCTATACCGGCCGCATGTTCGCGCTCACCGGCCGCTACGCGCCGCCCTTACCGGACGGCGCGCGTTCACCGATTGAATGGGGCGACCCGCACATCGTGCGCGAGCGTCTGGCCGATGCGGTGAGCGAGCTGCGTTTCGATCGCGGCTGCATGCGCTTCCCGGCCCTGAGCCCGGCCCACGCGCGCATCTTCATGGAGCGCAACGCGGCGCCGGTGTTGAAAATCGTCGAGTCGCTGGGCGCCGAACCGGACCGGCTTGCGGCCTTTCGCGCCGAGTTCGACGCACTGGCGGGACAATATTTCCACGACAACTTCGTGCGCCAGGATTTCCTCATGTCACGCGCGCTGAAGCGTTGAGTCGCCAGCAACGAAAAGGCGGCCCGTGGGCCGCCTTTTCAGATCCGGCGAGGCCGGACGTCACACCTTGCGACGGCGCCGTGCAGCCAGGGCCACGACACCCGCGCCGAGCAACCAGGCCGGCGCCGGCAGCGGCACCGCGCTCACGCTGAAGTCGACGTTATCGATACCGACGTTGAAGGCCGACGGGCCCCACTGGATGCGGATGCCGGTATTGCTGGCAACGTCGCCGAAATCGAAATGGTTGTGCAGGTTGCCAGGCTGTATGCCGATGGTGATGTCACCCCCCGAACTGGCCAGCAGGTTGCCGTCGCCGTCGAGAATGGTGAAGCTCGTGGTGCGCTGCGTGTCGGGCCATGCGCCGAGGTCGAAGCTGTTCAGCGTGACCACGCCGCCGTTCAAAGGCTTCAGGAAGATCTCGGCGCGCGAGCCACCGTCACCGCCGTCGGTCCACGCGACTCTCACCAGGTCGTTGTAATCAGTGCCCCAAAAGCGCAGTGAGGCGATACCAGGATTGCCGGCCAGGTTGGCGTATTGAACATCGAGTACACCGGCAACGTCGCCGTAACTCTGCGAGATCAGCGAACTGTCACTGCAGGTGCCGCTCGGCTCGCAAACATCACCGTCGAAGGTCAGCACGGCGGCGTTGACGGGTGTCGCAAGCAGCGCCGAGCCCAAGGTGAGGGCACCGGCCAGCGCGGCGAAGATGCGACCGCGCGGGGCGTTCTTAGAATTCATTTCCATTCTCCATGCCGGGGTATAGGGCTGGTTTCGTTTATAGCGTGGCACGCCGCGCCCTCACCGGTACAATCTCCATCCACCGACAGAATTTACATTCGTTTTCATTTCGGGGTCGGCGGTCCGTGTATCGCCCGCCCCACTCAGCTTCCGCAGGAGGACAGCCCCATGAAATTCGGCATCGGCGTCAGCGCCCACATCAAGAACTGGGAATTCATCCAATACGCCGAGAGCCTGGGCTTCGATCGCGCCTGGGTGGGCGATTCGCAGATGATCTGGTCTGACTGCTACGCGGTGCTGGCGCTCGCCGCCCATCACACCAGCCGTATCGAGCTCGGCACCGGCGTCGCCATCACCGGCACGCGCATCGCGCCGGTCACCGCCCATTCGATCGCCAGCATCGCGGAGCTGGCGCCGGGCCGCACTTTCCTCGGCCTCGGCACCGGCCACACCGCGATGCGCGTGATGGGCCAGAACCCGATGCGGGTCAAGGCATTCCGCGAATACCTGCGGGTGACGCGCGCGCTGCTGGACGGCAAGGCGGTGGATTACACCTATGACGGCGAGACCCGCGAGATCCAGTTCCTGCATCGCGAGCGCCGCTTCATCAATCTCGACCAGCGTATTCCGATCTACGTGGCCGCCAACGGGCCCAAGGCGCTGGAGGCGGCGGGCGAATTCAGTGACGGCCTCATCACCGTCGGCGGCGAGCCGGACGTCATGAAGCCCAAGCTCGAAGGCGTGGCGCGCGGCGCGGCCAAGGCCGGCCGCACGCTGCCGGCCGACTTCCATACCGCCTTCATCACCACCAGTTGCGTGCTCGGCAGCGGCGACAAGCTCACGGATGAACGCGTGATCGACGAGACCGGCGCCTGGGTCGGTTGTGAACTGCACTTCTATTACGAAGTGTGGAAGGACAACGGCTGCAACGACGCCATCATTCCCGATCACTTCAAGGCCATCTGGCCGGATTATCTCAAGCGCGTCGAGACCATGAGCCTGCCGGAGAAGGCGCGCTTCCGTCAGATCCACGACGGTCACCTGGTGTACCTGCAGCCTGAAGAACGCAAGTACGTCACGCCGGACGCGATCAAGGCCGGCGCGCTGGTCGGCACGCCGGACGAAATCATCGAGCACATCAAGAAGCTCGAGGCCGGCGGCGTCAAGGAAATCGACCTGTGGCCACCGATGGACGTCGAGCGCAAGGTGTTGGCCGACTTCGCCAAGTACGTGATGCCGGCGTTTCGTTGATGAGACCTGCCCCACACGCGACACGCTCACGCCGGTGCGCCGCGCGCTGTGCATGATGCTGGCCATGCTCACGGGCGGCGGCGCGCTCGCCGCGCCCGAGCGCTTTCAATGTTCGATAGAAGCGGAAGCCGCGGCCAATATCATCGAGCTGCGCGAACGCGGCCAGAGCAAGGACTTCGCGCTGGCGCCGCTGCCGCCGCGCGAAATGGTGTTCAAGCACAAGCGCAGCACCCTGCAGGCACGCCTCGCGGTGCAGATGTATTCCATCGTCGACGACGTCTACGCCCATCCCGACATCACGGCGCCGACCTATCTCGCCTACCGCGCGGCGGCGTGCGCGCGCCGCAACGCTGGCCACAAGGTGCCACAGAACTTCGCCGAAGTGGCGCTGCCGATGCGCGGCTGCCAGCGCAAGCACGGCGCCGCGCCGTCCGTGGCGCTGACCGAGTGCACAGGCGAAGTGCTCGACTACTACCAGAGCGCCACGCATGGCGCACAGCAGGAGTGACATGAACATCGCCAATCAACTGCTCGAACTCGACGCCCTCGACGTGCTGGTGGTGGTCGACAACGAAACCGATACCTTGTCGAGCGTCGCCGAGGGTATTCCGCAGATCCCCGAGGCCATGCAACTGGTCATGCGCCTGCCGGCGGCGCGCGTGCACGAGGGGCACGAATGCAAGGTGGTGTTCGATCACCTGTGCTGCGCCTGTCACGGCCTGTCGGTGCTGTTGACCGGCCGGCGCGGCGACGAGAGCCACACGGTGTTGTTCGACGTCGGCCCCTACCCGCACGTGTGGCTGGAGAACGCACGGCAGATGGCGCTGGACCTCGCGCGCATCGAAGCGCTGTTCCTGTCGCACTGGCATTTCGATCACAGCGGCGGCTTTCCCGAAGTCGTCGCCGCCATCGCCGCCGCGCGCCAGGCGGCGGGCCTGGCCGCGCCGCTGATTGTCGACCTGCATCCCGACCGTCCCACCCAGCGCGGTTTGATGGCCGCCAATGGCAGCCTCATCCTGCTGCCGGAAGAGCCGAGCTTCGAAGCCATCGCCGCCGCCGGCGGGCAGGTGGTGAAAGCCGCCGATGCGCATCTGGTCGCCAATGGTTTTTTCTACGGCAGCGGCGCGATACCGCGCGTCACGCGTTACGAAACAGGCCTGGCCGGCCACCATTCATTCTGGGGCGAGCGCCTCGAAGCCGATCCGCTGATCATGGATGAGCGCTTCCTGGCCGCCCGCGTGCGCGGTCGCGGCGTGTCGCTGATGTCGGCCTGCTCGCATGCCGGCATCGTCAATGCCTGCCTGGCCGTCAAGGAGAACTTTCCGGGCGTGCCGATCGACCTGGTGCTGGGCGGCTACCACCTGGCCGGCAAGGTGATGGAAGAGCGCATCGAGGACACGGTGCGCGACCTCGCGGCGCGGGTCGCGCCGCGCATCGTTGCGCCCGGCCATTGCACGGGTTGGAGAGCCAAGGCCGCCTTGGCGACGGCCTTCGCGCCGGCGCATTACGCGCCGAGCGTGGTGGGGAGTCTGTATCGCCTGGTGGCGCCCTGACGGCCGAGGCCAAGCCCGCTGCGCCCGCGGCAAGCGCCGTGGCGCGCCGACCGTGTCCGCTTTAAACCAGACCTACGCGCGCTTGCGGCGCAGGCCGAAGAGACCGACGAGCGCGGGCGCCAGCATCCAGGCCGCGCCCGGCACCGGCACCGGGGCCAAGCCGTATTGCAGGTGATCGACTTCCCAGTCGGGAGAGCCGTTCAAGCTGGTGATGGTGATGCGCGAAATGCCGCCGTCGAAGATGGCGCCGAAGAAACGATCCTCGGCGGTGCCGCCGTTGACCGCGCCGTCACCGAGGTCGTCGAACAGGATGCCGCCCAGCGAATTACCGTTGGCATCGAAGGCGCGCACCGCGACGCTGTCCACGTTTTGCGGCAGGCCGTTGGGCACCAAGCCGACATCGGTCCACACGATGCCGACGTGGGTCGGTAAAAAGCCGAGGGCCGCGGCGCTGAACGAGAACGACAGCGTGGTTGGAGCAAAGCCGGTGTACCAGGAATGGCCGTCGAGACCGCTGCCGTCGAGACTGCCATCATCACCGTCGACGGAGTCGATGAAGAGTCCGCCACTGACGGCGAAGCCGGCGCTGGCTGTGGCGCCGGGCGTGTTCAAGGAACCGTCCTCGAAGTTCTCGAGAAAGAAATTCGGGTTGCCGGCCGCCAGCGCCGCGAACGGGCTGTCGGAAAACTGTGCGTAGGGGCTGGCGGTGATGAAGGTCGCGGTGGCCGCGTGGGCCGGGCCGATCATGCCGGTGGCCAGCAGGGCGGTGGCGAGCGTCGCTTGGAATTTCATGGCAGGCTTCTCTCCTGTAAGCGCTACGGGAATGGTAGCCGCGAATCACTCCGCGACAGAACCCCGCCGCGCGTGCGAGATACGCGAAACAGTTCGCATTTGCCCGGCCTCGCGACGCGCGCCGGGGTGGCGACTCAGGGTCGCGCCATGCAGGTATTCATGAAGGCCATGGCCTTGGCGCCGGTCATGGCCTGGGCGCGCACCTGGTCCGTGCAGACCTGGTTGCGCAGCATGCGATCCTGGGCGGGATTGCTCGCACTGGTGGCCGGCGCGGGCGCCACGGCCGCCTGGGGCAAGCCGGGGTGGGCGGCCACGCAGCGTTCGATGAAAGCCTGGCGCGCGGCGCCCTGTTGATCGCGGGCGGCGACCACGCAGGCGGCACGCTGGCGCGCGGCGCCGGTGTCACGCAGCTTCGGCACCGTCGCCTGGTTGATGACGCCCGGCGCCACGCTGCCCCGCACGGCGCCGGGCCCACGCCCGTTCATGCATTCATCGATAAAGGCGACGCGCTCTTCCGGCGGCTGCAGACGCGCCTGGCTGGCGCAGCCCGCGCGCCGCTGGGCGCGCTCGGCGACCAGCGCCGGCGCCGCGTTGTCCTGTTTCAGGCATTGCCTCAAGTAGGCTTGGCGCGCCTCGCCCTGCATGCCCTTGCTGGCGGTGGCGCAGGCGAGAATGCGTTCCTGCGGCGGCAGCGCGTCCGGGTCCAGCGGTGCGATAGGTGCCGGCGCCACCGGTGCCACGGCCTGGCCGGGCAGTACCGGTTCAGCGGCGACCGCGGCGGGCGGCGCCACGGCGGCCGTGGCGCGCGCCTTGCGCGCCATGCAATCGGTCATGAAGGCTTCGCGCGGCGCGCCCTTCATGTCGCCGGCGTCACGGATGCAATCGGCCATGCCCATCAGGCGCTCGGTGGCGGTGGGATCGGCGGCGCGGGTCGCGGTCGACAGCAGCGCGAGGCAGGCCCAGGTGAGCGCCGCGCGCAGACCTGGCGCGCGCGCGCGACGCGGCGCGTGGCCGTCAGGCCGCGCTGCGCTGTTCGGCATCACGCGCGCCGCCGGCCTTGGCGAACACCATCACGCCGTCGTCGAGCGGCGCCTCGCGGATGGTCTTCTTGTCGAGCGTGTAGTTCTGGGTATTGCGCCACGGATCACGGTCGCCCTGCTTCGGAAACAGGTGCAGCGCGCGGCGCATGTAGCCGGGCGAGAAGTCCTCGATCATCGGGTGCGGCGTCATGTTGCGATCGGCCGCGCGCAAGCGCGGCGTCGCGCTCACGCAGCCGAGTTCGCCCATGCGATTGATGAGGCGGCACACGTATTCGGCCACCAGTTCCGAACGCAAGGTCCACGAGGCGTTGATGTAGCCGAGCGTGTAGATGAGATTGGGCACGTCGGAAAACATCATGCCCTTGTACGACCAGGTGTCGGGGAAGGACACCGGTGCGCCGTCGACCGCGAAGCTTGCGCCGCCCAGCAGTTCCATGTCGAGGCCGGTGGCGGTGACGATGATGTCGGCGGCGAGGGTCTGGCCCGATTTCAAGCGGATGCCGTCGCGTGTGAAGCACTCGATCTCATCGGTGACGACGTCGGCCGTGCCGGCGCGCAATGCCTTGAACAGGTCTGCATCCGGCACCAGGCACAGGCGCTGATCCCAGGGCATGTAGCTCGGCGTGAAATGCTTCTCGACGTCGAAGTCCGGCCCGAGCTGCTTGCGCACCATGTTGATCAGGCGCGCGCGCATCTTGTGCGGCTGCTTGCGCGTCTGCTGGTAGATGTAACGCTGGAACCACACGTTCTTGGCGCGCGTGAGCCTGTAGGCCAGCTGCTCGGGCAATATCGCGCGCAGCAAGGTCGCTATCGGATCCTTGGCCGGCAGCGACACCACGTAGGTCGGCGAGCGTTGCAGCATGGTGACATTGGCCGCCTCGCGCGCCATGGCCGGCACCAGGGTCATGGCGGTCGCGCCGCTGCCGATGATCACCACGCGCTTGCCGCGATAGTCGAGATCCTGTGGCCAGAGCTGCGGATGCACGATGCGCCCGCCAAAATCCGCGCTGCCGGCGAAGCTCGGCGTGTGGCCGTGGGCGTAGGTGTAGTAGCCGCTGCACATCAAGAGCACGTTGCACGACAGCGTGACTCGCTCGCCGTCACGCTCGCATTCGAGCGTCCAGCGCCCGTCCGCGCTCGACCATGCCGCGTGCTTCATGCGGTGGCCGAATCGAATCCGCTGGTCGATACCGCGTTCGCGCGCCGCCTCCTGCACGTAGGACAGGATCGACGGCCCGTCGGCGATGGCCTTGGGCTCCAGCCACGGCTTGGAGTCGTAGCCCATGGTGTACATGTCGCTGTCGGAGCGGATGCCCGGGTAGCGGAACAGGTCCCAGGTGCCGCCGATGGCGTCGCGCGCCTCGAGCAGGGCGAAGCTCTTGCCCGGACAATGGTCCATGAGTTGACGCGCGGCGCCGATGCCGGACAGGCCGGCACCGACGATGATGACATCGAAATGATCCATGGGCGCTCCCGGGCCGTTGGCCTTCAGCTCAGTTCCAGGCCGTCCATCGCGCCCTGTTCGCGCCACTTCGCGAGCAGTCCGTAGAAGCCGACCGCGCTTTCATACTGCTCCTCGAAGAACCCGCGTGTCTTGCCGTCGCCCACCTTGCCTTCGGCGTTGTAATAGCCGGGCGTGCATTGTGCGAGGTAGTCCGACATGAAGTTGGGCTTGTGAACGGTGTCCAGCCAGTCGCATTCAGCCTTCACCGTAGTTTCCACCACCTGCTTACCGCGGGATCTGGTCTGCTCGATGATGTAGGCCAGATGAGTCGCCTGGCGATCGAGCATGTAGGTGAAATTCGGCGCGAGGCCGGTCTGCGTCAGTCCCATGTGGAAGCAGTTGGGAAAGCCGCGGCTGTGGAAACCATGAAAGGTGCGCATGCCCTCGCGCCAGTAATCCGACAGCGACTGACCGTCGCGGCCGTAGACTTCGAATTCGGCACGGCGCGTGTAAGCGGTGCCGACCTCGAATCCGGTGGCGAAGATCAGGCAGTCGAGTTCGTACTCCACGCCGTCCACCACCACGCCCTTGTCGGTGACGCGATCAACGCCCAGGCCGCGGGTATCGACCAGCGTGACATTGTCGCGGTTGAAGGTCGGCAGGAACTCGTCGTTGAACACCGGACGCTTGCACCACTGCCGATACCAGGGTTTGAGCTTTTCGGCGACCTCCGGCTTGGTGACCGACTTGGCCACCCGCTCACGGATCGCATTCATCTTCTGGTAGTCGGCGATTTCTCCCATCAGGGCAACCTGTTCCGGCGTCATGCCGGTGCCGGCGGCACCGGTCATGAGCTTGGTCAGCGCCTTGAACAGATCCGTCCAGCGGTCGTTGACCATGTCCACGTCCTGCGGAATGCCGTTCAGGATCGAGACGAAATTTTCGTTGCGCTCCTTGTGCCAGCCGGGCTGGAGGGATTTCGCCCAGGCCGGATCGGTCGGCTTGTTGCCACGCTCGTCGATCGCCGACGGGGTGCGCTGAAACACCGTGAGGTGCTTGGCATCACGCGCAAGATAGGAAACGCACTGGATGGCCGTCGCGCCGGTGCCGATGATGCCGACGCGCTTGTCGGCGAGCTTGGTCATGCCGCCCGACGAACTGCCGCCGGTGTAGTCGTAATCCCAGCGACTGGTGTGGAAGGTATGGCCCTTGAACGATTCGATGCCGGGAATGCCCGGCAGCTTGGGCCGGTTGAGCGGACCGCTGGACATGATCACGAAGCGCGCCTTGATCAGATCGCCGCGGTCGGTGGTGACGTGCCAGCGCCTGTCGCTGTCATGCCAGCGCACGGTGTGCACCTGGGTCTGGAAGCAGGTCTTCGGATAGAGATCGAAATGCCGGCCTATGCGCTGCGCATGCGCCAGGATCTCGGGCGCGTAGGAATATTTTTCCTTGGGGATGTAATTGGTTTCTTCCAGCAGCGGCAGGTAGACATAGGCTTCGATGTCGCACTGCGCGCCCGGATAGCGATTCCAATACCAGGTCCCGCCGAAATCGCCGGCCTTCTCGAGAATACGGAAATCGCTGATGCCGGCTTGCTTGAGCCGCGCGGCGGCAAGCTGCCCGCCGAAGCCACCGCCGACGATCAACACCTCGACGGTTTCGCTGATCGGTTCACGCACCAGCGGCTTGTCGATGTAATGGTCGTCGTTGAAGCGCTCCAGCTGCCCCGCGACCTCGAGGTACTGGGCATTGCCTTCGTCACGCAGGCGGCGGTCGCGCTCCTCGGCGTACTTGCGCCGCAGCTCCATCGGATCGAAGCCCAGTTCCTGGGCGGTGGGTATCGTGAAAGCGGCGGCCTGGGCCTGCGGACTGGTGGCCATGCGTGAATCTCCCCTGCGTTACGTGGTGATTGGCTCACGGCACTGTATTACGAGGGCCAAGCGCATTGCCACCCCCGCAGGTGCAGCAAAATGCGTGCACCCGCCGGGGTTTCGCGTGCCTCGTCAGTCGCGCAGGCGCGCCGTCACGCGGATCTCGACCAGCCCGCCGGGCACCGCGAGTTCGGTGATGCCGATGGCGGTCCAGGCCGGGTAGGGCTCCTTGATGTAGTTGTCCTTGACCGCCATGAATGCCGCGAGGTTGGCCTGCAGACCGACGTGGAAAGTGGTCATCTCGGTGATGTCTTCGAAGCTCGCGCCGCCCTCTTCCAGCACCTCGGCCAGGTTCTCGAACGCCTGCGTGAACTGCGCCGCCGGATCGGTCGACACGCTGCCATCGGCCATCTTGATGCCGATGACGCCGGAACAGCGCAGGTGCTTGCCATCGATGACGGCCGGCGCGAAGTGGTAGTTGTCGTAGAAGGATTTCTGCGCTGCGGGAATGACGCGTTTGCTGGTCTTGCTCATGGGGCGGGGCCTCTGTGGGAGCATCTCCTCCCAGCGCGCCTGCCACTGCCCGTCACCGACCAGCATGCCGGCGAGATGCAGGAAGACCTTGTAATGGCCGAGTTCCGAGCCGCGCAGGCTGTTGAAGAAGTCACCGAGTTCGCGGTCCTCGGCGCCGGCCGCCAACAGCGCGAAGCGCTCGCAGGAACGCGCTTCGATCAAGGCCGAGACCAGCAGGCGGTCGAGCAGCTCATGTGCCCCTTGGCCACGTCGCACCAGGCCATGCAGGGCGCTGGCGTAGACGTTGCGATGCACGCGCGGCAGCGTACCGCCGCGCGCGGCCAACAGGCGGCTGACCGCCTGCAGGTGCACCGACTCGTCGCGCGCCACCGCCGCCAGGATGCTGACCCAGCCATCGGGGCACACCGCGCCCGGCCAGCGATTGACCAGTTCCAGCGCATTGGCGGCGGCCTTGCGTTCGAGGTGCGCGTGATCGCCCAACAGCGCCAGGGGCTCGGCCAACACCTCGGCCGCCCAGCTTGCGGGCGTGTGGTAGCGAAGCGGCAGGGCGTCGCCGTCGGTGATGGGCGCGTTCAAGTTCGATTCCAGGGTGCAGGTGCGCGTCAGGATAACGATTCGACATCGCGCGCGCAGCTAACGCCAAAGCGGAATTGTGCAATGGCGCTGGCAGGACATATAAACAGCGACCAGCCACAACGAGAGGAGCGCCCCATGGATCTCGCCGCACTTGAAGCCCGCATCACCCGCCTCGAAGACATCGAAGCGATCAAGAAACTGAAAGCCATCTACTGCGACATCTGCGATGACATGCACAACCCCGATCGCATCGGCGCGCTGTTCGCGCCGGACGGCATCTGGGAGAGCCCCGACTTCGGCAAGGCGGTCGGCCCGCAGGCGGTGCGCGAGCTGTTCCAGAAGTTCAAGGACATGTTCAGCTTCTCGCAGCACAACATCATGAACCCCATCATCGACATCGACGGCAATCGCGCCACCGCGCAGTGGTACATCATGGGGCCGTGGGACCAGACCGAGGGCGACGGCCGCAAGACCTGGATGACGCTGCGCTACAACGACGACTACGTGAAGATCAACGGTGAATGGAAATACCAGCACCTGCGCGTGGTGCTGCGCATGCTGGAGGACCGCTGACGGTTGGGCAAAGGTCCTGCAACCGTAGGTGCGAATTCATTCGCACACTGGATGTCCGCTGCGGTGCGCTGAATCCCGCCTCCAATGTGCGAATGAATTCGCACCTACGGGAGCGCGCCGCCGCCACGGCATTGAGCCATCGATTTCCAGTCGTCAGGCCTCGACCTTCACATCGTGCCGCGCCAGCACGTCGAGCAGCAGCGGAATGTCTTCTGCTTGCGGCGCGCGATGCGCGACTTCGCGGTCGACACCGGCGAACATCTGCGTCGAGCGGCTGCCCTTGCCGGTCATCTCCAGCATGCGCGAGCCGTCCTGCGTGATCTGAAAGCCATGGGGCGTGCCGGCCGGCAGGTGGAACATGGTGCCCGGCATGGCCTTGACGGTCTTGTCCTGGAAGCTGAACTCCACTTCCCCCGACAGCACGAAGAAGCACTCGTCCCAGGGGTGGGAATGGAGCGGCGGTCCGGAGCCCGCGTTGCCCTCCTGCAGGGTGACTTCGTAGCCATTGGTGGCGGCGGCCGAGGCCAGCACGGTGACGTCGACGCCCACCACGCTCAAGGGCTTGGGGTAGGTATCGGGGGTGAGAACGTAGGCGTTTGCGCTCATCGGATCCTCCGCGTCGGGGTGGTTGGAGTTTCATTGTAGGCCGGATTGCGCGGCCGACAGGGCAGCGCCGGCAGGTCGGGCAAAAAGCCCTGGGCTCTTCAAGTCCGCGCCCCGGCGGACGACATACAGGCATGCCCCCGGCTTCCCTTGCGGTGGCGCCATGATGAGCGCCGCGAATTACATCCAGATCCGGCCCGTGGAATTGCCATTGGGCGAGCCCCTGCCCTGGGACCTCGTCGACCGGCGCGGCATCCTGGTACTGCGCCAGGGCACGGTCATCACCCACGAGCAACAGATCGAGCGGCTGCTGGAGCGACGCGTGTGCCGCGAACGCACCGAGGCCGATCTCGAAGCGACGCTGACGCCGGTCAGGCTGTCGGTGTTCGAACAGCTCGCCGCCCTCAGGAGCGACCTGCACGCCGGCCTGCTCGGCCTCGCCGAGGGGCCGGGCGGCAGCGCACTGGACTCGCTGGTGGCCATGGCTGCGCAATGGCGCCTGCTGATCGGCCGCCATCCCGACGCCATGCTCGGTGGCCTGATGCTGGAGCAGGCGGCCTATACCGAGACCCATCCGCTGCTGGTGGCCACCATCAGCGACATGCTGGCGCGCCGCGCGGGGCTGGACGAGACCTTGCGCGACAGCCTGTGCTGCGCGGCACTGACCGGCAATCTCGGCATGCTGGAACTGCAGGACGCGCTGTCCCGGCAACAATCGCCCCTCGACGACGCGCAGCGGCGCGCGGTGCACGACCATCCGCAACAGGGCTTCGAGCTGTTGCGCAGCGCCGGCGTCGACGATCCCTTGTGGCTGGGCATGGTGCTGCATCACCATGCGCGCAGCGATGGCAGCGGCTATCCGTCGGCCCGCCTGTCGCCGCGGCTCGAACAGCTGACCTCGATCATCGCCCTGGCCGACAACTACGCCGCCATGGTCTTGCCGCGTGCCTACCGCGAAGGCTTGCACGCGCAGCAGGCGGTGCGTGAAATCTTCGTGCAGAAGCGCCTGCGCGTGGCGCCGGCGCTCGCCCAGCAGTTCGTCAAGGAACTGGGCATCTACCCGCCCGGCACCTTCGTGACCATGAAGAACGGCGACCTCGGCCTCGTCATCCGCCGCGGCGATCATGCCGCCAACGCGCCGGTGGTGAGCTGCTTTGCCAATGCCGAAGGCGCGCCCTATGCCTCGCCTCTTTTCCACGATACCGGCGAAGCCGGCGCCACCGTCATCGCCGGCGTCGCGGCGTCGTGTGAGCTGCCGATGCCGCTGACGCGGCTGTGGGGCTTGACGCGCTAGCAAGCCTTCGCCGCGAATTCATCACGCACAAAAAAGCCGCCTCCATGGGCGGCTTTTTCGCAGGTGCAATGAGCGATTACTGGCGCGCGGTGGTGCCGCCGTCGATGGGCAGGATCGCGCCGTTCACATAGCTCGCTTCGTCGGAGGCCATGAACAGGCAGCCGTAGGCCATTTCCATCGGCGTGCCGGCGCGCTCCATGGGCGTCAGCCAGTTGGCTTCGTGCTGATCGTCGAAGATGTTCATGACGTCGGCGATCATCGGCGTGTCGGTATAGCCCGGGCACACGGCATTGGCGCGTATGCCCTGGTTGCCATAGGTGTTGGCCATGGCGCGCACCAGGTTGATGACGCCGCCCTTGGCCGCGCAGTAGGTGTGGGCGGTCTTCATGCCGACCATGCCCGAAATGCTGGCAACCATGGTCAGCGAACCTTTCTTGCGCGCCAGCATGTGCGGCAGCACCGCATGGCACAGGTAATAGGCGGCATTCATGTTGATGCCCACCACTTCATGCCACTTGTCCGGCGGCGTGGTGGCAATGTCGTTCATGGAGTTGGGGCTGGTGTGGCTCCAACTCCAGCCGACGCTGGCGCTGTGCACCAGGCAATCGACGCGGCCGTAGGTCTTGATGGTCTCCTCGACCACGCGCGTGGCGTCCTCGTTCTTGGACAGGTCCGCCGACATCACCATGCCCTGGCCGCCGGCCGCCTTGACCTTGGCGAGCTGCTCTTCGAGCTGGCCCAGGCGCCGGCCACAGCCGATGACGGTCGCGCCTTCGCGCGCGAAGAGTTCGAAACAGGCGGCGCCGATACCCGAGCCCGAGCCGGTGATGATGGTGATCTTGTCCTGCATGCGTCCGGCCATGGGCGTTCTCCCCTGCGTGATATGGCGTTGTTAAAGGCGTTCTATGAGCGTGGCGTTGGCCATGCCGCCGCTTTCGCACATGGTGACGAGACCATGACGGCCGTTGCGCGCTTCGAGCGCACGCAACAGGTTGGCGACCAGGCGGCCGCCCGAGGCGCCGACCGGGTGGCCGAGCGCGATGGCGCCGCCGAAGACATTGAGCTTGTCCGGATCGGCGCCGAGATCTTTTTCCCAGGCCAGCGGCACCGAGGCAAACGCTTCGTTGACCTCGTAAGCATCGATGGCGTCGATAGAGAGTCCCGCGCGCTTCAGGAGCTTGCGCGTGGCGGGAATGATGGCGGTCAGCATCATCAAGGGGTCGTCGCCCATCACCGCGAAATGGGTGATGGCGGCACGTGGCTTCAAGCCGAGACTGTGGGCGAGTTGTTCTTCCATGATCAGCATGGCGCTGGCGCCATCGGTGACCTGGCTGGCGTTGCCGGCCGTCACGCTCCAGTTGATCTCGGGATAGCGCGCGGCCATGGCGGCGTCTTCGAAGGCCGGCTTAAGGCTCAGCAATTTCTCGAGCGTGGAATCGGCGCGCACGCCTTCGTCCTTGCTGACGGTCCTGCGGCCGTCGGCGGCGTCGACTTCGAGCGGCAAGATGTCACGTGACGCGCCGCTGTCGGCGGCGGCAAGCTGGTGCGAACGCAGCGAGAAGGCATCCTGCGCCTCGCGCGAGATACCCCAGCGTGCGGCGATGAGTTCGGCCGAGATGCCCTGGCGAATCAGCCCCTCGGGATAGCGCGCATGGAAACGCGACCCCTCGTTGTCCTTGCCCATGCGGTTCACCTTCATGGGCACGAGACTCATCATCTCCACGCCGCCGGCGATCACGCAGTCATAGGCGCCGGCGATCACGCCTTGGGCCGCGAAGTCCATGGCCTGCTGCGCCGAGCCGCATTTCCTGTCGAGCGTGACGGCGGGAATCGATTCCGGCAGTCCTGCGGCCAGCACCGCCTGGCGGCCGATGTTGCCGGACTGTTCGGCGACCTGGATCACGCAGCCGGTGATGCAGTCCTCGATGAGCGCCGGCGGGATGCCGGTACGCTTGACCAGCGCTTCCAGCACCGCCGCGTAGAGGTTGACCGGGTGCAGGCTCGCCAGCGCGCCGGTCTCGCGCGCCCGCCCGAAGGGCGAACGCACCACGTCGACGATGACCGCGCGACGCAGCTTCATGCGTTCTTGCGCAGCGTCAGTTCGAACTCGGCCGCCTTGATCTCGACCAGGGCGAACGTGCGATGTTCATCAGGCGCCGCACCTGGTCGAGCTCCGGCGAGGACAGGTAGGGATAGGTGGTCTTGACCGGTCCCGCCTTCTTCATCTTCTCCAGGCCCTCGCCCGGCACCAGCGCGCGCAGGATCAGTTCGTCGTCGTCATCGGTGCCGTATTCCTTGCGCAGCTCCTCGATGGTCGGCTGCGGCGGCGGGTTGGCCACCACCTGCTTGGCGCGCGGCGAGGACATGATGATGTCCATGATGTTCGGATCGATGGGCGCGGCGGTCTGGCCGTAGAAGCCGGCCGCGTACTGGATGACCTCGTCGGGTATCGAGGCGTAGCGCTTGCCGGTGACGATGTTCAGCACCGCGAGCGTGCCGACCAGCTGCGAGAACGGCGTCGCCATGCCGGGATAGCCGAGTTCCTTGCGCACCTTGGCGGTCTCATTCAGGACTTCCTCGAGCTTGTCGCTCATGCCGTGCTGCACGAGCTGCGCCTTCAGCGTGCCGACCATGCCGCCCGGCACCTGGTGCTGGATCGAGAGCACGTCGTACTCGGCATATTGATTGACGAGGAAACCGGCGGCCTTGCCGACCTTCTCGAAATGCTCGGCGACCGGCGCGAAGAGCTTGGTGTCGAGCGAATGGCTGTGGCCCTTCAACTCGATGTTGCGCACCATCACTTCCGTCGACGGCACCGACGGGCCATTGGCCATCGGTCGGCTGGCGGTATGCAGGATCGATACACCGAGCTCGATGCTGTCGAGATAGGCCTTGGCCGACTGGCCGAGCAGGTTGTTGGAATGGAACTCGATGGGCTTGCCGCGCGACTTGGCCACGATCGCCGGCAGCAGGGTCTGCATGCGTTCCTTTTCCAGCACGCCGGCGGTGTCGTAGAGCAAGAGCGTGTCGATGTCCGGCGAGACCGACAATTCATCCGCCTGCTTGGCGTAGTACTCGTCGGTGTGCACCGGCGACAGCGTGAACATGATCGCGCCCGCGACTTCCGAGCCGAACTCCTTGGCAATCTTGGCCAGGCGCTTGGTCTTGTCGTTGTTGAAAAGGACGTCGTAAATCCAGAAGCTGCGCACGCCGTGCACGTTCAGCTGGCGCATCCAGGCGTCCATCAATGAGTCGGGCGTGACGCCGAAAGTCACCGAGGCGTTGGAGCGCATGCCGCCGCGGATGGGCGTGCGCGGCATGGACTGCACCAGCAGGTCCAGGCCTTCCCAGGGATTCTCGTGGCAATACTTGATGAGACACTCGAACATCGAGGAGCCGGTCAGATCGATGACGCGGAAGCCGGTGCGATCGAGGATGGGCGAGACCGGCAGCGCCATGCCGGCCTGCATGCGCATGCCCCACAGGCTCTGCTGCCCGTCGCGCATGGTTTCGTCCAAAAATTCAATGTGCGCCATGGTGGCTCCTCAAACGTGCTCTTGCTGGAAAGCGGGCAGGACGCTCTGTTCCAGCCACTTGGTGTGAAAACGGTTCTCGGCGAAATCCTGCTGCGCGACGATGTAGCGCAGCAGCGGAATATTGGTGGTCAGGCCTTCCACTTCGAAGTTCGCCAGCGCGCGCTGCAGACGTTCGACACAGGACGGCCGGTCGTCGGCGGTGACGATGAGCTTGGCGATCATCGAGTCGTAGTAAGGCGGCACCAGGTAGCCGTCATGGCAATGGCTGTCGACGCGGATGCCGGCGCCACGCGGCGGCGACCAGCGCGTGATGCGGCCCGGGCTCGGCATGAAGTTCTTCGCCGCGTCCTCGGCGTTGATGCGGCACTCGATGGCGTGACGACCGACCTTGACCTGGTCCTGGCGCGGCAGCGCCGGCTCGCCGCCCGCGATGCGGAACTGGGTCTGCACCAGGTCGAAGCCCGTCACCTGCTCGCTGACCGGATGCTCGACCTGGATGCGCGTGTTCACTTCGATGAAGTAAATCGCCTGCCTGTCGACGTCGTACAGGAACTCGACGGTGCCGGCGTTGAGGTACTTCATCGACGACAGCAGCTTGCAGGCTGCCTCGTGCAACTCGCCGCGCAGCTTGGCCGGCATCAAGGCGCAGGGCGCTTCCTCGATGACTTTCTGGTAGCGGCGCTGCACCGAGCAGTCCCGTTCGCCGAAATGCACCACGCGGCCTTTACCATCGCCGACCGCCTGCACTTCGACGTGGCGCGCGTTCTCGACGTAGCGCTCCATGTAGAGCGTACCGTCGCCGAAGGCTTCCTGGGCCTCGGTGCTGGCGGCATCGAAGGACGCGGTGATGGCGTCGGCATTGCGCGCCACGAACATGCCGCGCCCGCCGCCGCCGGCGGAAGCTTTCATCAGCACCGGGTAGCCGAGTTTCTCGGCGGCCTTGTGCGCGGCGGTGATGGACGCAATCTTGTCGGTGCCCGGCACCAAGGGCACACCGGCTTCGGCGGCGATGGCGCGCGAGCGCAGCTTGTCGCCAAGCGCGCCGATGGTTTCAGCGGCGGGACCAACGAAAGTGATGCCGTTCTCGGCGCAGAGATTGGCAAGCTCCGCGCGCTCGGACAGAAAACCATAACCGGGGTGCAGCGCATCGCAGCCGGTCTGCTTGGCCGCGTGCACGATGAGGCCGGCGTTCAAATAACTCTGCTTGGACGGCGCGGGCCCGATCACGACCACGTGGTCGGCCATGCGCGCCGCTTCGGAATCACGGTCGGCGGCCGACACCACCTGCACCGCTTCGATGCCCAATGCATGGGCGGCGCGGATCACGCGCACGGCTATTTCGCCGCGGTTCGCCACCAGGGTACGCTTGATAGTCACGATGTCAGCCCGATGACGCGGCTCAAGCAGCCGGCTCGATGATGACCAGCACCTGCTCGTATTCGACCATGGTGCCGTCGTTGACCACGATCTGGCGCACCGTGCCCTTGACGCCGGCCTTGACCGGCGTGAAGAGCTTCATGACTTCGATGAGACACACCTCGGTGTCGGCCTCGATGGCCTGGCCGACTTCCACGTAGGGCGCCGCGCCCGGCTTGGGCGCGCGGTAGAAGGTGCCGAGGTTGGGCGCGCGTACCGCGACCATGCCGGCCGGGATGCTGACCTCGGTATGGGCCGCCGCCGCGGGCGCCGCGCCGGACTTGGCCGCCGCAGGCGCCGCACCACTCACGAGCGGGGCCGCCGCTGCTGCGGGCGCCGCCACCACCACCTGCGCCGACGGGCGCCGCGCGTTCGGATCGTTGGACAGGAAGATCTCGAGCGCGTCGGTCTTGAGATGCATCTCGTCCCAGTCGGAACGATTGAACAGCTCAATCAGGTTTTCGATATCGGCGGGTGTCGGGTTGGCCATGTCCAGGGTCCTGAAAAATCGAGGCGAGAGTTTAGCAGGGGAGTTGCAGTGTGTACCCCCTTCGAGGGGGAGACCGAATCAGGCGGGCGATCATCGAGGGTCAGACTTCAGTCTGGCATTGCTGAGTTGACCCAAGTCCAGTGCCCGGCATTCAGAGTCAGACTGAAGTCTGACCCACAGAAGACTTGGCGGCGCTTAGCCCGCCGCCCCATGAATCGCCGCCAGCAATACCGGCAAGGGATGGCGCGCGACGATGGTCTTGACGCCGGCGGCGAGCGCCGCCGCCACGCCTGCATCGCTCTCGATCGCACCGCCGCGCACGACGGTCTTGCCGGCCAGCAGCGCCGGCAGTTTCTCCGCATCTTCGCCGCCCTCGACCTCGGACAGGTCGAAGGCCGCCTCGGCGCCGGCTTCGCCGTCGCGCAGCACGGCGATGGGGCTCGCCGCCACCGCCCAGGCGTGCAGCTTGGCCAGGCGCGGATCGTCCGATTCATCGGGCGTCACCACCGGCAGCAGGCCGGCATAGACGTGGCCGGTATTGGCATCGACCGTCACGCTCTCGCCATGCAGCGCGGCGAGTGTTCCGGCGCCGCAGCCGACGATGCAGGGCACGCCCAGCGCGCGGCTGACCACCGCCGCGTGAGAAGTGGCGCCGCCCTGCTCGGTGATGACGGCATGCGCGGCAATCATGCCGTGCACGTCTTCGGGGCTGGTGGTGGCGCGCGCCAGCACCACGGCTTCGCCGCCCGCGGCACGCTGTTCGGCACTGTCGGAATCGCCGACCACCACGCCGGCGCCGACGCCCTGGCAGGCAGGCTCGCCCTGCGCCAGCACCGTCGCGCCCGCGGTCGCGCCATCGGCGAGACGCGGCTTCAGGAGCGTGCGGATCTGTTCGGCCTGCACGCGCGCGAGGGCCGTGCGCGTGTCGATGCGCCCCTCGTCGACCATGTCGACCGCGAAGCGCACGGCGGCCTGCGGCGCGCGCTTGGCGGAACGGGTCTGCAACAGGAAAAGCTCGCCTTGCTGCACCGTGAACTCGATGTCCTGCACGTCGGCATTTTCTTTCTCGAGCGTGGCGGCGGCCTGCATGAGCTGCGCGTGCACCTCGGGCGCCGAAGCGGCCAGTGCGCTCAAGGGCTCGGGCGTGAACTTGCCGGAGACGACGTCCTCGCCCTGCGCGCGATGCAGGTATTCACCGTAAGGCGCCAGGTCGCCGCTCAGGGGATTGCGGCTGAACAACACGCCGGTGCCGGAGCGCTGATCGAGATTGCCGAACACCATGGCCTGCACCGTGACCGCCGTGCCGAGGCTGTCGGCGATGCCGTGGTGCTGGCGATAGCGCCGCGCGCGGCGCGAGTTCCAGGAATCGAACACCGCGTTGACCGCCGCCAGCAATTGCTCGCGCGGCGAGTCCGGTACGGCCTCGCCCTGGCTCGCGATCTCGGCGCGCAGGCTGGCCGGCTCGTGCGGAACATTTTCGGGCAGCGTCGCCTTCACGACGATGTTGGCGTAGAGCTCGAGGAAACGGCGATGGGTGTCGCGCGCGAAGCCCGCGTCGCCCGACTCGGCGGCCAGCGCCGCCTCGGTGTCGTCGTTGATGCCGAGGTTCAGCACCGTGTCCATCATGCCCGGCATGGAAATCGCCGCGCCCGAACGCACCGACACCAGCAAGGGTTTGGCGCCGCCGAACTGGCGGCCGGTGGCGGTTTCCAGCCACGCGATGGCGGCATCGATTTCGCCGGCCAGCGCCTCGGGCACGCTGCCGGTGTCGAGATAGGCGCGGCAGGCATCGGTGGTGATGACCACCGCCGGCGGCACGCGCAGCCCCAGGCTCAACATGCGCGCCACCGACCACGCCTTGCCGCCGATGAGTTCACGGCTGGGCAGGGCGCTGCCATCGAGGGCAAGCAAGTATTGTCCGAGTGGCTTGGCCATGGGCGGGTCTCCTGTTCTACGCGGGCGCGGCCGCGCATTGTAGGTGCGAATTCATTCGCACACTACGCGTCAGCGGACAGGAATACGCACTCCGAAAGATTAACCACGCATCGCGGGATGTGCCGCTGCCTCAATGACCGACGATGGTCACGCAGGTGATGGCTTCCTCGATGCCGCAGATGCCGCCGCCGTTCTGCGCGATGGCGAGCTTGGCGTCGTCGACCTGGCGCGCGCCCGCTTCGCCGCGCAGCTGGGTGACGAGTTCATAGATCTGCGCGAGCCCGGTGGCGCCGATGGGATGCCCCTTGGATTCGAGACCACCGGACGGATTGACCGGCAGGCGGCCGCCGAGACGGGTTTCGCCGCGCGCGGCGGCCGGGCCACCGTCGCCGAGCTTGCACAGGCCCAAGGCCTCGAGCTCGATGATTTCGCCCATCGCGGTGGCGTCGTGCACCTCGGCAAGAGAGATGTCCTCGGGACCGACGCCGGCCTTTTCATAGGCCTTCAGGGCGGCGAGCTTGCTCGCGTGTTTTTCGAACTCGGTGATGCCGCGATTCGAGCCCGACTGCATGACGGTCGCCAGCACGCGCATGGCGCGCGCCTTGGCGGCATTCAACTTGGCGAGGCCGGCGGCATTGCACACGATGGCGGCGGCGGCGCCGTCGCTGATCGGCGAGCACATCGGCAGGGTCAGGGGATACGTGATGGGCGCGGCCGTCATCACTTCCTCGACCGAGAAAGCCCGCTGGAATTGCGACAGCGGGTTCATGGTCGAGTGCTGGTGGTTCTTGGAGGCGATCACCGCGAGCTGTTCCTGCGTGGTGCCGAACTCGCGCATGTGCATGCGGCAGAAGCCGGCATAGATGTCCATGAACACGCTGTAGGGGCGCGGCGAGGTGGAACCGGGCGGCACTTCCACGCCCTTGGCCATGTCGGCGAAGTCTGCCGTGCTCTTCGCCACTTCATGCACGTCCCAGGCGCCGTCGAAGGCGCTGAACATGCGCGCCTTGTCTTCCGAGAACATCTTCTCGACGCCGATGGCGAGCGCGATATCGCAGGCGCCGGCCTTCACGTAGTTGACCGCCATGTGGAACGCGGTGGTGGCGGTGGCGCAGGCGTTTTCGACGTTCACGACCGGCACGCCTTCGATGCCGTAGGGACGCAGCGCGATCTCGCCGCGCACCATGTCCTGGCCTTCCATGTGGCCCTGTACGCAGTTGCCGAAGAACACCGCCTCGATCATCTTCACGTCGCAGCCGGCGTCCTTCAGCACGCCTTGCAGGGCCTCACCGGCCAGGCTCTTGAGTGTGCGATCGATATGCTTGCCGAAATTCGTCATGCTGACGCCGGCGATGTAGACATCGGACATTGCGGTTCCCCTGCTGCGAGTGACGGATACGATGGAGCGTGCGGCGCATTGCGCGGCACGCGGATGCCGAGCATGGTAGCGCGCGGCCGCCGCGTGCGTCGATGCAAGCGGCGGCCGTTCATGAGATGGATCAGGCGGGAGTGATGTTGAGCGCGGTGCGGCCGTTCAATTCGACCTCGAGCCTCGCCGTGCCGGCATCGTCGGCGCGGAAATCGAGATCCGGCCGGCCGGCCACGCGATAGCTCGCGCCGGGCGCGAGCCGCGCGAGCCCAAGCTTCTGGCGACCATTGCCGCGGCCCGGGTAGAGCACGAGGTCGAGGTCCGCGCCGGTGCTGGTGGCCTTGGCGACCAACACTTCAGGATAGCTGGCCTCGGCCAGCTGCGGCCCCGTGAAGGCGCTCGCGGCCGGGCCCTTGACGAAGGAATTGCGGAAGTCGCCGGTGCGCATGAGCTTGGCTTCCACCGCCCACACGTTGGCCAGGCACGAGGCCTCGCGGTAGCCGACCGCGCCGTTGTCGTCGAAACGGCCGCAATCCTGGTCCATGGAACGCAGCGCGGCCTCGGCCAGTTCGTCGTCGCCGAATTCGCGCGCCGACATCGCGACCGCCGCGTAGGCGAACAGCGCGCCGGGCTTGTAATGACCGGGGTCGATGGTATCCAGCCACGACAGCGCCTCGCGCGGAATGGACAGGCGCGGCTGGCCATTGGCATCGGGCGCGATGCAGAACGCGAGTTCCTTGCGGCCAATCGCCCACAGGCGGCGCGCCAACGCCGGCGAGAAGCAGTTGGCGAAGAACGCGAAGCCCGCTTCGCCGGCATAGAACGGCACTTCGAGACCGGTCCAGTAGGAACGCAGGCCGATGATCGAGCCCTTCTCGTCCATGAATTCCGATTCCAGCATGTCCATCCACTTCGGCAGCGAGTTCTGCGCGTAGGTGGTGCCGAACACCGCGTCATGGGACGCCAGCGAGGCCAGGCCGTACATGTTGCACACCGGGTAGACCCAGTTCGGCTCGCAGGGGAACAGGAAGAAATCCGAATGCTGGTAATTGTCGAGCACCGACTGCGCGAGCGTGTGGGCGCTGTGCGGGAAGGCGGTGGTGTCGTTCAAACGGAAGGTCAGGCTGCCGGGCTCGGCATAGCGGCGGTCGCCGGAGTTCAGCATGTACTGGTTCACATGCATGCCGTACCAGCCGGTCAGCATGATGTTGTCCTTGGCCGCCGGGTCGAAATTGCTGAAATTGAAGTGACCCCACATCGACTCCAGCACCCAGTAGTCCCACACCTTCTTGGAAAGATAAGTGTCGACGAGGTTGCGCTGGGCCTGGCCCAGGTAGCCGCTGAAGTTGGGCGTGTAATGGCCCTGCATCATGCCGAGCGCGAAACCGAGGTGGTTGATCTGGTAGCGCAGCGCGGCGGGCTGGAACTGGTCGATGACGGTATAGCCCTTGAACTGGCCGACCGGCTGCAGGGCGCGGTCCAGCACGTAGCGCGCGGCCGAGAGTTGCTCCATGTCGAGTTCGCGGCTGCCCAAGGCCGGCTCACTCCGCACGCGCTCGACGACCTCGGCGCGCGAGGCGGCGAAGAACTGCTGGCGCATGGCGAAGCGCTCGCGGTCGGCGGCGTGGCGCTGATTGTTCTTGTGCTGGAACCACAGGAAGATGCCGGCCGCCGCCATCGGCGCCAAGGCCATGCCGGGCGCCCAGATGCTGTCGCCGGCGAGGCTGCCGGCGACCAGCGCCGAGCCCAACCACACGGTCAGCGGCGCCACCACCATGCCGCTCCAGAACCACGCCACGCAGGACACCCAGAACAGAGCCAGCACCACCGGCACCATCAACAGCCAGCCACCGCCGAGGGCGAAGAATCCCCCGCCCGGCAGGAACAGGCCGAGGCCGGCGGCCTGCCACGCGGCCGAGGCGTCGAGCCAGGCCGGCGTCAGCGCCGCGACGCACAGGAGCGCGTAGATGACCGCGTTACGGCGGTGACGTGAGGCCGTGACCGGTCCCTTGCCGCCGTGCTGGAATTCCTGCGCCCGACCGAGCGCATCGCTTTCGATGACCGACATATCCGCTCTCCCCTCGCTAAGTGAATCGACCTTGGTCGCGACTATAGGCATGACTGGACACAGTGTCTAGACGCATTGACTAGGCACGACCGCCGGTCTTATCTTCGCGCTTCGCTTGCGCGGCAACGCGCATCCCTGCCACGAGGATAGACCATGGCCAGCGTCACCCGCCGCGCCCGCACCGATGTCGATGCCGCACTCAACATGGAAGAGCGCCTGCAGCTGGCGCTGGAGCGCCTGCTCGACCGCGGCCTGACCATCACCGCCATTTCCATCGACGCGCTGGCGCGCGAGGCCGGCATCGCGCGCGCCACCTTCTACCTGCATTTCCGTGACAAGGGCGAGCTGGTGGCACGCCTCATCGCGCGCGTCGCCGACGAGGTGGTGGGCGCCGGCGGCCTGTGGTTCGTGCATGCCGAGGATGCGCGCTTCGAAGATCTGCGCGCGGCCATGGCGCGCTTCTTCGACGCCTACATGCAGCATCACGCCATCCTCGCCGCCGCCGCCGAGACCGCGCCCTACGACGCGCAGGTCGGTGAGCTGCATAGCCGCATGATCGAGCGCTTCGTGGCCGAGAGCCGCCAGGCCGTGCAACGCATCGCCGACAGCGGCCGCGCCCATGCCGGCTTGCCGACCATGGTGGCCGAAGTGCTGTCGTGGTCGGTCAACCACACCTACGTGCAATACGGCAAAGGCCTCGATGACGCGCGGCGCGAAGCCTTCATCGACACCTGGACCCACGTCGTGTGGCACGCGATCTTCGCGCCCGACAAGTAATCCGCGTTCAACGTCCATCACTGCAAGAGAGGGGAGAATCATGCAAGGCATAGGCAAACTGCTCGACGCCGACGAGCAACTCAATCACCAGATCGCCGACACCTTCGCGACCGTCGCGGAATCGGACCTGTCGTGGACCGAGAAGCTGTGGACGCTGAGTTCGCGCAAGGACGGCACGCTCCAGATCGACTGCGGTCTCGGCCGCTACCAGAACCGCGACGTGATGGATGCCTTCGCCGGCATCTCGCGCGGCAAGGAACAATGGACCATCCGCGCCAGCCGCGAACTGTCGCAGGACCCGCTCGCGACCAAGGTCGGGCCCATCACCTATGAAGTGCTGGAACCACAAAAGAAGATCCGCTGGGCGCTGGACAAGAACGGCGTCATTCCACTGACCTTCGACCTCACCTTCGAAGCCATTCATCCGTGTTTCTTCGAAGACCGCCACATCCAGCGCGACGAGCGCGGCTTTCGCATCGTCTCCAACGTGGTGCGCTATCACCAGGCCGGCGTGCCGAGCGGCTGGGTGGAAATCGACGGCAAGCGTGAAATCATCCGCCCCGAAGACTGGTTCTCCTACCGCGATCATTCCTGGGGTGTGCGCCTCGACGTCGGCGCGCCGCCGACCGATCTGCGCCCGGCGCGTGATTTTGGCGAGCGCAAGTTCGAGGATTCGAAGTTCCTCCTGAACTGGTCACCGCTGCTGCTCGAAAAGCCCGACGGCACCAAGTACGAATACCACTTCTACCTGCAGATCCGCGGCGACGAGGTGTTTTATTTCTCCGGCTACCGCAACAATGCCGACGGCCGCCAGGAGCGCATCGCGCGCGTGCGCCCGGTGCTGCGTTACGACGACGACACCCGTCGCCTGCTGGGCGGGTATCTCTACATCGACATGCTGAACGGCGAAACCAACAAGGTCGACATCGAAGTGATGGGCGAGTCGGGCTTCTATCTCTCGACCGCGCTGTATCTCGGCTTCGACGGCAAGAAGCACGGCAACTGGCGCGGCGAACTGAATCTCGACGGCGAACAGATCCCGGACATGACCGCGCCCGAAGTCCGCAAGCGCCTTGCCACGGCGGTGCGCGACACCATCGTCAAGGTGCGCGAGGGCGATGCCAAGGGCTACGGCCTGTTCGAGCCCATCGTGCTCGGCGAATGGCCGGAGATGGAATTGTCCTCCACCCGTACGCGCGGTTGAGCGGCGATGTCACGCGATCTCGCGCGCATGCTGACAGGCCTGCGCGAATACCTGGGTGTCGGCGCGGCCTTGACCTCGATCACGGCCTTGTCCACCGGTCATTCCAACGAAACCTACAAGCTCGAAGGCATCAATCGCATCCTGCGCATGCCACCGTCCAAGGAAGGCCTGTTGCCGCCCTACGACATGGCCGCGCAGCACGCGGTGTTGGACGCCATGGGCAGGCATGCCGACGGGCCGCCGGTGCCCAAGGTCTACGAGTTGTGTACGGACGCGGCGCTGATCGGCGACCCGTTCTTCATCATGGAATGCCTGGAGGGCGAGGCCTTCGAATACGTCACGCCCGAGTGGCTGAAGGCGCTGCCGGACGCGACGCGGGACGCGATGTGCGCGCAATGGATAGGCGCGGTGGCCAATGTCCATCGCCTGCCGGTATCGGCCATGCCGGCGCCGGCGCGCACGGTCGTCGAGGAAGCGCAGCACTGGCTGGATGTCGCGCGCGGCGCCGAGGCCTCGCCCGATCTGGTCGCGGTGCTGGAGGATCTCGTGGCGCGCCCGCCGCGTCCGTCCGGCCCACCCTGTCCCATCCACGGCGATCCCAAGCACGGCAACACGCTGTGGAACCGCCAAGGTCGCATGCTGGCATTGCTCGATTGGGAGATGGCGGGCGTCAGCGACCCCTTGCTCGATCTCGGCTACGTGCTGCAGTTCTACGACCAGGGCGAAGCGGCGCTGGGCTCGGCGGGCTATGAACTGCCGGGCTGGTGGTCACGCAGCCGCACCATCGACGAATGGCAGGCCATGACCGGCCGCAGCGCCGTCGACATGCATCGCTACGAGGCGATACAGGTGGCCAAGGTCGCCGCCATCATCCAGCTCGGTGTGCATCTTTATGAAACCGGCCGCGCGCCAGACCCGCGCTTCGCGTCGTGGGCGGCGATCGTGCCGCCCTACGTGGCGCTGGCGGTGAAGTTGGCGGCGGGCTAGGTCTCCCCATCACCGTCATTGTGGGTCAGACTTCAGTCTGACATTCCATGCCAGGTCAGCTGGAGGAATGAATGTCAGACTGAAGTCTGGCCCATCGAAAATGCTCGGAGATCTTCATGGCCGACCCCATCCTCGTCGCCCAACGCGATGACGTGCAATGTCATCTGTTGCCCGCCCTCGCCAACCGCCACGGTCTCATCACCGGCGCCACCGGCACCGGCAAGACCATCACCCTGCAAACCCTGGCCGAGAATTTCAGCCGCATCGGCGTGCCGGTGTTCATGGCCGATGTGAAGGGTGACCTCACCGGCATCAGCCAGGCCGGCACGGTCGGCGCCAAGCTCGCCGCCATCCTCGCCGAACGTCATCTCGATGCGCCGACGGCGTTCGCCTGCCCGACCACGCTGTGGGACGTGTTCGGCGCGCAAGGCCACCCGCTGCGTGCCACCGTCAGCGACATGGGGCCGCTGTTGTTGTCGCGCATGCTGGCCTTGAATGAAACTCAAGCAGGCGTCCTGAACCTCGCGTTCAAGATTGCCGATGACAATGGCCTCGCGCTGCTCGATCTCAAGGACCTGCGCGCGATGCTGCAATACGTCGGCGACAACGCGCGCGACTTCACCACCGACTACGGCAACATCAGCGCCGCCAGCGTCGGCGCCATCCAACGCGGCCTCATGCAGATTGAACAGCAGGGCGGCGATCAGTTCTTCGGCGAGCCGATGCTGAACATCGCCGACTTCATGCAGACCGACCAGGGCTTGGGCGTCATCAACATCCTCGCCGCCGACAAGCTGATGGCGGCGCCGCGCCTGTATGCGACTTTCCTGTTGTGGATGCTGTCGGAGCTGTTCGAGACGCTGCCGGAAGTCGGCGACGTGGAAAAACCCAAGCTGGTGTTCTTCTTCGATGAAGCGCACCTGTTGTTCAAGGATGCGCCGGCGGCGCTGGTCGAACGCATCGAGCTGGTGGTGCGCCTGGTGCGCAGCAAGGGCGTCGGCGTGTATTTCGTCACGCAGAATCCGCTCGACATCCCCGACACCATCCTCGGCCAGCTCGGCAACCGCGTGCAACATGCGCTGCGCGCGTTCACGCCGCGCGATCAGAAAGCGGTGAAGGCCGCCGCCACCACCATGCGCGCCAAGCCCGGTCTCGACATCGAGACCGCGATAAGCGAACTCGCGGTCGGCGAGGCGCTGGTCAGCCTGCTCGACGAACAAGGGCGTCCGAGTGTCACCGAGCGCGTCTACATCGTGCCGCCCGGCAGCCAGATCGGGCCCATCAGCGCCGAGCAACGGCAGGCGCTGATCGCCAATTCGCTGGTGGCCGGCGTCTATGACCAGGCCGTCGATCGCGACTCGGCCTACGAAAAACTGAAGGGGCGCGCGGCCGAGACCGCGCCCGCCGCCGATGCGCTGCGCGAACAAGCGGCGCGACCAACGGCGCCGCGAAGCGCCGAAGCGCCGGCCACTGCCAACGACGATGGCGGATTGCTCGGCGGCCTGACCGACGTGCTGTTCGGCGGCACCGGCCCGCGCGGCGGTAAGCGCGACGGCTTGGCCCAGACCATCGCCAAGTCCGCGGCCCGCACTGTTGGCGGGGCGGTCGGGCGCGAGATCATTCGCGGCGTGCTGGGTTCGCTGCTCGGCGGCGGCGGTTCGCGGCGGCGGCGCTGAGCAGGCGCGCCGAACCGCGCCACGCGCGCGGCGTTCTACAGGCCCGGCCCGCGCAGCATCAGCAGTGCCCAGCCCAGCCCCAAGCCGACGCCCAGCAGTGTGACGACCTGCAGCGCGCGCGCCACCCACACCACGAACTTTTCGTTGGCGGGTTGACGCGCTTCGGCCGGTGGCGCGGCGCTGGCGTCACCGAGGTCGCTGATCTCCACTTCGATCGCGCCGGAGTTGTTGCCCGCCGCCATCCACAGGTCGTTGGCGTAGCAGTAGAACGGACCGCTGGCCTTGGCCACGAAGCTCACGTTGGCGCCGAGCGGAAACTGGCGGAACAGCAGCTCACCCGGGTCGCGCACCAGCAGGTAGAACAGCAGCCACAATGGCGAGCGCGTGCGCCTGTCCCAGTGCGTGGGGCGATTGATCATGCCCATCAGTTGGAACCAGCGCGCGTCGGGATAGCGCTTGGCGCCAGCGAACAGGAAGCGCGCCGGCAGGAAATTTCCGGCCCGCAGATTTTCGAACAACGTACGCAGGCTGCCCTTGCCGTTGGCATCCGCCGGGTCGTCGAGGTCGAACCATTTGCCGGTGCACACCGCCTGCCGGGCGGCCGACGTCTCGGTGAGCGCACGCACCCGGTAGCGTCGCCCCTTGATCAACACCATGCCGGTCGGCGACCAGGTGCGTTCGGCATAGACCACGAAGCGCTGAGGCGCGGCATCGGGCACCACCAGCCGCCACTCGACATCGCGCGGATCGGGTTCGGCGCGATTCCACAGCGCCGGCGCATCCTGATCGGGCGCGGTGGCGAGACGTAACAGCCGCGAATGGGCGCCACGGCCACCGTCGGCCTGCTCCGCCGCCAGTCGCGCACCGCGCTCGGTGACGGACTCGTGCCATTCGCCGACGTCTTCGAAATCGTCGGCGGCGGCGCCGAACAGCGTGCGCACCTGCTCGCGCAGCGCCTGTGACAGGGGAAACATGCGCGGCCACAAGCCGGCCAGTGCGTAGGCTTGCGCGCGTGCGACTTCATCGTGCAATGAACCGAGCGAATCGGCTTGCGGCGCGAGGCGGTGGCGCGACTCGAAGCGCAGGCCGGCCGCCTCGGCCTTGTCCATCATCCAATCGAGCGCGATATCCGACAGGCGCGCATCGCGATAGCCACCGCCGACGTCGGCGTGGGCGCCGCGAAACCACTTCTGTTCCAACTTGCCGGTGAAGCCGGCCGGGCGCTTGAGCAGCACCGGCATGAAACTCGAACGGAACTCATCCATTGCCACCGCATGGAAGGCATGCGCGACCGAGGGCACGACGGCGGTGTTGTGATACTGGGTGTTGATACGAAACAGCTCGAAGCTCCAGCCCCACATCGGCAGACCGAGGCCCGCGACCGTGTCCCACACACCGAGGAAGTGGATGCGCAACTGCTCGCGATCGTGGAACAGCGCGAGCTCATCGGCGTCGAGATGGGCGCGCTCCTCGGCGACATCGCCGCGCACGTCTTGCTTGTCACTGCGCGTTGGGCGGAATTTCCGGTACTTGTCGAACGCCGTGCGCGAATAGTTGTGCGCCGAGGATTTCAGCAAGCCGACGGTATGGATGAGACCGCTCAGGCTGCGCACCTGGAACGCACCGCGGCTGAAACCGAACAGGAAGATGCGGTCACCGGGCGCATACACCCGGCACAGCCACACGTAGGCTTCGCGAATGTTCTCGGCGACGCCGAGGCCGGTGGCGCCCTCGATCAGCGGCCCGAGTTTCTCGAGGCCGGGGACTTTCTTGGCCAACTGCCGGCCGACGAACGACAGCAGCTTGCCGGCCAGTCCGAGTTCGGCGCCCACCCCTTCGTCGTACCAGGCCAGTTGCGGGGTATCGAATTCGTCGCGACGGCGATCCACGGCACGAAACAGTTTGTGCACGTTGGTCGGTGCGCTTTCACCTTCGTCCTGCTGCGCGGCGAAATTCCAGGTGCCGTCACAGCAAATGACGATGTTCTTGTTGATGCCGGGTTTGAACTCGTAAGTTGCGACCGCTCCGTCCGTGCCCATGTTCGCTCCCTCCGTGCCGAGGCCCTGGTCTGCGTTTGGCGCGTCGTCGCGCATCTCTCAATCTGCCACGCCCGAAGCGAGGAATCATATGGTAGATGCCATACTGCGCCGGAATCAGTCAAACGCGCGCCGGCGTGAAGCTTTCAGAGCTTCACGCAATGGCCTTCGAAGCCCGCGATCACGCAGTCGAATCCCGCCGGACAATCGGCGCTCACCATGCAGGCGCCGCCGACCTCCTTGCCCGGCAGGTTGTCCTTGATCATTTGATCCGGGTCACCGAGCCAGGCCTTGGCATTTTCGCGGCGCTGACCGGTGACGGGTTGCAGGACCACATCGGGCTCGGCATCGGGTGACGCAGGCTGCTCGGCGGTGGGCGCGGCCGGCGCCGCGCGCGAGCCGCCGTAGCACACGCCGCTGGCGCGCTTCTCGCGCTTGATGCAGGTGCCGCCGACGCCGCAATCGGCATCCTTGTCGCAGGCCAGTACGGTCAACGGAAATGGCGCCAGCAGAGCGAGCAGCAGCATGGCGCGCACGCGCCGCGAGGCGGGGTTGGGATTCACGGCAGGGCTCCTGCGCAGGTCATGGCCATGGCTTCGATTATGGTCCAGCGGCGTTGCGGGCGGCGAGCGTCGCCAGCGCCGACAAGCGCGGGTATGCTTGGCCGTCCGTGAGAATCGACAAGGGGAGACCATCATGCTCAAGTGGAAATTCGGCGATACCACCATCACCCAGCTCATCGAGTTGAAGGACGACAGCGGTTCGGTGCCGGTGCTGCCCGATGCGACGCCGGAAAACCTCGCCACCATTCCCTGGTTGAAGCCGCATTTCGTGACGCCGGACGGCAAGCTCATCCTCAACATCCAGATGATGATCATCGAAACGCCGGACCGCAAGATGGTGGTCGACACCTGCATCGGCAACGACAAGACCCTCGCGCTCGATGCCTGGGCCAACATGCAACGCCCGTTCATCGACAACCTGAAGAAGCTCGGCTACGACCCGGATTCCATCGACACCGTGATCTGCACCCATTTGCATGTCGACCACGTCGGCTGGAACACCAAGAAGGTCAACGGCAAATGGGTGCCGACCTTCAAGAACGCGCGTTACGTGATGGTCGATTCGGAATTCAGCCACTGGCAGAGCCACAAGGATGATTTCGGGCCGGTGTTCCAGGAATCCGTGGAACCGGTATTCGAAGCGGGGCTGGTCGATCTGGTCAAACCCGATCACCAGGTGGGCTCGGGCGTGTGGTTCGAACCGACACCCGGGCACACGCCCGGCCATGTCAGCGTGCACATCGCGTCCAAGGGTGAAGAAGCCATCATCACCGGCGACATGATGCATCACCCCTGTCAGATTGCGCGGCCGGACTGGGTCACGCCGTTCGACAACGACAGCCCGGCCGCCATGAGCACACGCCAGGCCTTCCTCGAGCGCTATGCCGACAAGCCGGTGACGGTGTTCGGCACCCATTTCGCCGACCCGGTGTGCGGCAAGATCGTGAAGGACGGCAAGACCTTCCGCTTCGCCGTTTGATCACGGGCCGTCGCTTTCGACCCTGAATGTCAGACTGAAGTCTGACCCACAAGGGATCTCTTCTTCTGTGGGTCAGGCTTCAGCCTGACATTCGAATTTGCGAATGATTCTGCACCTACAGTGGCGGTGGCGAGTGTCGCTAATGCCACTCCCCGCGCATCGCCGCGACCTTCTCCTGCAGCGCCGCCGGCGATGCCTCGGCCGCCGCCACCGGCGCGTCTATCTCCAACGCAATCTTGCGCAAGGGGCGCAGCCGCCACGGCTTGCTCATGGCCTTACCGTCCTTGCGTGAGAAGAACGAACCCCACAGGCCGCGCAGCGCCATCGGGATCACCGGCACGGGGCTGCGTTCGAGGATGCGCGTGACGCCCGGCTTGAAGGGATAGAGTTCACCGGTGTCGGTAATGCGGCCCTCGGGGAAGATCGCCACCAGGTCGCCCTCGGCCAGCGCCTTCGCCACTTCGTCGAAGGCGCGCGCGGTCATCTTGGGATTCTCGCGCGCCGACGCGATCGGAATCGCGCGGCCGGTGCGAAACACGAAAGAGATGATCGGCATCTTGAAAATGTTGTGATCCATCACGAAGCGTATCGGACGCGGGCAGGCCGCCGCGATCACGAGGGCGTCGACGAAGCTCACATGGTTGCACACGATCAGCGCGGGCCCGTGCTCGGGCAGGTGCTCGACGCCGCGCTTGTCGAGCCGATAGACCGTGTGGATGAGCATCCACACGATGAAACGCATCAGGAACTCCGGCACCAGCAGGTAGATGTACACCGCCACCGCCGCGTTCAGCAGCCCCAGCACCAGGTACAGCTGCGGCAGGCTCAGGCCGGCCTGCAGCATGCCCGCCGCCATGACCGACGCCACCACCATGAACAGTGCATTGAGAATATTGTTGGCCGCGATCACCCGCGCGCGATGCGAGGCCTCGCAACGGCTCTGGATGAGCGCATAGAGCGGCACGCTGTAGAAGCCCGCGAACATCGCCAACAGCAACAAATCCACCATCACGCGCCAATGGTCGCGGTCGGCCAGGAAAGCGGCGGGGCCCAGCAGTGCGTGGGGCGCGAGGTCGTGGCAGGCCAGCCACAGATCGATGGCGAACACCGTCATGCCTATCGAACCGAAAGGCACGAGACCGATCTCGACCTTGTGCCCCGACAGGCGCTCGCACAACAACGAGCCGGCGCCGATGCCGACCGAGAACACTGCCAGCAACAGGGTCACGACGTTCTGGTCGCCGCCCAGATTCTCCTTGGCGAAGCCGGCGAAGGTGGTCAGGAACACCGAACCGAAGAACCACATCCATGAAATGCCGAGCAGCGACAGGAACACCGTGCGATTGCCATGGGCGTGACGCAGGTTGGCGAGGGTTTCGCTGACCGGGTTCCAGTTGATGACCAGGTCCGGCGCCGGCGGCGGCGAGGCCGGCACGAAACCCGCGGCCAGGCGGCCGAGGATGGCGAGCACCATCGACACCGCGGCGACGTAGTGGGCGCCGACCCCGGGAATGGCAATCAGCGCGCCGCCCAGCATGGTGCCGAGCAGGATGGCGACGAAGGTGCCCATCTCGACGATGCCGTTGCCGCCCACCAGTTCATGGTCTTCGAGATGCTGTGGCAGGTAGGCGTACTTGACCGGCCCGAACAGCGCCGAATGCATGCCCATCAGGAACACGCCGACGAACAGCAGCGACGCCATGTGCAAGAGAAAGCCGGCGGCGATGCCGCACATGAACAGGATCTCGAGATTCTTGACGACGCGGATGAGGCGCGCCTTGTCGTACTTGTCGGCGAGCTGGCCGGCGGTGGCGGAAAACAGCAGGAAGGGCAGGATGAAAATGCCACCGATGACCGGCCCGGCGCTGGTCGGCGCGAGACCGCCCCACTCGGCGGCGCTGTAGGTGGCGAGCGCGGTGAAGGCGAACTTGAAGGCGTTGTCGTTGGCGGCGCCACAGAACTGCGTGAGAAAAAACGGCAGGAAGCGACGCTCGGTCAAAAGACCATACTGACTGCTGTCGCTCATGTCTGCGTGCGCTCCGCGCTGTGCTCGAATGGATGGCGACCGCGAGTATGCCTGCGACCTTCGCGATGTTGAATTGCCGCGCGCTGATCTATGCTCTGGCCATCGTGCGACCAGGGACACCGCCGTGATTCGAGACATTCTGCGCATGGGCGATCCGCGCTTGTTGGAGGTAGCCCGCCCGGTCAGTGACCCGCGCGCGGCGGACATCCGCGCGCTGGTCGCCGACATGTTCGACACCATGCACGCCGCCAACGGCGCGGGACTCGCCGCGCCGCAGATCGGCGTCGGTCTGCGCGTGGTGATCTTCGGCTACCGCGACGCCGCCGCGCGCAACCCGCGCTATCCCGATGCCGACCCGGTGCCGGAGACCATCCTCATCAACCCCGAACTCACGCCGCTCGGCGACGAGTTCGAGGACGGCTGGGAAGGTTGCCTGTCGGTGCCCGGTCTGCGCGGCGTGGTGCCGCGTCATGCCCGGCTGCGTTACCGGGGTCTCCAGCTCGACGGCACGCTCATCGAACGTGAAGTCGGCGGCTTCCACGCACGGGTGGTGCAACACGAGTGCGATCACCTGGACGGCATCCTCTATCCGATGCGCGTCACCGACTTCACGAGATTCGGTTATACCGATGTGCTGTTTCCCGGCATGGTCGACGCCGACGATTGAATCGACACTCGCTCCGCCGCTCGTGCCGATGCACCGAGCATCGATGCGCCGCGCCGGTCGGACCATCGCGCGAATTGTGACTGGTTTCGCCACCCTGCCCGCTGCGTGCCGCGTTCAATTCCATTGCAATGATGCTTGATTCACGGAGCGGCGTCGGCGGTGTCGGCCGACCGCCCATGACCAGCAATTCCAGGAGGGTATTCATGGAGAACATTTCGCGCATTTCGTCCCTGGCCGCGATCGTCATGCTCGGCATGGCGGGGACCGCAGCTCACGCCGCGCCGGTGGCCAGCGGGCCGGCACTCGCCACCGACGGCGACGGCCTCAATTCACTGTGGGTGCGCGCCACCACCGCGCCGCACAACATCAGCGACGCGAACGCCGTGCTCGCCAGCGAGAACGAGCGCGTCAGCCTGGTGGTCACCGAGGTCGACTTCTACGATCCGGCCAACGGCGCGAATACCGGTGTCAGCGTCGGGGTCGGCGCGCTCACGCCCTTCGACGCCGCGGCGCCGGAGGTCGACAACCTCTACGCGGTGCGCTACTCGGGCATCCTCAACGTCGCCACCGGCGGCGAATACAGCTTCCAGTTGCATACCGATGATGGCTTCGACTTCCTGCTCGGTGGCGAACGCGTTGCCGCCGTGGACGGCGACCGCGGTCCGGAAAGCTCCTTTGTGACGCTCAATCTCGAGGCTGGCCTGTACAGTCTCGAGATGCTGGGTTGGGAACAGGGTGGCCAGTTCACCAATGAACTCAGCTGGAGGCGCCCGGGCGACGAGACCTACGCCGTGATCGGCACCGAGGCCGGCGGGCGCGCCTTGTTCACCACGCCGAGCGCGGTGCCGGTGCCCGCGGCCCTGCCGCTGCTGGGCTCGGCGCTGCTCGGGCTGGGTCTCACCCGCCGCCGTCGCGCGCGCGGCTGAAGCTCCGCCGTGGTTCGCGCCGCCGCCGCGCGGCGCGAACCCGTCAATCAAGCGCCGTTGGCGGGGCGGAACAGGAAGCCCGCCACCAGCGACTCGATGAAGTGTCGCACCCGCGCGCTGTCGATATTCGCAATCTTCATCTGCGCAATCATGTAGGCAGCGCCAATCAGCAGGCGCGCCGCATCCTCGCTGTCGAGATCCGCTGACAGGCTGCCCTCGCGCTTGCCGCGCTCGGTGGTGGTCACCAGCAGCGTCTGTATACGCTCCTGGAATTCCAGGTACAGCGGCCACACGTCGTCGCGCACCGCCGTGCTCCAGTCCAACCACACACGCGCGTGGTCAGGGTAGCGGTCGATGGAATCGGCGAAGGCCGCCGCCGACTCGCGCAACACTTCGGGCGCTGGCACCTCGTCGCGCTGAATGGGCACCAGCACGTCGTCGTGAATGAAGCGCGCCACCTCGTCCAGCACCGCGCGCACCAGCAGTTCCCGGGTCGGGAAGTACACGAACACCGTCGCCACCGACATGCCGGCGGTGGCCGCGACCTCGGCGTGGCGCGCCGCGCCCAGCCCGCGACGGGCGAACACCTGCATCGCACAGGCCATCAGCTGTGCGCGCCGCGCCGCCGGATTCAGGCGCCGTGCGCCACCGTCTTGCCGCACCGCGGCATTTTTTCGCGCTTTAGCCATTCAAAAATCTACGGAAAATACTTATTGACTGTTTTATTAATAAGAACGACTTTTGGCACATGGCCAAGTCCGGCCACCATCATCATTGCCCAGGGGAGTTCCGATTATGAGCGTACGCGTCCAAGACATGAGCCCGCTGCCGATTGCCGCCAACCTCGACGACGAGGGACTGGCGCAATACGAGGCAACCTACACCAGCCGATTCAAGATCTGGGCGGAAGTCCTGGAGCGTAACGTCGAAAACATCCACCGCGGCAGCTACTCCCTGCACTGGATGAACACCGACAAGGCCAACTGGGGCAAGCGCGCCAAGCCCTCCTCGCGCGGCATGACCTATACCGACATCAACCGCATCCGTGGCTACGGTGACGCGCCGGACAAGGCCGAGTGGTTCAATTTTGCCCCGCGCGGCTGCGTGCGCGAACCCTATCGCCACGAGATGCCGGTCATCGAGGAATACACCGTCGTCGACAAGGGCGAGCTGTGGGCCGACAACATCATCACGCTTTACGAGGAAGCCAAGGCACGCCAGTGGAACGCCACCCGCGACATCGCCTGGGACGAACTGGAGGCGCTGCCGGACGACCTCGAAAAGGCCACCTGCCAGCTCTGCACTTTCCTGACCGAAATCGAATTCGCTGCCGGTGACTTCCCCGCCAAGTGGATGTACCGCATCCCGCAGGACTTCCTCGAGGTGAAGAGCTTCCTCGCCACCCAGATCATGGACGAGGCGCGCCACCAGGAAGTGTTCCGCAAGCGCGCCATCGCCGGCGGCGGCCTGCTGCATGCGGCGCCCGGCTTCGAATGGGCGCTGACCTCGATCCTGAACGCGCCCACCCACACCATGGGCACCTTCCTTCTCAACCTGCTCGGCGAAGGCCTGGTGCTGTCGATCTTCCGCTCCGGTGAAATGATCGCCAAGACCCACGTCGACAAGGAGATCTTCCGTCGCTGCCTGCAGGACGAGGCGCGCCACGTGTCCTACGGCGTGCTGGAATTCAAGAACTACCTCGACACCCATCCCAATCGCGCCGCGGCCGAAGAGCAGATGCACCGCTTCTGCGACATCGGTGAACAGGTGGTGCTGTCGGCATTCGTCGAGCCGGCCCTCATCGAACCCATCGCCGTACTGCTCGGCGGCGGCCTGAAGAAGATCGACGAAGGCATGGGCGGCGTCGCGCACATGTGGCGCATGTTCATCCAGGAATACCTGCAGCGCTGCAAGGCCGCGGGCTTCGACCGCAGCGCACGCTGCACCATCCCGACCGAATTTCCGTGGGGGGCAGCGGCATGAGCGCGGTACGCGAAGAACAACGTGAGACCCTGGCGTTTCCCGACGTCGCATGGTTCGAGGCGCTGGCGCGCCTCATGAACGCCAACCGCGCGCGCCAGGAACAGCTCGGCTACATCGATTGCAGCGTGGTGTTCAGCGTGAGCGACGGCTCGGCCGACCGCTTGCCGCGCCATTTCAAGGTGACGTTCGAAGAGTTCGAAGCGCTGGAAGTGCGCGAAGTCGATGCGGCCGCGGCGGCGCAGGCCGACTTCTGCCTCGAAGCGAGTCTCGCCACCTGGCGCGCCATGATCGAGAGCATCGCCGTCGGTGGCGGTCGACCGGCGCTCGATCAGACCTTGAACTATCTCAGCCACATGGGCACGCCGCTGGCCCTGGTGGCGGCCGATCCGCTGAAGTCGGACCTTTATTACCGCTACAACCAGAGCCTGCAGGAATTCGTCAACGCCTCGTGCGCGTTCAACACCGAGTTCCCTGTGGGCAGGTAGTCAGCATGGCAAAAGCAGACAAGGGCTATTTCTATATCGATCAGACCTGCATAGGCTGCGGTGCCTGCGAGCATGCCTGTCCCGGCAAGGTCGACGCGATTGCACGGGTGGAGGACGACTACCTGGGTCGCTTCATCATCGCCGAGCAGGACTGCATCAACTGTGGCGTGTGCATTCCGCTGTGCCCGGTGCTGTGCATCCACGATGCACGCGCCCATGGCCTGGTGGAAGGCAGCGGCGGCTATCGCGCGATCGCCGACCTGCAGGCCTGGGCGGCAGCCAGGTGACCGGCGATTGATGGCATGCCCGTGGGTGCGGATTCATTCGCACCCACGGCGGCTCCGACGCGTGCCGCTCAGGCGTCGGCAGTCATCACCGCGTAGCCGGCCACCCACGGCGCGATGGCGCGGTAGTACTTGAGATCGAAACGGCGCAGGCCGGCCGCGCGCGCGGCCGCGGCCATGGCTATCCAGGCCCGGATCTCGTGGCCGCCACAGCCGCCCTCGCGGGTGATGCTGTCATCGTCCATGGCGAGGATCGCCGCTTCGTCATCGTTACGCAGATTGTCGAGGAAAGCCTGGTCCCAGGCGGGATTGAGCGGCGTGCGATCGCTCTCGCCGCTGACCTGCAGCGCGGCATCACTCAGCACGCGCTGCTGGCGCGCGGCGCGCGCCTCGGCACTCAAGGCGCCGCCCATGATCAGGCGTTCGCGCACCGGCGCGGGTGCGCCGGCCAGGGTGGGGATGGGCGGGTCGTGGGAGATGCCGCCCGAGGCCGTCAGCAGCACGCGGCAATCGAGCTTGGCAACGAACGCGCCGATGGCGCGGCCGAAAGCCATCACGCGCGCCAGCGGCGGACGCGGCGCCGCCGCGCAATTGACGAACACCGGCACGACGGGCGGCATGGTCGACCAGTCGAACATCTGTTTCATGAGCTGCGTGACGCCGTGATCGACGTCCATGTGGTAGGAAATCGCGACGTCCACGCCGGCCGCATGCACGCTCTCCACGCAGCGTTCGGCGAGCTCCGCCGCCACCGGCAAGGGGCCGGCCGGCGTATTCCAATCGCCCACCGATTCAGCCGCCGTACCGATGCAGAAGCTCGGCATGAGGCGATAGAAAAAGCCGTTGTAGTGATCGGGCCCGCAGGCGATGACGAGCTCGGGCTGGTAGTCGGCCACCCACGCACGCGTCTCGGCCAGGCAGGTCGCCACTTCGCTGGCGACCTCGGGCGCCGGCGCGTGGTAATCCATGAGCGGCGTGTGGGAGGCAAACAAAGCGGCGACCGTCATGCTGACACCTCAGGCTCCAGCGAGCAGGAAATCGATATGCAGGCGATTGAAGGTAGCCGCATCTTCGAACTGCGGCCAGTGACCGCAATCGGCCATCAGCGTGAAGCGCGCGTCGGGAATGAGTGCGGCGATGCGTTCGCCGACGCTGTGGGGCGCGGTGGGGTCGTGGCTGGTCCACACCACCAGGGTCGGCGCGCGGATCGCGCGCCACTCCGCCTCGGCCAGGTTGTTGCGCTGACGGATGTCCGGTTCCTGCAGCACCAGGATGTTGTCCAGCGCGCGCGGAAAATCCGCTTGCTGGTAGATGGCCTGCCGACAGGCGACGAGGTCGTCCGTCACCGAAGCAGGGTCGGCCATCAGCCACGCAAGGCGCGCGTGCACCGCTTCCCAACTCGGGTTGTCGACCGCGGCGCGCGAAGACGCCTTGATCTTCGCCATCACGTCCAGGTTCATGGTCGCGCCACCGGTGGTGTTCAGGCACAGCCTCGCGACACGCTCGGGATATTCGAGCGCGAAACGCGCCGCCACCCAGCCGCCCAGCGATTCACCCGAGACATGCGCGCGCTGGTGGCCGAGCGCGTCGAGCACCGCGCGCAGATGTTCGACGTAGACCGCTATCTCGTAGGGCTTATCGGGTTTGTCACTCCAGCCGTGACCGACCATGTCGATGGCGTAGGTGTCGAAGTGCTCGCCGTGGGCGGCAAGATTGCGCGCATAGCATTCGGCATGACCGCCGGTGCCATGCAGCAGCACCAGCAGCGGCGCGCCCTTGCGGCCGCTGCGCAGGTAACGTGTACGGATGCCGCCCGCGTCGAGATAGCCTTGCTCGAAACTCGCGCCGCGCAGATCTCCCCACAGGCTGCGGTAGCTGGCTTCGGCCGTGTTCATAAGCCGGCCAGGAAGTTGTCGAGGTAATCCAGCCACTCGCCCTTGCGCGCGTACTCGCGCTGTATGCCCGCCATCAGGGCGCTGCGCTCACCGGCATAATTCTGTTCATAGAGTTCATGACGGGCGCCGAACTCGCTGCCGCAGATATCCCAAGCGAGCTTCAACAGCTGGGTCTTGGCGACGCCCGAGATCTCGGCGCCGCGCAGCGCGCGCTCGATGTCGGCGCCCACCGGCGAATCGAACTCGTCCATCGACACCGGCACCTGCACCAGGGCGCCACCGCCCATGCGCCGCAGCATCTGCACGAGATCGGGATAGACCAGCGGCCCGTAGGCGCGGCCGACCTGCAGGGCGGGAAGATCGGGATACAGCACGCCGTTGTCCGGATCGAGGGTTGCCTGCAGTTCGGCCGAGCGCGTGGTGTTGCGGATCATCTCGATACGCACCACCGCTTCGCCGAGCATTTCCATGATCTCGGGGCGCGAGGCCAGGCCCTGCGCCTCGGCCAGGCGTTGCACCAGCGCGTAGACGAAGCCGAGCTTCACTTCGAGGCGCGCATTGGTTTGATGGGCGGTCAGTTCGCGCATGCGCGTTTCGCGGTACATGCGATTCAGGAGCGGCACGTTCTGGTTGACGAACACGCGCTCCCACGGCACCAGCACCCGGTCGAACACCACCGTCGCGTCCATCTCGTCGAAGCGCGATGACAAGGGAAAATCGCGGCGCTTGCCGTGGTTCGAATAGGACACGCGGCAGATGGTCTTCAGTCCCTTGCTGTTCATCGGCACCGCGAACACGTTGGCATAGGCTTCCTCGCCGGCCTGGAAGGTCGGCGGGAACGGCCACACCAAGAGTTCGTCCGCGTAGGGCGCGGCGGTCGCGATGCGCTTGATGCCTGACAGCACCAGGCCGTCGGCATTCTCGTCGACCACGCGCAGGCAGATGCCGGGATCCGATTGCTGGTGACGCAGCTTGCCCTTGTCGAGCTGCGGGTCGAGCAAGGCATGGGTCAGGAAAAGATCGTTCCGCGCGACGTGCTTCCAGTAATTGACCATGGCATCGGCGCCGGCCGGGCTTGCTTCGGCGAAGAAGCCGCGCTTGGCCGCCAGCGCCGCCAGCATCACGTTGAGGAAATCCGGGCTGCGCCCGACCATGCCGCAGTTGGCGCGTGCCCAGATCATGTAGGCCTCGCGTTTAAGACGCAGGTGATCGAGCGTGCGCGGCATCTCGAACGCGCGGCCGGCCGGGCCGATGTCGGGGATGTCGGTCACCAGCACGTCGCGATGGCGCGGGTCGTGCTGCAGGTCGTAGAGATCCGCGATGGACTGGATGGCGGCCTGGAATTCCGGGAACGTGGTGACGTCGTCGACGCGTTTGCCGTCGTACCAGACTTCGCGGCCGTCGCGCAGCCCCGCCAGGAATTGTTGTCCGTTACGCACCGCCATGGCAGACCTCGCTCTGTTCGCGCCAGCCGCGGCCGTCGTATTCGGCGCGCAGCGTGGGCTTTCGTTGTGTCAATTGAATGCCGAGCTTGGGCAGCACTTTCTCCACCAGGAGCTCGTTGCTTTTCAGTAATCCGTCGATGGGCGCCGGTCCTGCTGCCATCCACGGCACGATGAGGTCCGTATTCAGCATCTTGATCATCGCCTCGAGCTGGCGCGCGACCGTGTCCACCGTGCCACACAGCGAATAGCCGCGTTCGCGCATGCTGGCCGGCGTATTGGGAATGACGCCGGCCTCACCGGGGTGGCGCAGCGCCTCGTTGAAATGGAACCAGTCGTGCCAGCGTGTCCAGATGTAGCCGAGGCCACGCTCCTGGATGGCGATGGCCTCGGCGTCGGTGTCGGCCACCACGATTTCGCGGAAATGGCCGAGTCCCCGCCCCCATTCGAGCGCGCGACCGGCGGCGCCCGAGGCCTGCTGGTAGAGATCGATGGCGCCGCGCGCGTGGGCCTCGATGGGCGAGAAGATGATGGGGGTGATGCCTTCCCGCGCCGACCACTCGATGGTCGCCGGGCTCATGGTGAAGGGCATGAAGGTCTCGATGCTGGACGGCACCTGCAGGGTGAGCGGCGCGATGCCGATGCGCGCAAGTTCGCCGCGCTCGTCGACCATGCCCGGCGCCATCGCGCGCGTTGCCGGGTGATCCCAGGCAATACCGCGCGGCGGAATACTCCAGTGCGCGCCCTGGTGGCTGAACATGGGCTCGGCCCAGGCCTTGCGGATGATCTCGTAGTGCTCGTTGAAGAGTTCGCGATTGACCCGATCGTGCTCCGCGAAGTCCGGGTCGTTGGCGGCGGTGTAGGCCGCGTTCATCTTTTGCCCGACTGTCATCACGTGGCGGGCCTGGTAGCCGCGCGCGAAACCGGCGCACATCCGCCCGTTCGACATCTGGTCGAGCATGGCCAGATCCTCGGCGAGCAGGATGGGATTGCGCGCCGGCAGCACGTTGCCCATCTGGCCGATGCGCAGGCGGCGGGTCTGCATGGCCGCCCACAGCCCGAGCAGCACCGGGTTGTTGGAAACCTCCAGGCCTTCGAGGTGGAAGTGATGCTCGGAAAACGCGCAGAAATCGAAACCGAGATCCTCGACCTGGCGCAGCAGCCGCGCGCAATCGGCCAGACCGCGCTGGTAGTAATTGGCATCCTGGCCGGCAAAGCCGCGCTCGAAGTCGGCGGGCGTGGCGCCGGCGCTAGGCAACATGAACGCGCCCAGGCGAATTTTCATGACATATCATCTCCCCGGACGGCAGCCGCACGCGGGCCATCCATGAACTGTCGGTCGAACTGGCAACGACGCGGGCAGCCGCCAAGGTGGTACCGCGTCCGGCGACGGAGTCTAATATATTAGTATGCCAATGCCCATCCTCCTGTCGCCGCGGTCCCGCGGGCCGCGCCCATGAGCAGCCATCCCTACGATCATCAGACCCTCGCCTCGGCGCGCGCCGGCAGCCCGGCCGCGCGCGCCGACGCCGCCTACGACTACATCAAGACGCGCCTCCTGGAAGGGGATTACGACGCCGGGCACAAGCTCTCGGTGGTCGAGCTGACGCGCGAGCTGGCGTGCAGCCGCGTGCCGGTGATGGAAGCCGTCAAGCGCCTGGCCGGCGCCGGCTTCGTACACATCGTGCCGCAGGTCGGCTGTCGGGTGGTGACGCCACGGCCGAATGAAGTGCGCGATTTCTTCGCCTTGTTCGCCGCCGCCGAGGGCACCGTCACCGCATTTGCGGCGGCGCGACGCAGCGGCGCCGAAGTCGAAGAATTCGAACAGCTGTGCGCCTACATCGACGAGGTGACGGCCAAGGCCGGCAAGCCCGGCGATCGCGATCCGACCTATCGGCGCCTCAACCTGCTGTTCCATTCCTTCATCCATCGCCTCGCCCGCTCGCCGGTGACCACCACCATCGCCGCCACCATGTGGGACCGCAGCGACTTCTACATCAAGCTCGCGTTCGGCTCGCTGTACTTCTCACGCCCGGTGCGTGCCGCCCATCAAGCAATACGCGCGGCGCTCATCGCGGGCGATGCACAAGCGGCCCGCGCGGCGGTGGCCGCGCACCTCAACGCGGTGGGCGACGGCGTGGCGACGGCGATGGAGAAACTGGCCGAGGGTTGACGTCCGCGCGCGTGGCGCCGAGCTTGGCGGGCCAGTCACGGCGCTGGCCGCGCGTGACGGCGCAGCGTGCGGCGCTCTGTTATTCTCGATTGCTGGCGATGCGCGGGAGCGCGCGTCGAGTTTCGTCGTCCAGGCCAGGGAATCATCATGCATAAACACCTGCTTCTCTTCGGCGCATTGCTGCTCGGTGGCTGCGCCAGCAATCAACCGGTGATCTACGCCGGACCCAATGGCGGCGATCGCAGCGTCAGCGATGCCGCCGTCGCCGAATGCGCGCGCATGGCCAATGCCGCCGGCGCCAACCAGTACGGCGGGCCCGCCGGCGAAGTCGCCAAGGACACCGTGCGTGGCGCCGCCACCGGCGCGGCGGCCGGCGCCATCGGCGGCGCGATCGCAGGCAATGTCGGGCAGGGCGCGGGCATCGGCGCCGCCACCGGCGCGGCGGTCAACCTGGTGCAGAAACTGTTCGTGCCGGCTGCGCCGAATCCCGCGTATCGCGCCTACGTCGAGCGCTGTCTCGCCGACAAGGGTTATCAGATCGTCGGCTGGCAATAGCGCAGGCGAGAACGCGTTCGCCCGTCGGCGCTCGACGCACGGCCCGTGGGCCAGGCGCAGGTGCGCGACCGCCGTGCAGCGGCCGCGTTCGTCATTTCAGACCGCGCGTTTACGCACCATGCCCAAGGTTGCCATCGCCGCCGACAGCAGCCAGAGGCTGGCCGGCAAGGGCACGACGGCGCCACCTCCCGAGACCGGCCCCAGGCTGCCGGACGTGATCTCTGCGGACACCGTGGCCGAAAAATGCAGCACATCGCCGGCCTGCACACCCAGCGCCACCACCGCGCGTTCGTGGGCATTTTGATTGGCGCTGAAGCCGGCTTGGAAGAGCGACAGCGCATAGGTGTTGTCGCCGCTGGCAAATTGCTCACTGCCCGGTCGATATTTGCTCAAGCGCATGGTCGCGGCACCGGCAGCGCTCAATCCGAAATCGCCGGCCTTGGCATCCGCTATCTCGATTTCCAGATCCGCCACCATGGAGATCACTATCGTGCCGGAGCCGCTGCCGGTGATGGTGAAGTCCGCTGCGCGCGAGCCTTGCGCCACATCCGTCGTGAGCGGCCGCGCACCAGGCTCGGTCAGCGCTTTGGCGATAACGAAGATGACGGCGTTGTTGAGGGTCGTGGACGCGCCACCGTTGGCGGCCCCGCCAAATGTCGTCCAGTCGCTGAGCGTGCGGGTCTGCGAGGGCAAGCCCGTCGAATCTGCATGGGCGGTGCCGAATGCATTGCTGATCTCATAGTCGAGCGTCGGCGAGCCCAACAGCGAGACCTCCAAGGTTCCCCAGGAAAACTGCCCGGCAGCTTCCACGAACGCGGCGTTACTCTGGGCGCAGCTCAACAGTAGGGCGCTCAAAGCGACGAGCCTGGTCAATATCGGCGTGCGGGCGGGTGCAGTGCTGGTGCGCATGGGGCCTCCGTTGTCCATCTGGGCCGGTTGCTGGCATTGAGCAGGCAGCGCGTGGCGCGCTTCGCCGGGATGCTAGGCAGCCCATGACTGCGGTGTCAAACGGCTTTTCACCGCCTCCTCGCAACGCCGGCCCGCCCCCCTCTTTCTTCCAGCGCACGGGCAGGGCGCGCAATAATGGCAGACCTTCAGCAGGAGATCCGCCATGCCCACGCACATGAAAATCGACTTCGTCTCCGATGTCTCCTGCCCGTGGTGCATCATCGGCCTGCGCGCGCTCGAACAGGCCATCGAGCGCATCGGGCCCGAACTCGAAGTGGAACTCGAATTCCAGCCCTTCGAGCTCAATCCGCAGATGCCGCCGGAAGGCCAGGATCTCGATGAGCACATCATGCAGAAGTACGGCATGGGACCGGCCGACACCGCGCGCAACCGCGAGGCTATTCGCGCGCGCGGCGCCGAGCTCGGCTTCGAATTCCGCATGGACAAGCGCGACCGTATCTACAACACCTTCGACGCCCACCGGCTGCTGGCGTGGGCGTTCGGCGAAGGCAAACAGCATGAATTGAAACACGCGCTGTTCGACGCCTACTTCACCCAGGGCTTGAGCCCCGGCGATCACGCCGTGCTGCTGGCCGTCGCCGAGTCCGTCGGTCTCGACGCCCTGCGCGCCGCGGCGGTGCTGGCCAGCGACGAGTACGCCGACGAAGTGCGCGGCCGTGAAGGCTTCTATCACCAGCATGGCATCCACGCGGTGCCTGCCATCATCCTCAACGAGCGTCACCTCCTGCAGGGCGGTCAACCGACCGAAGTGTTCGAGCAGGCTTTGCGCGAGATAGCGGCGAAGGACTCCGCCTAGGCCATGACCGTCGAGGTCCGTTACCTCGGCCACCTCGGCAACAACCTCTTCCAGTACGCCTTGGGTCGCATCCTGGCCGAGGAACTCGGCGGCGCGCTCTGCTGCCGTGCCATGCCCGATGCACGCGGCTGGGGCGTGGTCGAGCAGATGTCGGGCATCGTCGATCGTTTCAGCACGCAAAGCGCGGCGTTCGCCGATGCGCCGCAGTCGCTGCCAGGCGACGCTCGCGACGAAACGCAGCTGCGCTACGTGATCGGCGAGAAGCAGAACTGGTCGGGGCACGGCATCAACCTGCCGTGGCTGCTGCGTCATGCTCACGCGCAGCGCATCGTGCTGCACGGCTATTTCCAGCGCGCCGAATACTACCTGCCCCATCGCGAGCGCATCGCGCGTTGGTTCGCCCTGCCTGCCGCACCGCTGCTGCCGAAGCTCGGCCGGCGCGACGTGCTGGTGCACGTGCGCCAGTCGCTGGACATGAAACTGCTGGACCGCGCCATCGACATGCGCTTCTACGTCGAGACGCTGGCCGACATGGCGCCGACGCGCGTGTTTGTCTGCGGGCTCGGCATCGATGATGCCGTGCGCAGCGCGCTTGCACCGTTCAATCCCGTGTATCTCGAGCTGCCGGCGCTCGATACCTTGAAAGTCATGACCCAGGCGCGGCGCATCATCCTCGCCAACAGCACCTTCAGCTGGTGGGGCGCGTGGTTGTCCGAGGCCGAGGAAATCGTCTACCCGCGCGTGACGCGCAACTTCTGGAGCGCCGATCGCGCCGACATCGCGCTCGAAGTGCCGGAACCGCGCTACCGCTACGTCGACGATGTCGCCATCAGCAACTGGCAGCCGTTCGCCAAGGCGCCCGGTGTCGACTGGCAGCTCGACGGGCACGGCGATGGCCAAGCGCGGCTGCACCTGCGCCACGGCACGGGCGCGCTGGTCATGCAGTTGAGCGCCGACCTCGTGCCGCTCGCGACCTGGCTGGGCACGCGACACACGGCTTTCGGTCTCAACGATATCGAGGTCTGCGAACTGTCACCCGCCGCGCGCCAGGATGCGCCGCGCCTGTTGCTGGCGCTCGCTCGTCATGCCTTCATCGAGGCCGACAAGGACGTGTTGGACGGCATCGCGGCGGTCTTCGGTGAGGTCGGACCCGGCGCTTGACCGTGCGGACAGGCGCTCTTAAGGTGCGTTAACCATTCGTCAGCACGCACAGCAGGAGCACCGCGATGAGCATTCCGGGCGCAGCGGCTACCCTCGACGACTTTCCTGGCCGAGCGCTGACGGCGGCGAGGTGCCCTACGCGGTGTTCACCTCGCAGGCCATCTTCGAGCGCGAACAGGAACGCATCCATCGCGGCCCGACCTGGCACTTCCTCGCGCTCGCCGACGAGCTGCGCAATCCCGGCGACTTCAAATCAACCTTCATCGGCACCACGCCGGTGGTGGTCACGCGCACCCGCGACGGCGACATTGCCGCGTGGGTCAACCGCTGCGCCCATCGCGGCGCGATGGTATGCCGCGAACCGCGCGGCAATGCGCGCGCGCATCGTTGCGTGTATCACCAATGGGCCTACGACGAGCGCGGACGACTGCGCGGCGTGCCGTTTCAAAAAGGCCTCAACGACAAGACCGGCATGCCGGTCGATTTCAACATGGCCGAGCACGGCCTGCCACCGGTGCGCGTCGAGGATCACCGTGGCGTGGTGTTCGGCAGCCTGTCCGACGCGGCGCCGTCGCTGGCGGACTACCTCGGGCCGCGCATGCTGCCGTGGCTGGACCGCATCTTCCACAAGCCGGTTGAATACCTCGGCTGTACGCGCCAGTACGCGAAGTCCAACTGGAAGCTCTATTACGAGAACGTCAAGGACCCCTACCACGCCAGCCTGCTGTACCTGTTCCATACCACCTTCAATATCTATCGCTTTAATATGCGCGGCCGCAGTGTGATGGATGATGGACTCGGCGTGCATTCGATCATCACCACCACGCCGCAGGACGACGACGACACGGCCGGCGATTACCAGAAGCACGACATCGCCACCTACCGCGCGGGATTGAAGCTGGCCGATCCCTCGATGCTGGAAGTGCGCCGCGAGTTCGAAGAGCAGACCAGCAACAACATCCACACCCTGTTTCCGAGCACTGTCATCCAGCAGATCCACAACACCATGGCGGTGCGCCAGGTGCTGCCCAAGAGCGCCGGCGAATTCGAACTGGTGTTCCATTTCTTCGGCTACCAGGATGATGACGCGGCGTTGCGCCGCCTGCGTCTGAAACAGGCCAACCTGGCCGGCCCGGCCGGCTACATCTCCATGGAAGACACCGAGGCGACCGAACTCGTGCAGCGCGCCATCGAATCGTGCGCGGCCGGCGATTCGTCCTACATGGCCATGGGTGGCGAGGATGGCGACGGCGGCACCAGCCTCATCAGCGAGCACATGATTCGCGGCTTCTGGCGAGGCTATCGCACCATGATGGGCTGGGGTGGGTGATGATTGATCGCGAACTTTATTTCCGCATCGAGCGCTTGTTTGCCGAGTACTGCGCGGCGCTCGACGAAGGGGAACTGGAAGCCTGGCCCGGGTTCTTCGTCGAAGACGGCCTGTACCAGATGATCGCGCGTGAGAACCACGCGCATGGTTACCCGATTCCGCTCTTGCTGCTCGACAGCCAGGGCATGATGAAGGACCGCGTCTATTCACTGCGCAACGCCAACATCTACCAGGCCCATCGCTATCGCCACGCGCAGTCCGGCATCCGCATCACCGGCCGCGATGCCGACGGCCTGCGCGTGTCGTCGTCCTACATCGTGGTGCAGACCTTGAACGACGGCGTCAGCAACATCTACCAGGCCGGCAGCTACTACGACCTGCTGGTCGAGACCGCGGCGGGCCTGCGCTTCAAGGAACGCACCTGCGTCTACGACACTTCGCGCATCGCCACGCTGCTCGCGACGCCGGTGTAGGTGCGATTTCAATCGCGCATTCGTGTTTTCCGAGCGCCGTGCCGCGACCTTCAATGTCCGATTAAAATCGGACCTTGAAGGCCCCGTGGCCTTACGTCACCTCGTGCAGGTGCGGATCTGTTCGCACATTCACTTGGCAATAAAACTGCAAATCCCAGGACTTTTTCCATGATGATTCAACGCGGCAAGACCTACGACGAGGTCTACCAATCGTTCCAATGGAACATCCCCGAGTTCTACAACATCGCCGACGATGTGTGTGACCGCTGGGCCGGCGACGCCTCGCGCATCGCGCTGGTCTACGAGGACGAGAACAAGGAGGTCCAGCGCTTCAGCTACGCCGACATCCAGCGCCACGCCAACCGCTTCGCCAACACCCTTGTCGGCCTCGGCCTCACGCGCGGCGATCGCGTGACCCTGCTGCTGGCGCAGGACCCGGAAGCGGCCATCGGCCACGTCGCATGCTGGAAGGCCGGCCTGGTGTCGAATCCAACCTCGGTGCTGTTCGGGCCGGAAGCCATCGGCTATCGCCTGAACGATCTGAAAACCCGCGTGGTGGTGACCGACAGCGCCAACTATCCCAAGATCGCCGAGCTGCGCGCGAGCTGTCCGAGCGTCGAACACGTGTTCGTGGTCGACGGCGAACCGGCCGGCGCCAGGAATTTCTGGACCAGCCTCGAAAGCGCCAGCAGCGACTTCACCAACGTACGCACGCGCGCCGACGAAGCGGCGTGGGTGAGCTATACCTCCGGCACCACCGGCATGCCCAAGGGCTCGGTGCAGCCCCATCGCATGATGCTCGGCCACATGCCGAGCGTGGAATTCATGTACGACTTCTACCCGCAGCCGAATGACGTGCTGTGGTCGCCGGCCGACTGGGCATGGATGGCGGGTCTCATGGACTTGCTGTTCCCCGGCTGGTTCCACGGCGCGACGGTGGTGGCGACGGTGGCCATGAAGGGCTTCCAGCCGGAAGAAGCCTATCGCATCCTCGGCCAGCACCAGGTGACCTGCGCGTTCCCGACGCCCACCGCCTTGAAACTCATGCGCCCGATACCGAACCCGCGCGAACGCTTCAATCTCAAGCTGCGCGTCATCGCCTCGGGCGGCGAAGCGGTCGGCACCGAGATCTTCGAATGGGCCGCGCGCGAGCTCGGCATTCGCATCAACGAGGTCTATGGCCAGACCGAGTGCAATCTCATCCTCGCCAACAACGGCTCCATCATGCCCATCAAGCCCGGCTCCATGGGCCGGCCGACGCCCGGCACCATCACCGCCATCATCGATGATGACGGCAACGTGTGCCCGCCCGGCGTCGAAGGAGAAGTGGCGTGCAAGCGTCCGCACCCCGTGATGCTGCTCGAGTATCTCAACCGCCCCGATGCCACGCAGGAAAAATTCCGCGGCGACTGGCTCCTGACCGGCGATCGCGGCCACATGGACGAGGACGGCTACTTCTGGTTCCACGGCCGCGGTGACGACGTCATCACCAGCTCCGGCTATCGCATCGGCCCCGGTGAAATCGAGGACGCGCTTTTGAAGCACCCGGCCTGCCGCATGGTCGCCGCTATCGGTGTGCCGGACCCGGTGCGAACCGAGATCATCAAGGTCTTCATCATCCTGAACGACGGCTACGCGGGATCGGAAGCACTCATCGCGGAGCTCAAGGAATCGGTGCACACGCGTCTCGCCAAGCACGAGATGCCGCGTCTCATCGAATTCGTGAAGGATCTGCCGATGACCACCACCGGCAAGATCATGCGGCGCGAATTGCGCCAGGCGGAAGCGGAGAAGATGAAGAAGGGCTAGGAGGAGCGAATTCGGTGTGCGAATGAATTCGCACCTACGGGCAGCATCGCCGTACTTGTGGGTCGAACTTAGTTCGACAAAAAAAGGGCGCCAGCGCCTCTTTTCGGCGGAACCGCCGCGACGGTTATGCCCGTCGCGGCGTCCGCTTTCATCACACTTTCAGCTTGCGCCGATCACCGTTGCTGACCACGTGCGCCGCGGTCGGGGTGTTGAAGTGCGCGGCCAGCATCCAGATGTCCTTGTCGGTCAGCTTGTCGAGGATCTTGCGACGCGAGGCGGTCGACATCGCCAAGTCCATGCAGAACGCGCTGTGCCATTCCGGGTAGGCGACCTGGATCGGATGGTGGAAAGAATCACCGGTCAACAGCGCCTGGCCCTTCTGGCCCTTGATGTTGATGCACACGTGGCCCGGCGAGTGGCCGCGGCTCGGTTCCAGCCACACGGTGTCGTCGAGCGCGAAGTCGCTGGCGACGAGATCGGCCTTGCCCGCTTCGTACACCGGCACCACGCTGTCCATGTAGGAACCGTCCACGCCGTGGTTGTCCTGCTGGTTCGCCCAGCCTTCGAACTCGGTCTTGTCGAAGATGTAGCGAGCATTGGGGAAGGTCGGCACCCACTTGCCGTTCTCGAGCTTGGTGTTCCAGCCGACGTGGTCGAAATGCAGGTGCGTGCACATCACGTGGGTGACGTCTTCGGGCTTGACGCCAACGGCGGCGAGCTTGCCGATGTAATCCGAGCTGTAGTCGATCCAGTCCGGCACGGTGCTGCGCTTCTTGTGGTTGCCGACGCAGGTGTCGACCAGGATCAGGTTCTTGCCCGAGCGAACCACGAAGGTATGCAGCGACAGGTGCAGCATCTCTTCGTTGGGCGTGCCCTTGGCCGGCAGGAAGTGCGGCTCCAGCCAGTTGCGCTGGGAATCGAGAATCGCCTGGTCGAAGGTCGGGTAGAAATCCTTCAGTGGCAGGAGCGCACCGTACCAGTCCTGCACGCGGTCGATGGTGACGTTGCCGAAATTGAGTTGCTTCACGAGTTAATCCTCTTCTCTTGGGTCGCAAACGCGGGCCGCTCGCTGGCGGCCCTTCGAATAATGTGGACGAAAGCCTCAGCCGGCCTGGGCCGGCGCCTGCGGCACGGTGCTCCAGAACTCCGGGTCGTGGCCGTACATGATCTTGGCGCCGCGTTTTTGCAGCTCTTTCAGCTTGTGCAGCGAGTTCATCATGGCGTCCTTGTCGGCGACGATGCCGGGCAGGCGCAGTTCGTCGAGCGTGCGGCGCAGGTAGCACGCGTCGCCGCACAGCACGATTTCACCGGACTCGGTCTGCAACTGCAGCGACTGGTGTCCGGGCGTGTGGCCATGGGTTGGAATGCAGCGCACCGAGCCGTCGCCGAACACGTCATGCTCGCCGTCGACGATGACCATCTCGTGGCCATGGTCGTAATCGCGCGGGTCGTAGTAATTGGCCTGGATGAGTTCCGGCACGTGGCCCGCTTCCCATTCCTTCTTCTGCACGATGACGCGCGCATTGGGAATCAACTCGTTGCCGCCGGCGTGATCGAAATGCAGGTGCGAGTTGATCACGAAATCCATGCGCTCGGGATTGCGGCCGATGCTGTCGAGACGCGCGGCAACGTCCTCGCCGGGCTCGAAATGCACGGTGAAGTATGGCTCGAGCGGCCCCAGGGCCTTGTGCTTGTCGCGCTGCACCAGCATCGACATGCCGGAATCGAACAAGGCCACGCCCTTCTTGTGTTCGATGAGATAGGCCGGGATCGGGATCTTGAGCGTGCCTTCGCCGCCTTCGATCAGCATCGGCATCGGCATGGTGAGATAGCCACAGGTCATGGCATAGAGTTTTACGGTCATACGCTTTCGCCTCCTTCTTGCGGGATGTGGCCGCTGGGCGCCGGCCCGGCCGGAACGGTTCGGACCGGGCGGCGGAAACGGCTGCCGCTGCGTAACGATGAAGCGGGATTCTATTGCAATGTTCGGCCGACGTGGCGAGTTTCCCGGACGCGCGGCGCCGGCCAGGACACGATGTTTCACAGCGAGCCGCGCCCTACGGGCCACGAGGCGCTTGGAGCGCGCCGGGGCGCATGCTAGTTTTTGAGATGAGGACACCCATTGGCCGCCTTGGCCAGGGCCCGCAGGGAACACAGCAACATGGCTTCACGCCGCGGTCGCTCCGGCGACGACATCCTTAATGGCACCGCCCAACGCGACCTCTTGTCAGGTCTGAACGGCGACGATCGCCTGTATGGTCGCGACGGCGACGACCGCATGGCCGGCGGCCTCGGCCGTGACTATCTCAACGGCGGCAAGGGCGCCGATGTACTGCGGGGCGATGCCGGTGATGACCGACTCTACGGCGACGTCGGCAGCGACACCCTGTACGGCGGCGCCGATCGCGACGCGCTCTACGGCGGCAGCGGCGCGGACCGCCTGGAAGGCGGGCTGGGGGGCGACAGCCTGCGTGGTGGCGACGGCAACGACATCCTGCTCGGCCAGGCTGGCGATGATCGTCTGTTCGGTGAACGCGGTAACGACGTGCTGGACGGCGGCCTCGGCCGCGACGTGCTGCGCGGCGGCGAGGGCGCCGACCGCCTGGTCTACGACGCCCAGGACATCCTCTTGCATGGCGATGCCGGCCGCGACACGCTGGTGATCGGCGGCAGTGCCGTGACACTCGACTTCAACCAGCTCGCCGCGCCCGGCATCAAGGGCATCGAAGTCATCGACCTGAACGGCAGCGGCGCCAATACCCTCAGGCTCGATGCCGCCGACGTGCTCGAGTTGAACGGCCAGCATAGCCTGTTGGTCATGGGCGGCGCCGACGACGCGGTGATTTCACCCACCGACATCTGGAGCCAGAATTTCGCCGGCGCGGTCGACATCGACGGCCAGCATTACCTCGCCTGGGACGCCGGTGCGGCGCACCTGTTGGTGGATGCCGACATCAGCCTGAACAACTTGACCCAGAACGGCTCACAGTTCGCGCAGTTCTTGAACACGAGCTTCGTCGCCGGCGACAGCTTGGGATTATGGGGTGTGTTCGAGCCGCGCTTGGAACCCGAGCTCGACGCTTCCATTCCGCCGGTCTGAGCCGGCCGGCGCTCAGCCGCCGGCGATGCCCACCATGAAAGAGATGGTCTCGCCGTCGGCGAGGCGGTCTTCCATGGAAATACGCCGGCCCTTGGTGTCGACGAACATGGTGCCCTTCTCGCTCAGCTCGCCGGTCTCGGCATCGATCAGGATGGCGCGCATCTTCTCGCCATAGCGCGCGCTGATACGCTCGGCGAGTTCCGAGACCAAGGGTTCATCGAGCTGGAAGGAATCGCGGCCGGTGGCCGCGAGTTCCTTGAAGTGGCTGTGAAACTCGGTGTGCACCGTGATCATGGTCGCCCGCCTCAGGCCAACGCACCGTCCGCGGCCAGCACGTCGGCCACGTCGTCCATGCCGAGTTCATGCATCTTGGCGCGCGTCTGCAAGCCCGTGTCGCGATCCCAGCCGCGCCACTCGTAGTACTCGTCCAGCACCGGCACGAACATGTCGGCTGCGACCTTGCCCGCGTACATGCCTTCCGGGTTCGGCTCCCACATCCAACGTTCGCAGATGGTGTCGTGCTCGCGGCGCAGGCCGATGCGCGAGTTGATGGCCTTCTCGAGATTGCAGATGCGCTCGCCGTCCTGCATGAGTTCGTCCGGCGTGCGCTCGATGCCGGTGACGGCGGCGAAGGCACGGCCGTAATACTCCTGCGGCATGTAGCCGGCCGGGTCGAGCATCCAGTGGAACAGGCACACGCCGTAGGAATTCAACAACGCCACCTGGTTTTCGACCAGCGCCGTGCACGCGCCTTTCAATACCGGTGTCGACAGGTCGGCGGCCTCGGTACGGCCATTGAAGTATTTCTTGGACAGGTCCTTGCGCTGGAATTTCTCGATGAGGCCGATGCCTTTCAGGTGATCGGCGCCGCGCGAGGCGACCGCCATGTTGTTCATCCAGGTCGGGAAGGGGCGCATCTCCTCGGTGAAGCTGGCGCCGCCCTTGCCGTAGATGGCGTACTTCATGAGGTTCTGGCCCTTCATGGCCGACAGTTTCAGCGCGCCGAAGTAGGGCCCATCGCTGAACATCACGCCGAAGGGATTGCTCTGGAACACCACGCTTTCGATGCAGGCTTCGATGTCTTCCATGTTGCCCCAGCGCAGGGGCTGCGGCCGGCCGAACAGTTCCGCCACATCGCGATCGGACAGCAGCTCACGCTGCTTCAATTCCATGACGAAGCTGATCGAGCAGGACAGGTCCTGGTTGTCGACGCCGTAGTCGTTGGTGATCTTGCCCCAGTGGGCGACCTCGGCCCAGTCGCGCACGTCGAGCATGCCGGCGGCGCTGCCGGTGGTGAGGTATTCCGGACGGCGGAAAGCTTCGCCCTTGTACTTGGCGGCGGCCTCGGTCTCGTTGCCGTCTATCTTGTACTTGCCGTCGCAGGCGATGAAACAGTCGGACGAACAGACTTCCGAGTAGCGGTGATATTTCTTCACCCAGTTGTCCGAGCGCACTTCCTCGCCGCGGAACTGGTTGCCCTGGTTGTTGCGCCACGCGTGGCCGCCGATGTGCTGGTACATCTCGACCGCGCCCAGCGTGCCGCGGCGTTTGAAGCCATAGACCGCTTCGTTGCCGTCGATCTTGCCCTTGAAGTCGTTCGACCACTCGAGCATGTCTTTCGGTCGCGTGACCGGCAGGCCGCCATTGCCCTGCACGGCGATGGCTTTCAAATTCTTCGAGCCCAGCACCGCGCCGCCGCCGCCGCGCGCATGGATACGCAAGGCATCGGCCACCACGCCCGCCACGCCGACCATGTTCTCGCCGGCCTGGCTGATCGACAGCGTGCTGGTCTTCGACGGCCAGGTGCCGTGGGTTTCCTGCAGGATGGCGTGGGTCTCGGTGGTGTTCTTGCCCCACAGGTGCGAGGCATCGAGCAGCGCTACTTCGTCGTTGCAGATATGCAGGTACACCGGCTTCGGCGCGCGGCCGGTGATGGCGATGTACTCGTAGGCGGTGAAGCGCACCATGTAGGGAAACTTGCCGCCGCCGGCCGAGTCGCCAAAGATGCCGTAGGTCGGGCTCTTGAAGGTGATGCGGCCCTTGACGCCGCTGCCGGCGCCGGTGCCGGCCAAGGGCCCCACGCCGAACACGAAGATGTTGTCGGGACTGCGCGGGTCGCAATGGATGTCGTGGGTCAGGAAATGCTCCCACATGATCCAGTTGTTGATGCCCGAGCCTCCCACCCAGCGCTCGAACATCTGGTGCGGTATGACTTCGGTCTTCAACTCACCGGTGGTGAGATTGACACGCAATAAACGGCTTTCCATCGCGATGCTCCCCTGGATGGCTGGCGCTTAGGCGCTCACGCCGAACTGCTGATTTCGCCGCGCTCGAGCATGGCTTGCATCATGCCCACTTCGTCGCGCTTTTCGGCTTTTTGCTTGGTGATACGGTTGAACTCGGCCTGCTCCTCGAAGAACAGCACCGGCAGACGGGTGTACTGTTTGCCGTTGTTGAGCATCTCGGGTCGCGTCGCGCAGGCGCTCACGCACACCGGCTCGCCGCCGCACAGGTCGCATTTCAACAACTCGCCGCTGGGCGCGACGAACACCACGTCGAACGGACAGCCCGGCACGCACTCCATGCACTGGATGCAGTTGTCCTGTTCGATGACGGCGGCGCGGGTCGCTGGGTCGTAATAGAAGGCGTCGGTCGGACACACATCGGCGCAGGGCGGCGGATTGCCACAGTGGTGACAGATCTCGGCAATGAAGCCCAGGCCATCGGGATTGACGCGCGACGGCTTCTCCGGCGCGTGATCGATGCGCAGGCGCGCATACTGCGGGTTGACCGTGCCATCCGGCGAATGGGCCAGCGCGCAGGCCACCTCGCAGACATTGCATTCGGTGCATTGATTGCGCAACGCGTGGAGTTTGCGCGCGACGTTCGGCACTTCCTCACCGGGCGCATAGCGCGCCACGCCGGTCACCATTTCTTTCTGCGCGTTGACGGTCATGGGTGAGCGGTCCGAGCCTGGGGCTTCGATCTAAGCGGCGATGCCGCATGGTGTCAACCGAAGCGCGGGGCATGGCAGCGCGATATACCCAAGCGGGGCTGCGGGAAATAACCCTGTCTCGTGTCGCGGGATTTGCGCACAATAAGACCATACCCACTGATGGCGAACATCGATGACCGAGCCCGCTTACGAAACCCTGGAGCACCCGGAGCTGGGCACGTTGGCGGCGCGGCGCCTGCTCGATTGCGTGTTCGCGCTGACCCCCAAGGGCACCATCGCGCATTTCCACATCGAACAGATGGAAGTCGAAACCCGCGCCGATGAAGTGATCTACCGCCTGACCGCACAGCCCGCCTTGGCCGAGCGCGCGCGCTGCCAGATCATTCCGCCCTTCGTGCCGGCCTTCAAACGCAGAGCCTGAGCGAATACCCATGAGCCACAGCATCGTCACGCCGCTGGAAGTTTCGCTGCGCATTGCCGCCGACGGCGCGGCGACCTACGTCGATGTGCGCACCGTCGCCGAATTCGTGACCGGCCATCCGCGCGGGCGCGTGATCAACGTGCCGATAGAGTTCTATCACCCCAAGACCGAGGCCGCCCACGCCAATGCCAGCTTTGCGCTGGTGATGGAGCACACCCTGCCACTGGATACCCCCCTGATCGTGGGGGCTGACGAGGGCCCACGCGCCGAAGCCGCCGCCGATGCGCTGCGCGCGGCGGGGTATGGGGATGTGAGCGTGATGAGCGCCGGCCTGCCCGGCTGGCGTGCCGCCGGCCTGCCGGTCACCGGCAACAATGCCGATGGCGTGAGCTACGTGTCGCTGCTGACCCCCGCCAAGCGCAAAGGCGCGCCGGCGGCGGAGCATCATTGAACGGTTCGGCTGGTGCGTCTCTTTGTGGGTCAGACTTCAGTCTGACACCTTGGATGACTGCCTACCCCGGAGTGTCAGACTGAAGTCTGACCCACAATCTAGCCTTATCTAGCCTTCCCCAGAGCAACGCGTCCTCTAGAAATTCTTGCCGCGCATCGGCGACACGGTGGCGCCGTGCTTGAGATTGGTCGAGGCCTTGGCGTCGGACTTCAACTGCTTGCCGACCGTCCACGGCGCGGAGGTCGCGTTGCCGGAACCGATGAGCTTGGTGACCGCGGCGTCGGCCGGCACGTCGCCGAGCGGCCGCTGCATGTGCTCGCAGACCTGGCCCCAGGTGGTGAACTTGTCGGCCATGCGATGCACGACCTCCACGATTTCGCCATTGGCTTCGCAGCGGTATTCGTACAGGGGCATGGCAGGCTTCCTCGACAATCATGATGGTGCGGGCCGGCGATTATAGCCGAGCGCGTCGTCGAGTCAGTGCCCGCCGCGCGCACGGCGGTTCAGGACGCGCCCGGGCGCCCTTCCCTTGGACAGGGGCAGCCTCCTAGACTGGCGGCTTGATCAAATCGCAAGGGGAGAGGCGATGGACATCGGGGTCTTCAGTTTCAATACCGCCTACACCATCCGGCCGGACGAGCTGGCGCGCAATCTCGAGCAGCGCGGCTACGAATCGGTGTGGTTCGGCGAACACAGCCATATCCCGGTCGAACGCCGCTCGCCCTACCCGGCCGGCGGCGAGCTGCCCGAGTACTACTGGCACATGCTCGACCCCTTCGTGTCGCTGACCGCGGCGGCGCTGGTCACCACGCGCCTCAAGCTCGCGACCGGCGTGTGCCTCATCATCGAGCGCGACCCGATCATGACCGCCAAGGAAGTGGCGACGCTCGACCTGCTGTCCGACGGCCGCGTGCTGTTCGGCATCGGCGCCGGCTGGAACGCCGAGGAGATGGCCAACCACGGCACCGACTTCAAGACCCGCTTCAAGCTCATGCGCGAGCGGGTCAAGGCCATGAAGACCATCTGGACCGAGGAACAGCCGTCCTTCCACAGCCAGTTCGTGAACTTCGATCCGATCTGGTCCTATCCCAAGCCGGTGCGCAAGCCGCACCCGCCGGTGATCCTCGGCAGCGCCACCGAACAGAGCCGCCAACGGGTGGTGGACTACTGTGAGGGCTGGGCGCCGCTCGACATGCTGGTGGGCGACATCCCGGCCGCCATCGCCGACATCCACCGCCGTTGTGAAGTGGCGGGACGCGACCCGGCCTCCATCGAGCTGTCGATGTTCGCCTGGCAGCCGCCGAGCCGCGCGCGCCTCGATGAATTCCGCGCCTGGGGTATCACCCGCACCATCCTGTTCGCGCCGGTCAAGCCGCGCGACGAGGTATTGCGCTTCCTGGACGAGCATGCAGCGCTTGTCGAACACGGCCGGCCAGGCTGAGCCGCCTCACCTCGTAGCGTAAGGAATCCCCATGAGTACTGCTCCGGAGACGGCGCTCGATGCCGCCGCCCCGCGCGGCTGGCCGCGCCGCTACACCGTCATCGCGCTGTGCGTGGCGGCGTCCTTCGTGTGTTACATCGACCGCGTCAATATCTCGGTCGCGGCCATTTCCATGCAGGAGGCCTTCGGCTGGAGCGACAAGACCAAGGGCCTGGTGCTGTCGTCGTTCTTCTTAGGCTACATGCTGTTCCAGGTGCCGAGCGGCTGGCTGGCGAGCCGCATCGGCGGCAAGCTGGTGCTGGGCGCGGCGGTGGTGTGGTGGTCGCTGTTCACCATCCTGACGCCGCTCGCGGCGGCGCTGTCCCTGCCCGTCCTGATCGCGACGCGCATCGCCATGGGTCTCGGCGAAGCGGCCATGTACCCCGCTGCCTACAACCTCTTCGCGCGCTGGGTGCCAACCCGCGAGCGCTCGCGGGCGCTGGCCCTGTTGGTGAGCGGCATCCCGCTCGGCACCATGATCGGCAGCATGGCGACCGGCTGGATAGTGAAGGCCTGGGGCTGGGAGTCGGTGTTCTACCTGTTCGGCGCGGTCGGCGTGGTGTGGTGCGCGTGGTGGTTCCTGCGCGCCTACGACCGGCCCGAGGACGACCCGCACATGGCACCGGCCGAGCGCGCCCTCATGGCCGAGCATGCCGCGCAGGCGGCCGTCGCCCCCGGCCCGGTCGAGGTGCCGTGGCGCTTCCTGCTCACCCATCGCGCGGTGTGGGCGCTGATCACCAACCATTTCTGCAGCAACTGGGTGCTGTACATGTTGCTCGCCTGGCTGCCGAGCTATTTCCACACCGTGCTGCATTTCGACCTGGTCAAGGCCGGCCTGATGTCGGCCGCGCCATGGCTGTCGATGTTCGTGTGCGGCAACCTGGGTGGCCTGCTGGCCGACCGCTTGATCCAGGGCGGCATGGATCTGACCCGCGTACGCAAAATCATGCAGCTCGCCGGCCTGCTCGGCGCCGCGACCTGCATGCTGTCGGTGCAGAACGTCACCACCCCGGCGCTGGCGGTCGGCCTGATGTGTGGCGCGCTCGGTTTCATCGCCCTGACCTGGTCGGGCTTCATGCCCAACCATCTCGAGATCGCGCCGCGTTACGCCGACGTACTGATGGGCATCACCAACACCGCCGGCACCATCCCCGGCGTGGTCGGCGTGTATGTGACGGGCTGGCTGGTGACCGAAACCGGCAGCTACGCGGCGCCCTTCATGCTGTGCGCGGCGGTCGAAGTACTGGGCGCGGTGGTGTGGCTGTCGTGGGGCACGGCCAAGCGCATTGTCGATTGAGCCCGGATTCTGGATGATTTCGCTTGTGGGTCAGACTTCAGTCTGACGCGGTGTCCGCATCGCGGCTTCAAATGTCAGACTGAAGTCTGACCCACGAAATCGATGGCATCACTCGCTCCGCCCGGCGATCGGGATGACCGTCTTCACACCTCCATGCTACATTCCGGCACCTGATCCATGCCCCGCGCGTCGCTCCCGACAGCGCGCCCCACACGAGAAATCTGAAGGAGAGTCCCCATGGCCGAGGCCTACATCATCGACGCCGTTCGCACCCCCACCGGCAAGCGCAAGGGCAGCCTCATGGACATGCATCCGGCCGACCTCGGCGCCCACGTGATCCGCGCGCTGGTCGAGCGCAACCCGATCCCCGATGAAGACTACGACGACGTGATTTTCGGCTGCCTCGACGCCATTGGCCCCTTGGCCGGCGACATCGCGCGCACCTGCTGGCTGACCGCCGGCTACAGTGAAGCGGTCCCGGGCGTGACCATCGACCGCCAGTGCGGCTCCTCGCAGCAGTCGGTGCATTTCGCCGCGCAGGCGGTGATGTCCGGTGTCAACGACGTGGTGCTCGCCGGTGGCGTGCAGATCATGACCAAGATCCCGATCGGTTCCTCGGCGCAGGTCGGCGGCGCCTTCGGTTTCAAGGATCCGATAGCCGGCTCGCCGGGCTGGACCAGCCGCTACGGCACCACCCCGCCCAGCCAGTTCGCCGGCGCGCAGATGATGTGCGACAAGTGGGGCTTCAGTCGCGAAGACCTCGAAGTCTATGCCCAGGAGTCCCATCGCCGCGCCGCGCAGGCCATCCGCGAAGGCCGCTTCGATCGCGAAATCGCGCCGGTCGGCGACTTCAAGATGGACGAGACGGTGCGTGAATCGACGCTCGAGCAGATGGCGGCGCTGGACACCATCTTTGGTTTGAAATCGATCACCGCGGCGGTCTCCAGCCAGACCTGCGACGCGTCCTCGGCCATGATCATCGCCTCCGAAGCGGCGGTGAAGCGCTACAACCTCAAACCCCGCGCGCGCATCCATCACATGAGCGTGCGTGCCGAAGACCCGATCATGATGCTGTCGGCGCCCATCCTCACCACCCGCTACGCGATGCAGAAGTCGGGCATGAAGATGGAAGACATCGACCTCGTTGAAATCAACGAGGCCTTTGCGCCGGTGCCGCTGGCGTGGTTGAAAGAGATTGGCTACCCGCACGAGAAGACCAACGTCAACGGCGGCGCGATCGCGCTCGGTCACCCGCTCGGCGCGACCGGCACCAAGCTCATGACCACGCTGTTGCACGAGCTCGAGCGCACCGGCGGCCGCTATGGCCTGCAGACCATGTGCGAAGGCGGCGGCCAGGCCAACGTCACCATCATCGAGCGTCTGTAAGTCCACCCCGCAGGGGCGCTACATCTCCGGGGGCCGTCGACGCGAACCGGCGGCGGCCTCACCGCGCCGAGGTCGCCGCCGTGTTGCTGGCTTCGAGCATGGCCCTGAGTTTGGGCTCGATCAGTGACACGCCGTGCGGCGACAGGTGATTGTCGTCGTAATAAAGTGACAGGCCCTCCATCTCGACCCGGCAGCGCGCCTGCGGGCACAACGTATCGCTGACCGGCACTGCGGCAAACATCGGATAATCCGTCGCCGCCCGCGCGAAGATCGCGTGGGTGCCGGCTTGCCTTTGGCGGTAGAACTCGATACTTGGCGCAATTTCGTCGACCGCGCGCCCAAGCACCGCCAACTGGGCCAGCGCGTCGGGTACGCTGACCGCGATCTCGGGGACAGACTCGAGAACCACGATATGTCGACCGTCGCTGCGCATGCGATCCAGACTGCGACGTAGCGCGCGCTCGAATACCTCCTTGTTGTTGCTGGCGGAAGCCGCCGCCTGTTGATCATCCACCAGAAGTGGCGGTGGCGTGGGGGCCGGCGCGATCTCCGTGCCGTCCACGTACCGCGCCCAGCGGGCGACCATGATCACGGTCTTGATGGCGGGCTGGGTCTCGAGTGTGCGACGCACCGCGGCATTGGTGGCCAGGCATTCGTCGCGCCAAGCCTCGGAGCGATTTGCGAGATCCACGTCGAACAGCGGCGGGCATCCCGCGGCACCGAAGAATAGTCCGGCACGGCCGCTGTCCGGCGCATTGCGCATGAAAGACTGCAACAACATCAGGGCATGAGAATCGCCCCACAGGATGAAATCGGGCGGCACGCCCTGCGCACCGATGCGGCATACGTCACCCGCCTCGTAGTCTTTTTGCTTTTTCTGGAAGCAGCGGTCGCGCAGCGGCAGGTATTCGAGCGTGAGCGGTTTCAGGCTCAACGAGTCCGCCGGGAAACGTGCCGGAAAACCGTGTGAGAAATGGCTGGCAAGGCCCAGCGCGACGAAGGCGGCAATCACGGCCGCAGCCCCGGAAAAAAGTCGAAGCCGCGCATCGCGCCAGCGGTTGCCGCGCAGCGGTTGCTCAACGAATCGCCATGACAAGGCCGCCAGGACGAAGGTCACGGCGATGGCCGCGAAGATTGCTGTCGGCGCGGGCGGCAGGACCGTGTAATGCCGTTGCAATACGAACACCGGCCAATGCCAAAGGTACAAGGAATAGGAAATGAGCCCCGTGCCAACGGCGACGCGGGAGCACAGCAGTGCCGACACCCACGTCGGGCCAGCTGCCCCGGCATGGATGATCGCCACCGCACCTAGGCAGGGCAAGAGGGCAGCAAAGCCCGGAAACGGCGTGCCGGCATCGAACGTCATCATCGCAATGGCGATCGCGAGCAAGCCTGCGAATGCCAACCCTTCGCGCAGCACCGAGTGGCGTACCGTCGGCAGCACGTCATAGGCAGCCAGGGCACCGACAAACAATTCCCAGGCACGCAGATGGGGCAGGTAGAAGGCCTGTTCGGGGTGATGGCTGACCATCCAGGCCGAAGCACCGAGCGAAAGGGCCGTCAGCACGCCGAGTCCCGTCACGATCGCACCACGACCGTGACGCGCCAGCCACCACAGGAGTGGCGGGAATACCAGGTAATACTGCTCTTCGACCGCCAGCGACCAGGTGTGCAGCAGCGGCAGGCTTTCCGAGGCGCGCGCGAAGTAGCCCGATTCGAGCCAGAAGAAGATATTGGACGCGAACGCCGACGTGGCCACCACGCTTTGGCCGAATTCGCGCAAGGCCGCGGGGGAAAGCAACCACCAAGCGGCGACAGACGTGGCGGCCACCATGGCAAACAGTGCGGGGAACAGGCGCCTCACCCGGCGCTCGTAGAAGCGCGCGATGGAAAACCGCCCGCTCTCCAGCTCATTGCGCAACAGCCCGGTGATCAGAAAGCCGGAAATGACGAAGAACACGTCAACCCCGACGTAACCGCCGGGAAATATGCCCAGCCCGGAATGGAACAGGATGACCGGCACCACGGCGATGGCGCGCAGGCCATCGATGTCACGGCGATAGCTCAGCACCGGCCGCGGCTTCCGGCGCTGGCGGTCCTTGCCGACACGGGCGCGCTTGAGGCAGCCTGCGACGACGTCAATTCATCGTGTAACGAGGAGCGGGGCATGAGCAATGTAAACGGCATCCATCATCTCGCAATCATGACCTCGGACGTGAAACGCCAGCTGGCCTTCTTCTCCGATGTACTCGGCATGGAACTCAAGGCACTTTACTGGATGCACGGCGTCGAGGGGTATTTCCATGCCTTCATGGCCTTGAACGCGCACAGCTCGATTGCCTTCGTGGCGGCGCCGGCCGTCAAGGACATCCCCACGCAGATGGGCGTCTCCCATGCCGGCAATCCCGGCAGTCCGAGTGCCGCGGGCACCATGCAGCACGTGGCCTTCAACGTCGATGACGACGAACAGCTGCTGGCCATGCGCGATCGCATCCGCTCGCGCGGTGTGCGCGTGCTCGGGCCGCTCGATCATGGTTTTTGCAAATCCATCTACTTCGCCGGCCCGGAAAACCTGGTGCTGGAAGTGTCGACCTCGCGCGCGGCCATCGATGCCGAGGCCTGGATCGACCCGCAGGTGGTGGCCTTGAACGGCATCAGCGCCGAGGAACTCGAACGCTACAAGCATCCCTCCGCCTTCACGCACCAAGGCGGCGCCGTGCCGCAACCGGCGGCCGGCAGCGGCCACCCCGAATACAGCGCGATGACGCCGGCCTTCGCCCATGCCTTCGACCTGCCCGACGAGGTGGTGACGCGCGCCATGAGCGAGTCGACGCCGCCGGTCACGGTGGCGACGCGCTGAGCGCAAGAGCGCGCCGTTACCACGCCTTTTCGATGAATGGGGACGGTGCGCCATTTGATCCATAATCGCGCTGGCCAGTCGCGACCATAACGCGGCGTAACCGGAGGTTCTGACCCCATGAAAATCGCCTGTTTCCACCTCATGCCCTACCGCGATCTCGCGGACGACTTCGAGAAGAAGCATAAGTCGGCATGGTTCTCGCTGCCCTTCAATGAAGTCGCCGACGCCAACAAGGTCGCCGGCTATTTCAACCAGACGCTGGACGAGCTGACCTACGCCGCGCAGATGGGCTTCGATGGCGTGTGCACCAACGAACACCACCAGAATGCCTATGGCTTCATGGTCAATCCGAACATGATGGGCTCGGTGCTGGCGCGCGCCACGCGCGGCACCAACACCGCCATCATCCAGATGGGCGAAACCGCGGTGTTCCTCAATCCGCCGATCCGCGTGGCCGAGGAATACGCGATGCTGGACTGCATCGCCGAAGGGCGCTTGATTGCGGGCTTCCCGGTCGGTCTCGGCGGTGATTATTCCTACAGCTACGGCATGGCGCCTATCGAGCAGCGCGCGCGTTATTACGAAGCGCATGACCTCATCAAGAAAGCCTGGACCTCCGACGAGGTGTTCGCCTTCAACGGCAAGTTCTACCAACTGCCGATGGTCAACATCTGGCCCAAGCCCGTGCAACGGCCGCATCCGCCGATCTGGGTGCCAGGCAATGCCAGCCCCAGCACCTGGGACTTCGTCATCAAGAATGACTACGCCTACTGCTTCCTGACCTACTTCGGCGCCAAGGGCGCCGAGCACATGGTCAAGGGTTTCTGGAATCGCGCCGAGGAGCTCGGCCGCGATCGCAATCCCTACCGCATGGGCTTCCTGGTGCCGGTGGGCGTGTCGGAAACCGATGAACAGGCCGAGGCCGAATACGGCCACGCCGCCGAGTACTTCTATCACAAGGGTCTGCACCTGCCCGAGCAGCTCTTGGCGCCGCCCGGCCACATGACCCACTCGAGCCTCACCCACCTCATCACCAAGCGGCCGTTCCCGCCGTTCGAGGAATTGAAGACGCTGAAATTCCCGCAGTTCAACGATCGCGACTTCGTGGTGTGCGGCAGCGCCAAGACCGTCACCGAGCGCCTGTTGCACATCATCAAGACGCTGCGCGTCGGCCATCTGATGATCCTGCCGCAGTTCGGTTCGCTGTCCCACGAAAAGACCATGCAGAACATCGAGCGCATCTCCAAGAGCGTGCTGCCGCACCTGCGTGGCGTGTGGGACAACGAAGGCTGGGAAGATCACTGGTGGCCGAAGGCCTGCAAGGACGCCAAGCGCGCCGCGGCTTGATGCGAGGAGACGAGAACGAACATGAAGAAACTCACCAAGAAAGTCGTGCCGGTGCTGAACGGCCGCCTCGACATCACCGTCAACATCGCGGGCAAGGGCAAACCGCTGGTCTACCTGCATTCGGCCGGCGGCTTTTACTGGGATGACTACCTCGACGAGCTGGCCAATCACTACAAGGTCTACGTGCCGCACTTCCCCGGCACCGCGCCGGGCCGTCCCAACGACATCGATCTCATCGACAACCTGTGGGACACGGTGCTGGCGTATGACGACCTGCTGGCCGGCTTGAAGCTCAAGAAGGTGCGCCTCATGGGCCATTCCTTCGGCGGCATGCTGGCGGCGGAACTCGCCGCCCAGCGCCGCGAGTCGATCGAAAAGCTGGTGCTGATCGCGCCCATCGGTCTGTATCGCGAGGACGCGCCCTACACCTGCGCAAGCTGGTGCGCGCTGTCGCCGCCCGAGATCATGGAAACGCTGTTCCACGATCCCGCGCATCCGCGCGTGGTGAAACGCATGACGCCGCCGCCCGGCCAGGAAGCGGCGGACCTGTGGACGGTGCACTTCGTATGGACGCTGGGCTGCACGGCCAAGATCATCTGGCCGATTCCGGACAAGGGCCTGGCCAAGCGCATCCACCGCGTGACGGCGCCGAGCCTGGTGGTGTGGGGCGAAAACGATCGTCTCATTCCGCCGGTCTATGCCCAGGAGTTCGGCAGGTCGCTCAACAACAGCGAAGTGTTCATGCTGCCGTCCTGCGGTCACGAGCCGCCGCTCGAGCAGATGGAGATGCTGCGCGATAAGACCCTGGCGTTCATGGCGGCCTGAGGGCCGGCGCGCGAATTGATTCGCACCTGCGGACGGAAGCGATCCTCCCGTAGGTGCGATTTCACTCGCACCTACCATTCAGCCCCGGAGGACATCCATGGCCCAGCACCGCGCATCCATCCACTGGCAGTTCGACGGCGGCGATTTTCGCAAGGGCCGTTATTCGCGCGCCCATACCTGGCGCTTCGACGGCGGCGTGGAAGTGCCGGCCTCGCCGTCCCCGCACGTGGTGCCGGCGCCGTGGTCGGACGCCAGTGCGGTCGATCCGGAGGAGGCCTACGTCGCCGCCATCGCCAGCTGCCACATGATGACCTTCCTGTTCCTGGCCTCGCGCGCCGGCTTCCTGGTCGAGCGCTACGACGATGACGCGGTCGGCACCATGATCAAGAACGAGCACGGGCGCTGGTGGGTGAACGAGGTGGTGCTCAAACCGCGCATCGTGTACGGCGGCGACAAGCTGCCGAGCGCCGCGGATATCGACCACCTGCACCATGCGGCCCACGAGGAATGCTTCATCGCCAACTCGGTGAAGACCGACATCCGGGTGGTGGCGGCGGAGGACTAATGTTTATTAGTCCATTAATGGACTAGAAACATTAATGAGTACTAATATGCACTGAATATCAGCCATAGCGGACCGCCTCCATGGCCAGACGCCTCGCCAAACCCCGAGCGGCCACCGCCGCGCCCATCGCACCCGGCGCCGCGCTGCGCACCTATTTCAACATCGCCAGGGCCTGGGGCCTCAACGAGCAGGAAACCATGACCCTGCTCGGTTTCGACGCCAGTACCCGCAGCACCTATTTCAAATGGAAGAAGGCCCCGGACAGCGCGCGCCTCGGTCGCGACAAGCTCGAGCGGCTGTCCTACGTGTTCGGCATCTACAAGGCGCTGCAGCTGCTGCTGCCCGACCCGGCCGCCGCCGACGGCTGGCTGCGTCGGCCCAACGATGCCGCCCCCTTTGGCGGGAGGCCGGCGCTGCAGCGCCTGTTGTCCGGCAACGTGGCCGACTTGTACGTGGTGCGTGAATACCTGGACACGGCGCGCGGATGGTCGTGACGGCGCCGCTCACGGCGCTGGCCTGGACGCCGGCCTGGCGCCTGGTGGCGAGCCGCTTTCCGCCGGTCGGCCTGTTCGATCGCGTGGCCGCGCCGGCCGATCTCGAGAGCGTGTTCGCCATCGAGAGCCTGACCAACGCGCGCCTGCGGCAGGAGGCCGGCGAGCTCGCGCTGGTGGCCGAGGAGGATCGCGTCAGCGGCCCCGGCACCACGCCCATCATGGCCGCCTTCACGCACCGCAACGGCCAGGGCAGCCGCTTCACCGACGGCAGCTACGGGGTTTACTACGCGGCGCGCGGCATCGACACTGCGATCGTCGAGACCGCCTTCCATCGCGCGCGCTTTCTGGCCGCCACGCGCGAGGCGCCCATGCAAATCGACATGCGCAGCTACGCCGCCGACATCGTCGCCGAATTCCATGACATTCGCGGCGGCGACGCGCGCCATGCCGAACTCTACTCCCCCGATCCCGACGCCTACGGAGCCGCCCAGCGCTTCGCGCGGCGCCTGCGCGACGCCGGCTCCAACGGCATCACCTACGACAGCGTGCGCGACGCCGGCGGCGAATGCGTGGCGGTGTTCAAACCGCGCGTGATAGCGCCGGTGATACAGGGCCCGCATTACTGCTACGTGTGGGATGGAGAGAAGATCGCGGACGTGTACATCAAGAGCGCGTATCAGCGCGAAGGGTGACCGCGACCCAATGTCAGGCTGAAGCCTGGCATTCGAAGGCCGGCGCGGCGGCGCACAACGTCCTGTGCGAATGAATTCGCACCTACAGGGGTGGACAGTGAACGGCGATGCGCTGATGCAGGATCACTTCCTCGGTCGTGACCCGCGCCCGGTAGGCCAGCACCTCGACACCGGCAGCCAGCGCTTCGCGCAGGGTACGGCCGTAGAGCGGATCGATGCCATCCGCCGGGCGCACTTCCTCGACATCACCGCGCTGCACGCAATACACCAGCACCGCGCGCAGGCCTTCGGCCTTGAGACGCATGAGTTCGCGCAGGTGCTTGGCGCCGCGCGCGCTGACGGCGTCGGGAAACAGCGCGATGCCGTCACTCACCGCCGCCGTGACATTCTTCACCTCCACGTAACAGTCGGGCCGCCGTTCGCTTTGCAGCAGGAGATCGATGCGACTGCGCTCGACGCCGAAAGGCACTTCGCCGCGCACGCGCTCATAGCCGCCGAGTTCCGCCAGCACGCCGTTCTCGACGGCTTCGCGCACCAGGCGGTTGGGCAGGCCGGTATTGATCCCGATCTTGAGCTTGCCGACCTGCACCATCTCCCAGGTGTGGCGATACTTGCGCGTCGGCGCATCGCTCTCGGACAGCCACACGCGATTGCCTGGCGTGCAACAGCCGAGCATGGAGCCGGTATTGGGACAGGCCGCGGTCAGGCGTGTGCCGTCGTCGAGTTCACAGTCGGCGAGAAAGCGCTGGTAACGCCGCAGCAAGGTCGCGGCGATGAGCGGCCGGGCGAATTTCATCGCCGCGGTTTACAAAGAGATTTCGATGTAGACCCGCGAGTCGAAGCGGCCGCCGAGTTTCGACAGCGCATCGGCCAGCCACATCTGCACGCCGTACTTGGCGCGCAAGGCACGCAGCGCGGCGGCGCGGCCGGGCGCATCGTCCAGCAGGCGCGCACGGCCCTCGCGCCATGGCCCCGCCACCACGCCACGGTAATTGCAGGCGGCGAGACTGACGCGGCCGTTGGCGCGTATGCGCTTGACCTTGCCGACCTCGGGCGCGCTGAAAACGTAGAACCGCTCACCGGCGCCGGCAATCCACACCGGTGTACGCACCTCGCGCCCGTCGCGGCGGTAGGTGGCGAGACTGACATAGCGTTCACGGGCGGCATCGAGCGGGACGTCGTCATGAGCATCACGGACTCCCCCGGTGCGAATTGCACGGCCCGAGCCACTGCGGCCCCATCGGGGCGTGCCAGGGCGCCATCGCAGGCGACAATGCCCGTCGCACCAACGCCAGCTTTCGAGGAGATCCGCATGGAATTCGGCGTCGCTTTCACTTCGCGCATCGGCGATTACGACCTGGTCGCCCTGGCCGAGTCCTTGGGCTTCGACCAGGCCTGGTTCTTCGATTCGCAGATGATCTACTCCGACGTCTACGCGACCATGGCGGTGGCGGCGCGCGAGACGCGGCGCATCCGTCTCGCGACCGGCGTGGCGGTGCCGACCACGCGCATGGCGCCGGTCATCGCACACAGCATCGCCAGCATCGCCGAACTCGCACCCGGCCGCGTCGAACTCGGCGTCGGCAATGGCAATACGGCGCGCCTCACCATGGGCCTGCAGCCCGTGCCGCTGGGCCGCATGAAACGCGAGATCCGTACCATCCAGGCCTTGCTGCGCGGCGAGACCACGCTGCACGAGGCCGAGGGCCAGAGCCATCTCATTCAACTGCTGCATCGCCACGACGGTTTCATCAATCTCGACCATCACATCCCGGTGACGCTGTCGGCTTTCGGTGACAAGACGCTCGCCTATTGCGGCGCCGAATGCGACGCGCACCTGACCTGGCACCCGAGCGCCGACAGCCTGACGGCCAATCGCAAGATCATCGACGCGGCGGCGCGCAAGGCCGGACGCGACCCGTCGCTCATTCCGAGCAAGGCCATCGCGCCGCTCGAAATCCTGCGCCCGGGCGAAACGGCCGGCAGCGCGCGCGTGCTGGAGAGCGTCGGCCCCTTCATCACCAACCTCCTGCACGTGATGATCGAATGGGACGGCGGTCTCCTGCGCTCCAGCCCGCGCATCGCCGACCTGGTCGAACGCTATCGCGCCTATGTCGAGAGCCTGCCCAAGGATCGCCGCCATCTCATCCTGCATGAAGGGCACCTGGTCTATACGCGACCGGAGGAAAAGTCATACCTGACGGCGGACATCGCCGACACCGCCGCCGTGATCGGCGATCCCGACCAGGTCATCGCGCACATCAAGTCGCTGGAAGCCGCCGGCCTCACCCATTTCGCCTTCCAGGTGACGGGCGACCCGGTCGGCCAGATGCGTGCCTTCGCCGAAACCGTCATGCGTCGCTACGCCTGATCCCAATCGCCACCGCAGCAAGGAACCCGACATGTCCGGCAAACGCATCGTCATCACCGGCGCCGCTTCAGGTATAGGCGCGGCCGCCGTCGCACAGCACCTCGCCGCGGGCGACCAGGTAATCGCGCTCGACGTCAAACCGATCACGGCCAAGGTGCGGCAGGCGCTGCGCTGTGACATGGCCGATCCCGCGTCTATCGATGCCGCGCTCGCCGCCATCGACGGCCCGCTGGACGCGCTGCTCAACATCGCCGGCCTGCCCGGCACCGTCGCGCCGGAACTCATCATGCGCGTCAACACGCTGGGCCTGCGCGCCATCACCCAAGGCCTCATCGATCGCCTGCAACGCGGCGGCGCGATCGTGAACGTGGCGTCGATCGCGGGCTTCAACTGGGCGCGTCATTTGAAGGACATCACCGAACTGCTGGCCACGCCCAGCTACGAAGCCGGCGTCGAGTGGTGCGCCGCCCATCCCATGGACGGCAACACCGCCTATCACTTCAGCAAGGAATGCGTGGTGGTCTACACCATGCAGATGGCGGGCCCGGCGCTGGCGCGCGGCCTGCGCTGCAACAGCGTGAGCCCCGGTCCGGTCGCCACGCCACTGCTGCCGGACTTCAAGGCACAGGCCGGCAGCGGGCAGATCGAATGGGTCATCGACGGCATCGGCCGCGCCGCCGAGCCTGCGGAAATCGCCGAGGTGGTGAAGTATCTCGCGACCGGGCCGTCGAGCTTCGTCAACGGCCGCGATCTCATCGTCGATCGCGGCTTCAGCGCCGGCATCACCACGGGCTGGATAGACAAGAACAGTTCGCCCCTGGTGAAGGCACGAGGTTTTTGACCCCATGTAGGTGCGAATTCATTCGCACATTCGATGGCGGGGCGACGCGCATTGCCAGTCAGCTTAGAATGAGAATGAATTCGCGCCACGGTCAACCTACGCCACCCCCACTGCCTCGCCGAGGGTCGCGCCGATCTCACCACGCACCACGAGATCGGCGCTGTCGTCCTGGTCGGTCTCTTCGCGGTTGATGATCACGAGCCTGGCGCCGCGGCGCTTGGCCAGCGCCGGGAAGCCGGCGGCGGGATACACCACCAGCGATGAACCAAGCACGATGAACAGATCGCAGTGGGTGCTTTCGGCCTGCGCCCGCGCCATCGCCGCCTGCGGCATGGCCTGGCCGAAGGAGATGGTCGCGGATTTCACGATACCGCCGCAGTCGGTGCACACCGGCACCGACTCGTCGCGTTCGAAAGCCGCCATGATCGGAGCCAGTTCGTAACGCACGCCGCACTCGAGACAGGTGGCATAGGTACCGTTGCCATGCAACTCGATGACCTTGTCGGTGGGCACGCCGGACGCCTGGTGCAGGCCGTCGATGTTCTGCGTGATGATGGCGCTCATCGCACCGCGTGCGACGAGCGCCGCCAGCGCGCGGTGTCCGCGATTCGGCGTGGCCTGTTGAAAGTCCCTGTCGATGACCGCCTTGCGCCGCCACGCTTCGCGACGCATATCGATGGAACGCATGAAATCGCGAAAATCGATGGGCTGCATGCGCGACCAGATGCCGCCCGGACTGCGAAAGTCGGGAATGCCCGACTCGGTGCTGATGCCGGCGCCGGTGAAGGCGACGATGCGTCGACTTTGCGCGATGAGGGTCGCGAGCGCGGCGCTCGCCATCGCTGTGTCGGGGTTCGTGGTGTGGTCGTTCATTGTCGCAAGTCCGCAGGGAGAAATGCCGGCAGCGCGCGATTTCGGCGCGTGAATTGGAGTATAACGGCGGTCACCACGACCCGGACGTCCCCATGAGCCAGCAGACCGAACCCAGCATTCCGCCCAATCTGCGTCCGCAGCCGTCCGATTGTGCCTACGACCTCGACCGCGCGCTGGACGCGGTGGTGTCCTTGCGCACGCGTATTCCCGACGATGCCTTCACCGCCAGCATCCTCGGCACCGAGCGCGCCGGTCATGGTGTGCTGATCGGCGAACGTGGCCTGGTGTTGACCATCGGCTATCTCGTCACCGAAGCGAACGACGTGTGGCTGGTGGGTAACAACGGCCGCGCGGTGCGCGGCGACGTGGTCGGTTACGACTACGAAAGCGGCCTGGGCCTGGTGCAGGCCCTGGGCGCGATGGATCTGCCGGCGCTCAGCCTCGGCAGCGTCAAGGACTTGCGCATCCAGCAGGACGTGGTGCTGGCCGGATGCGGCGGTCGTGCCCACGCCTTGAAGGCGCGCGTGGCGGCCAAGCGCGAATTCGCCGGCTACTGGGAATACGTGCTGGACGAAGCCGTCTACACCGCGCCGCCCCATCCCAATTGGGGAGGCGCCGCGTTGCTCGGCGCCGACGGCCGCCTGTGCGCGGTGGGTTCGCTGTATATCGACCAGGTGTTGCCGCAGATGGCGGGCCAGGACGGCAACATGAGCGTGCCGGTCGATCTGCTGGAGCCGATCATGGCGGACCTCATGCGTTATGGCCGCAGCTTGAAACCGGCCCGACCGTGGCTCGGCATGTTCGTGTCGGAGGTCGATGCGCAACTGCTGGTGGCGGGCGTCTACGACGATGCGCCCGCCGCACGCACCGCGCTGCGCAGTGGCGATGTGATCACCGAAGTCGGCGGCCTGCCGGTCAACGGCCTCGCGAGCCTGTTCCGCACCGTGTGGGCGCAAGGCCCGGCCGGCTGCGACGTGCCGCTCACGGTACAACGCGAAGGCCGCAGCTTCGAAGTGCACGTGCCATCGGTCGATCGTCGCGAATTCTGGCGCGCGCCGGATCTGCATTGAGGGCAAGAACCCTCGCGCTTCGAATGTCAGACTGAAGCCTGACCCACAGGGTCTTCGCATTTGAAAAAATTGTGGGTCAGGCTTCAGCCTGACATTTCGCGCTACGCCTAGCCGCCGCGACTAGGAGCCGCACTGGCATTGGGTTATGTTGCGGCATCGCACACGCGCCAGGCGTAACGCACCCCAGGAGAGCCACATGTCGACCCATCCCGCCGTTCCCGCAGTCACTCGTACCGAACTCCGCGCCGCGGCCGACACGCTTGCGATGACGCTGAGCGACGCGGAGCTCGACATGTATGCGAGCTTCATGGCCGGGCTCACGGCCGACTTCAATCTCATCGCCGGCCTCGAGGCGCCGCGCCTGCCGGTGAAATATCCGCGCGGCAACGGCCATCGGCCGAGCGCCGACGAAAATCCCTACAACGCGTGGTATTGGAAGTGTTCGATCAAGGGCGCGCCCGGCGGCAGGCTGGCCGGTAAGCGCGTCATCATCAAGGACAACATCGGCGTGGCCGGGCTGCCGATGATGAACGGTGCGAAAGTGATGGACGGCTTCATGCCCGACGAAGACGCCACCGTCGTCACGCGCGTACTCGATGCCGGCGCCGAAGTGGTGGGCAAGGCGGTGTGCGAGAACTTCTGCTTTTCCGGCGGCAGCCACACCTCGGCCACCGGCCCGGTGCGCAATCCGCGCAATCCGGACTACATGACCGGCGGTTCATCCAGCGGCTGCGCGGCGTTGTTGCTGACCGGCGAAGCGGATCTCGCGATCGGCAGTGACCAGGGCGGCTCGGTGCGCATGCCGGCGTCGTTTTCCGGCATCGTTGGCATCAAGCCGACCTATGGCCTGGTGCCCTACACCGGCGCCGCGCCGATAGAGCAATCGGTCGATCACCTGGGGCCGATGGCGATGAGCAGCGCCGATTGCGCCTTGTTGCTGGAAGTCATTGCCGGTTACGACGACGGCCGCGATCCGCGCCAATTCGCGGGTCTCGCGCCCAAGCCCTACGTCGCCGCGCTGGCGCAGGGCGTGAAAGGCATGCGCTTCGGCCTGGTGCGTGAAGGCTTCGGCGCGCCGGGTGCGGAAGCCGACGTCGACGCGATGGTGCGCGCCGCCGCGCTGCGTTTGCGCGAAGCGGGCGCGACGGTCGAAGAGATCTCGGTGCCCATGCATGCGCAAGGCCCGTCGATCATGTTCACCAGCATCATGGACAACACGCTGTCGACCTTCACCGACCAGGGCGCCAGCGGCCCCAATGTGCGCGGCCATTTTCCGCTCGCCGCCATCGAGTTCTATCGCCGCGCCCATCGTGAACGCGCCGACGACTTCCCGGTGACGGTCAAGACCGTGCTGTTGTTCGGTCTTGCCATGCGGCGGCGCTATGGTCATTACTACTCGGCCAAGGCGCACAACCTGGTACGCAGCCTGCGCGCCGCCTATGACGAAGCGCTCACTCGCTGCGACATCCTGGTCATGCCGACCACGCCGATGAAAGCGCACCGCATTCCGCCGCCCGACGCCGGCCCCGAAGCCATCATGGGCTGCGCGCTCGACATGACCGGCAACACCAGCCCCTTCGATGCCAGCGGCCATCCGTCCATGAGCGTGCCGGCCGGCATGTCGGACGGCCTGCCGGTCGGCATCATGTTCACCGGCCGCCATGGCGAGGACGACGTGGTGCTGCGCGCCGGCCATGCGCTTGAACAGGTGCTCGCTTAAGAGGACGAATCCGCCATGAAGTCCGACGCGTCGAGTGCGCGGCTCCGCTACACGCCGCCACTCGACTGGGCGTTCTTTCTCGACTTTCATCGCGCGCGGGCGCTGCCCGGTGTCGAGCAGGTCGACGGCGAATGGTATCGGCGCACGGTGCGTTGCGGTGCCTACGTGGGGCGCCTCGGTGTCGCGCCCGGTGGCCGCGATGCGCTGCGCATCACCTTGAGCCCGCATGACGACAACGCGCTCGCGCTCCTGGTACCGCGCGTGCGCCGCGCTTTTGATCTCGATGTCGATCTCGCGCCGATAGCCGCGCATCTGCGCCGCGATGCGCATCTCGGCGCGCTGCTCGCACGGCGCCCCGGCGTGCGCGTGGCAGGCAGCGTGGATGGCTTTGAACAAGCGGTGCGCGCCATTCTCGGTCAGCAGATAAGCGTCACTGCCGCGCGCAATCTCGGCGGCCGCCTGGCCGCGCGCTGGGGCAGTCCGTTGCCGGACGTCGCGCACGACAGCGCGGCGCCGCTGCGCTTCGTGTTCCCGACACCGGCCATGCTCGCCGACGCCGACGTCGCCAGCCTCGGCATGCCCGGCAAGCGTGGCCAGGCGGTGGCAATGCTTGCCGCCAGCGTCGCCGCCGATCCGCATTTGCTGGAACGCGCGACGACGCTCGATGACTCCGTTGCCAAGTTGTTGGCCCTGCGCGGGCTCGGTCCGTGGACCGCGCACTACATCGCAATGCGTGTGCTGCGTGAACCCGATGCCTTTCCGGCCAGCGATGTCGGCCTGCTGCGCGCGCTTGGCGACGCACAAGGCCAGCGGCCCACGGCGCGAGAACTCAGCGCGCGCGCCGAAGCGTGGCGCCCGTGGCGCGCCTATGCTGCCCAGCACCTGTGGGCTACCGACGCCATCCCGCCGCCGCCGACGACGCCGTGATCAGATTCGAGACCACGGGAAGCGGCGGGCGAGCGTAGCGCGCATGCTCGCGCGCCGGGTGCCGTACAGCCGCTCACGCAGGGCTTTGTTCGTTATCAATTGTTAACAGTGAAGGCAGCCGCCTTCGCGTTTGTTTTGACTACCTGCGCTTAGCATCGCGAGGCAGGCCATTGCACGCACGTGTCAGTGCGAGCGCGTGCCCCAAATCACACAAGGAATACGGCATGGCCACTCGTCGCGGCAGCTCGGGCAATGACGCCCTGCTCGGCACCTCCGGCACCGATACTCTGCTCGGTCTTGCGGGCAACGATCGTCTGCGTGCCGGCGCCGGTAACGACAGCCTCGATGGCGGGACGGGTAACGATCAACTACTAGGCGAGTCCGGCAACGACAAGCTGCGTGGCGGCGCCAATGACGACCGCTTGGATGGCGGCACGGGCAGTGACCAGCTGCGCGGCGACACCGGCAACGATGTGCTGGTTTTTGATCGCGACGATTCGCTCAGCGACGGCGGCGCCGGCAGCGACACCCTGCTGATCATCGGCGCCGGCACGGCGCTGAACAGTGCCGCGCTGGCCAGGGCGCGTTCCGTCGAAGTACTCGACCTGCGCGGCAGCGGCGCCAACCAGTTGGTCGTCGACGCGGCGCTGGCCAAGCGCCTGTCGGATACCGATACCTTGCGCGTGCGTGCCGGCGCCGACGATCACGTCATCTTCTCGGGCGCTTGGGTGGCGGGCGCCACGACTGTCATTGCCGGCGTGCAATACCGCCAGTTCACCCTCGCCGGCGCGACCTTGCAGGTGGAAGTCGGCGCGCACACGCTCATCAATGGCGCGCTGCCGCTGGCCAGCATGAACAGCGGAGATGGCTATCGCCAGGATGGCAGTCTCGGCTTTGAATTCACCGGCGGCAGCGTGTCCGGCATCGGCGACTTCAATGGCGACGGACTGGACGACTTCGTGGTTGGCGCCTTTGGCGTCGATACCACGCTTGGCGGTAACGTCGGTGCGAGCTACGTGGTGTTCGGCCGCGTCGGCGCGCCGGCGGCGAGTATCGCCCTCGCGAGTCTCGATGGCGGCAATGGTTTTCGTATCGAAGGCGAATTCGCCGATGGCCGCAGCGGCGTCAGCGTGTCCGCCGCCGGCGACGTCAATGGCGACGGCCGCGCCGACCTCATTATCGGCGCGCCGTTCGCGAGTCCCGACGCGGTGAGCTTTGCCGGTGCCAGCTACGTGTTGCTGGGTCAGGCCAGTTCGGCGGCGGTGGTGAGCCTCGCCACTCTCAACGAGAGCCAGGGTTATCGACTCAATGGCGGCAGCGCCTCCGAGCGCAGCGGTTACGCGGTCGCCCACGCCGGCGATGTGAACGGCGACGGCTTCGACGATGTGCTGGTCGGCGCCTACGGCGCCAACTCCGGCGCAGGCGTCGCTTACGTGGTGTTTGGCAAGGGCGAAGCCGTGGCCAGCGCGGTCACGCTCGGCGGTTTCGATGGCAGCACGGGCTTTCAGCTCAGCGGACCGGCAGGCTTCGCGCTGGCCGGCAAAGCGCTGGCCGGCGGCGCGGATGTGAACGGCGATCGCATCGCCGACATCGTCATCGGCGCACCCAGTGAACAGGGCCGCGCTTACGTGGTGTTTGGCCACACCGGCGCTTTCACCGGCAGCCAGGATCTCGCCGCGCTCGATGGCCACAGCGGGTTTCGCCTCGACGGTGTGGTGCTCAATGAGAAACTCGGCACATCCGTCAGCATCGCCGGTGACATCAATGGCGATGGCATTGCCGATCTCATCGTCGGCGCTGACAGCGCCGACCTCGAAGTCACCAGCTACGTGGTGTTTGGCCATCGTGGCGACTTCAACGCCAGCTTGTCGGTCGATGCGCTGGATGGCCGCAATGGCTTTCGTATCGAAGCCGGCGCGGCCAACGACTTCAGCGGCCGCGCGGTGCGCGGCGCCGGCGATGTCAACGGCGATGGCTATGACGATTTGATCATCGGCGCGGTCAGCGCCGATACCAACGGCAACAACAGTGGCGCGAGCTACGTGGTGTTCGGCCACGGCGGCAGCTTTGCCGCCAATCTCGCGCTCGCCGACATCAACGGCAGCAATGGACTGCGTATCGATGGCGCCCAGTTCGGTGACGGCAGCGGCTCCGCCGTGGCGGGCGCCGGCGATATCGATGGCGACGGGTATGCCGATTTGCTGATTGGCGCGGGCAGTCGCAGCGCACCGCAGACCTATACCGGCGCGAGCTATGTGTTGTATGGCCGCGATTTCAGCGGCGCAGTCGCGCGCCAGGGCGGGGCCGGCAATGATGCCTTCACCGGCTCTGCGGCAGCGGAAAGTTTCCTCGGCGGGCGCGGCAACGACACCCTCAGCGGCGGCAGCGGCGCCGATGTGTTGCGCGGCGGCGCCGGCAACGACGTGCTGGTGTGGAACGCGCAAGCGCGCGTGCTCGATGGCGGCAGCGGCAACGACACGCTGCGCGTCGATGCCGGCGGCGTGAATCTGAGCAACGCCGTGCCGGCCATGAGCAGCATCGAGACCATCGATCTGCGTGCAACGGGCGCCAACACCGTGGCGCTCGATGCGCTCGACGTTCTGCGCCTGACCGATGCGCCGCATCTCATGACAATCCGTGGCGACGCCAGTGATCTCGTCAACCTCGGCGGGCAATGGCAGAACGATGGTGTGGTGGTGAGCGGCTTTACGCGCTTCACGAGTGGCGGAGCGAAGCTGGACATCGCCACTGGCGTGCGTGTGATGAGCGACAACAGCATCACGCTCGCGCAGGTCGATGGCGTCGATGGCGTGCATTTCCTGGACCCCGATATCGGCAGCGCGCGAGCGGCCGGTGGCGGCGACATCAACGGCGATGGCTTTGCCGACCTCTTCATCGGCGTTCCCTACAACAGTGCCATCGCCGTGCACGAAGGCGGCCTGGCCTATGTGGTGTTCGGCCACAGCGGCAGCTTCAACGCCAGCGTCAATATCAGCGCGCAGGCGAGCAATGCCGGCACCCGCGTCGATGGCGTGCTGGGCAGCGGCCAGCTTGGCCAGAGCATAAGCGCCGCCGGCGACGTCAACGGCGACGGCCTTGGGGATTTCCTGATCGGTGCGGATTACGGCGGCGCCTATCTGCTGTTTGGCGCCCAGGGTGGATTTCCCGTACCACTCGATCTCGGCAACCTGGGTGTTGGCCAGGGCCAGCATCTGGCGGCTGCCAGCGAGTTCTTTGTGGACGGCACGCCGGTCAGTCGCGCCGGCGATATCAATGGCGATGGCTACGACGACGTTATCGTCGGCAGCAATGGGGGCGGGGCGAAAATCCTGTTCGGCCATGACGACGATACGTTTACCAGCGACCTGTCGCTGGCGACGCTCAACGGTCTCACCGGCTTCACGGCGTCCCTTGCCGGCTACTCCTCCGGTCGCGCTGTCGGAGCTGCCGGCGACGTCAACGGCGACGGTTTTGACGATGTGGTCATTGGCGCCCCGCTGGCCGCGCCCCAGGGTCACACCGATGCGGGCTTGAGCTTCGTGCTGTTCGGCCATGCCGGTGCCTTCAACGCGCCCCTTGAACTCGGCACACTCGATGCCAAGGACGGTTTTCGTCTCGACGGTGTCGCTGACAACGATTTCAGCGGCACCCATGTCAGCGGCGCCGGCGACGTCAACGGCGATGGTTTTGCCGATCTTCTGATCGGCGCCGACGGAGCCGATCCCGGCGCGCGCAACGCCGCCGGTTCGAGCTACGTGGTATTTGGTCGTGGCGGCGCCTTCAACGGCCCCATCGCTTTAAGCGCCCTCGATGGCAGTAACGGCTTCCGCCTCGATGGCGGCGCCGCCAACGACCGCAGCGGCACAGCAGTGAGCGCCGCCGGCGACATCAACGGTGACGGTTATGACGACATTCTGATCGGCGCGACTCAAACGACCCAGGCCGGCAACTATTCCGGCGCGACCTACCTAGTCTTCGGACATGCCGGCGGATTCGATGCGAACCTCAACCTCGCCACCGCCGACAGTGCGCAGGTGCTGCGCCTGCTGGGTCCCGGCGGGTCGTTCACCGGCAGTTCCGTCAGCGCCGTCGGCGACGTCAATGGCGACGGCTTCAAGGATGTTTTCGTCGGTGGCTTGAACAACCAGGGCGGCTTCGTCGTCTTCGGCCGCGACTTCAACGGCGTGGTCACCCGCCAGGGCGGCAGCGGCAATGACACGCTCATCGGCACGCTCGCCGCCGACGCGCTGATCGGCGGGCTCGGCAACGATGTCATCGATGGTCAGGGCGGTGCCGATGCGCTGGCCGGCGGCGCCGGCGACGATACGTTCATCCTGCGCGATGGATTGCGGCGCATCGACGGCGGTGGCGGCAGCGATCGGCTGCGCGTGAGCGGCGCGCAAACACTGCTCGCCTTGCAGGCGACCAGTGCCGCCATGGCGCAAGGCATCGACGTCATCGACTTGAACGGCAGCGGCAACAACGGCCTCGAGGTCGCCTTGCGCGGCGTGACGGCAGTCAGCGACGCCAACGTCGTGCGCGTGGAAGGCGGGGTCGGTGATTTCGTCATCGCCACGCAGGACGACTGGTCACGCGCCGACGGCGCACCGCAAAGCATCAACGGGCAACTCTACGCGCGCTATACCAGCGGCCCGGCGACCTTGCTCATCGACACCGATGTGACGGTCTTTCAGGGCAGTGAACGCGCGCCGCTGACGGTCAGCGCCGGTGCCCAGTTCGGCGGCGCGCTGCGCCTCGGCACCGCGCGCAACGACGTCTTGAACGGCACCGCCGCCGCCAACACCCTGCGCGGCCTGGCCGGCGACGACAAGCTCAACGGCCTGGCCGGCAACGATCTGCTCGAAGGCGGCGTCGGCCGTGACACGCTCATCGGCGGCACCGGCAACGACAAACTCGACGGCGGCGTCGGCCGCGATCTCATGCGCGGCGAGGCCGGCAATGACACCTATGTCATCGACGATGCCGGCGAGATTATCAAGAGCACCCGCGACGACGGGGTCGACACCGTGATCTCGAGCGTGAGCTACATCCTCGGCGCCCAGCAGGAAATCCTCACGCTCGCGAGCGGCAAACTGAATCTCAATGCCACCGGCAACGGTGGCGCGAATATTCTCAATGGCAACAGCGGCGCCAATACGCTGGACGGCGGCGCCGGTCGCGACACGCTGCTGGCGGGCGCCGGCAACGATCGCCTGGTGTTCGATCGCAACGACGTTCGCGAGAGCGGCGGCTCGGGCGTCGATACGCTGAGTGTCAATGGTGCGGGCCTTGCCCTCGGGCATGCGAGTCTCACGCAGGTTGATCAGGTGGAAGTCATCGACCTGCGCGGCAGCGGCGCCAACCGTTTTGCCGTCGATGCCGCGCTCGCCGACCGGCTGTCGGACACCACCACCTTGCGCGTGCGCGCCGACGCCAACGACACGCTGTTCGTGCATGGCGGCTGGAGCGCCGCCGGCACCACCGTCATCGACACCGTCACCTACAGCGTCTTCCAACAGGGCGCGGTGACGCTACAGGTCGAAAGCCTGGCGCAGCGGGTATTGAACGGCAGCCTGTCACTGGCCGCACTCGACGGCACCAATGGCTTTCGTCTCGACGGCGTGGGCCCGAATCACGCCACTGGCCGCGGCGTCAGCGGCGTCGGCGACGTCAATGGCGATGGCTTTGCGGATTTCATGCTCGGCGCGATCCACGCCTCCCCGGGTGCGCTGACCGACGCTGGCACCAGCCACCTCGTGTTCGGGCGCTCTGCCGCGCTCGGCGCAACGGTCGATCTCGGCGATGTCGGCGCCGACGTCAAGCTCGAGTTCAACAGCACGGTGGCGGGCGACCGCAGCGGCTGGGCGCTCAGCGCGGCCGGAGACTTCGATGGTGACGGACTCGGCGACTTCGTGATTGGCGCCTACAGCAACGGCGCCACCGGCTATACCGGCAACGCCTACGTGGTGCTCGGCAAGGCGCTGGCCGGCGCCGGCGTCAGCAATACGCTGGACGGCCTCGACGGCAGCAACGGCTTTCATATCGGCGGCCAGAATGCGCTCGACAGCTTGGGCTTCGCGGTGGCCGGCGCCGGCGACATCAATGGCGATGGCTTTGACGACCTCATCATCAGTGCCTATGGCTTCGATGTCTCGGGGGGCTATTCCGGCGCGACCTACGTGATTTTTGGCCATGCCGGCGCCTCCTTGCCGACGCTTGGGCTGGACACGCTCGATGGTCAGAACGGCTTTCGCATCGAAGGCGCGGGGGCCGGCGATCGCAGCGGCCACGCGGTCGCCAGCGGCGATTTCAACGGTGATGGCTTCGATGACGTGATCATCGGCGGCAATTTTGCCAACGGTAGCGAGCACTATTCCGGCGCGGCCTTCGTGGTGTTCGGTCACGACGGCGACTTCGTCAACGTCGAGTCCCTGGGCGGCAACACGGTGCAACGCATCGACGGCGCGGCGGCGAGCGACTACGCCGGCTTCACCGTCGCCTCTGCCGGTGACGTCAATGGCGATGGCTATGACGACGTGATCGTCGGTGCGACCGGCGTCGATGCCACCGGCAACACCGCCGCCGGCGCGGCCTACGTGGTGTTCGGCCACGCCGAACCTTTCACCACCTTCAATCTCGGCGCGCTCGACGGCAGCAATGGCTTTCGCATCGACGGCGCGCTGGCCGACACACAGCTCGGCCTGGCGGTCAGCGGCGGCGGCGACGTCAACGGCGACGGCTTTGCCGATATCGTGATCGGCGCGCCGCAGGCCGACGACGGCGCCGGCGCAAGCTACGTGCTTTTCGGTCACGCCGGCAGCTTCGCGGCAAGCATCGTCACCAGCGACTTGAACGGCAGCACGGGTCTGCGTCTCGTCGGCGTCACGGGCGGCGACCAGAGCGGCACCGCCGTCAGCATTGCCGGCGATGTCGATGGCGACGGCTACGACGACATGCTGGTCGGCGCGAGTGCCGCCGACAACGGCGCCGGCCCCGACAACGGCAGCGCCTACGTGATCTACGGTCGCGACTTCACCGGGGCGGTGGCCTGGCAGGGCAGCAGCGCCGCCGATGTCCTGAAGGGCAATGGCGGTGACGAGATCCTTATCGGTGGCCTGGGCGACGACAGCCTCGACGGCGACGCCGGGCACGATGCACTGCGCGGCGGCGCTGGCAACGACCTCATGGTGTGGGACCGCGAAGACCGCATGGTCGACGGCGGCGGCGGCAGCGACACCCTGCGCATCGCGCGCGGCGGCGCCAATCTCACCGAAGGCGGTCCGCAACTGCGCGGCATCGAGCGCATTGACCTCGGTGCGACCGGCAGCAACAGTCTCGCCCTCGATGCGACCGCGGTGCGCGCGCTCGGCTCCCAACCGCGCCTCACTGTCGATGGCGACAGCGCTGATTTCGTCAACCTGCATGGCCTGTGGACCAACCAGGGCGAACAGCAGACCGGCTACATGCGCTTCGCCAGCCAGGGTGCGGTGGTCGACATCGACAGCGACATCGCGGTCGTGAATAACGGCCTCATCGCCCTGACCAATCTCGACCCACGCTCAGGCCTTGCTCTCGGCGGTGTCGCGGCGGAAGACTTTGCCGGTATCTCGGTGGCGGGCGCAGGCGACGTGAACGGCGATGGCTTCGCCGATTTCATCATTGGCGCCAGCGGCGCCGACCACAATGCGCGCGACCATAGCGGTACGAGCTACGTGGTGTTCGGCGCGGCGAATGGCCTTGCGCCGGGCACGACGCTGGCCACGCTGAACGGCAGCAACGGCTTTCGTGTCGACGGTGCGAGCGCCAACGACAGCGCCGGGCAGGCAGTCAGCGGCGTGGGTGATGTCAATGGCGATGGCTTTGACGATGTGCTGCTCGGCCATCTGGGCGATGGCGCCCAGCAGCTGCTGTTCGGCCACGGCGGCAGCTTTGCCGCGAGCCTCGACCTGGCGACGCTGCCCGCCGGCAACGGCGTGGTGATGAGCGCGAATGCCATCAGCAGCCTGGCCAAGGCCGGCGACTTCAACGGCGACGGCTTTGACGACGTGGTGTTCGGCTCACGATTTGCCGACCCGCCGGGCAACTACAGCGGTGCGAGCTACCTCGTGTTCGGTGCCAAGGACGCCTTGCCGGCGACGCTTGATTTGACCGCCGTGGAACCGCCCCAGGGCTTGCGCATCAACGGCATCGCGCAAAGCCAGAGCGGGCTCAGCATTGCCGGCGGTGGCGACTTCAACGGCGACGGTTACGATGATCTCTTGATCGGCGCGCCACAGATCCCGGTGGGCGGCGATCATCCCGGCGCGAGCTTCCTGCTGTTCGGACAAGGCGCCGCGCCCGCGGCGCCGCTCGATCTGGCCAATCTCGATAGCGGCCAGGGACTGCGCATCAACGGTGAGAACGCCAACGATCGCAGCGGTCGGGTCCTCAATTTCATCGGCGACATCAACGGCGATGGCCTGGACGATGTGCTGGTCAGTTCATCCGATGCCAGCCCCCATGGCGCCAGTTCAGGCTCGAACTACGTGGTGTTCGGCACCACCGAAGCGCTCGGCGGCGCCTTCAATCTCGCCCTGCTCAATGGCCACAACGGCTTCCGTCTCGATGGCTCCGCCGCCAACGATTACGCCCACAGCGTGGCGGGCGTCGGCGATGTCAACGGTGACGGTTATGACGACCTCTTCATCGGTACCGCCTACGCCGGCAATGGTCGGGGCTACCTGGTGTTCGGCCATGGCGGCGACTTCGAAGCCGTGAGCGAACTCGGCTTTCTCGACGGTCAGCAGGGTCTGCGTTTCGAAGCCGCGGCTGATTTCACCTACGCCGGCTTCAGCGCCAGCGCGGCCGGCGATATCGATGGCGATGGCTACGCCGATTTCCTCATCGGTGCACCGGGTGGCGGGGCGAGCCCCGGCGCTGGCTACGTGATCCGTGGCCGCGATTTCACCGCCAGCGTCACGCAACAAGGTGGCGTTGGCAACGACAGCATCACCGGCAGCAGCGCCGACGAGATTTTTATCGGCGGCCAGGGCCGCGACGTGCTGGACGGCGCGGGCGGCGCCGACGTCCTGATCGGCGGCGCCGGTGACGATGTGCTGGTCTGGCACGGTGGCTTGCACAGCCTCGATGGCGGCAGCGGCAGCGACACCTTGCGTGCAGTCGGCAGCGACGTGGTGCTGGACTTCACGCTGGCCGGCGCCCTGCGCGTCACCGGCATCGACGTCATCGATCTCACCGGCAGCGGCAACAATCTCCTCGAACTCGATGTGCGCGACGTGTTGCACATGAGCGACCACAACCTCTTGCGCATCGATGGCAATGCCGGCGACGTGCTGGTGTCCGGCGGCCAGGGCTGGCAGGCGGGACTCGCGCAGGTGACCGTCGGCAGTCAACAGTACATCCAGTACAGCTTCGGCGGTGCGCGACTGCTGGTGGATACGGATATCACGCAGGTGGTGAGTTAGCGCCTGGGATGTGCGATTGAAATCGCACCTACAGGGGATGGCAATGCGCCTCTGCAGGTGCGAATTCATTCGCACATTGCGTTCGCTACTCGAACGCGACCTCGACACTCAACATCACGCTGCGCCCCGGCATCGGCGCCACCGCCTTCAGCAGGGAAGTGTGATAGCGCACCTCTTCGTCGAGCAGATTGGTACCGCGCGCCGACACGGTGGTCTCGAGCCTGGCGACTTTCAGTGTGCGACTGACGCCGAGGTCGACCAGCGTATAACCCGCGGTGGATGTTTCAAGCCGCGCGTGTTGGCCCTGCGCGGCGCTGCGCCGCACCTCGAAATTCGCCTGCCAGTCGCGCCAGCGGTAGTCGAGGCCGCCGCCGAAACGCCAGGGCGTGATGCGCGGCAGCCTGTCGCCGTCGGTCAAGCGGCCACGCACGTAGTCGGTGAACAGGCGCGCATCGAGTTCGCCGAAATGCGCGTCGCGCAGCAGCATGAGGCCGAGTTCCGCTTCCGCGCCATAGAACACCGCGTTGGCCTGGCTGTAATCGAGCAGCAGAAAACCATCGCCCGGCACAGCCGGCAGGCCATCCTCGTCCACGCGATCGGCAATGCCGTCGCCATTGCCATCGACGCTGCGCTGGTAGATGAAATCCTGCATGTAGTTGACGAACAGGTTGAGCGCCCACTGCCAGCGGCCGTCGTCCTTGTGCAGCGTGATGTCGAGCGCGTTGGCGGTCTCTTCACGCAGGTTCACGTCGCCGCGCTCGAAGGCATCGGTGGCGTCGTGCGGGCCATGGTTGTAGAGCTCTTCGATACCGGGCGCGCGCTGTCCACGGGTGAACGACAGGCCGAGGCCATGGTCCGCCATGAAATGCCATTCGGCGCCGGCCGACACGCTGTAGATGTCGAAGCTGCGCGCCGCATTGGCGGCGTCACGCGGCGTGTTGTCGACGTTCTCGTAGCGCGCACCGAACTGCAGGTGCAGCGTGTCGATGTCGCGCTCCTCCAGCACGAACACGCCCACCGCGCGCGCCACGACCGGCGGCGTCAGTTGCTCTTCACCGACCGCGGCGAAATCACGATGCTGGACCTGCACGCCCACCACGCCTTCGATGCCGGCGATCGGCTCATGGCTGACTTCGACGCGCCCTTCGTACTCGTCATTGAGGAACGTGGTGCCGACCGAACCATCGGCTTCCAATTCCTGGTGCATGTAGTCGTTGTGGCCCATGCGTACCCGCAGTTTGCTGACGCCAGGCAGCGGCGCGCCGACTTCAGCGGCAATGTCGTAGCGGTCCTGGTCGAGCGCGATACTGCGCGCCTCATCGCCGGGGATGCCGTAGGCCGCGTCGTAGTGGTTGATGGAAAACCCCAGGAAGCCACGGTCACCGACATAGGACAACCCGCCCGTGACGCTGCTTGAGTCGGTGTCGCTGCCGCCGAGCACGCCACGACGGGCGCCGGGCGGCGGCGCGAGATCGGCGAATCCCGGAATGTCGTAGTTCGACGTGCTGCGCTTCAAGCCGTCGATGTGCGCCGCAATCGGCCCTTGCGAAGCATCGAGCGCGGCGCCGCCGCCAAAGGCGCTGCTGGCCTCGTCGAAGCTGAAATCGAGTTTGCCGCGCGGGCGTTCGAGCAAGGCCGTGGGAATGCGATCGGTGACGACGTTGACGACGCCACCGATGGCGCCGCTGCCGTAGAGCAAGGTGGCCGGGCCTTTCAAGACTTCGAGCTGGCGCGCCACCAGCGGATCGACGCTGACCGCGTGGTCATCGCTCAGCGACGACGCGTCCATCGCGCCTATGCCATTTTCCAGCACCCGCACCCGCTCGCCGCCGAGGCCGCGAATCAAGGGACGGCTGGCGCCGGCGCCGAAAGACGTCGAACTCATGCCGAGCTCGTGGTTCAAGGTTTCGCCGAGGGTCGCAACCTGCTTGCGGCGCAGTTCATCGTCGGCCAGCACGATGGCCGGCTGCACGAGATGGGATTCGCCGGAGCGCGTCGGCACGGCGGTGACGGTGACGGTATCGACGGCGGCGACGTTGTCCGCGGTGTCGGCGTGACATGGAGACAAGAAGGCACAAAGCAGCAAGGCGCCGGGCAGGCGCGCGAAGGTAATCATGGGCTTCTCCCGAGGCAACGCACGGCACGCGCGTCGCGAACGTGATTTCAGTGGCGCTGTGCCTGGGCGCGTGTATCGGTATGCGAATGGATTCGCACCTACAACGTGCGCGCCAAACCTGTCGGTGCGAATTCATTCGCACACAGGCGTCGGTGCAGCGATGCAATCAGCTATCAGAGCGGGAGCGTGAATGGCGGGGCGCGGGCCTCGAAGGCGGCATGGACATGGGCACGTGCGCCAAGTGTCGGCGCCACGCTGGCATGGAGATGGAGATCGGCTTGCGGCAGCTCGAAGGCGGCCGCGGACAGGCCATGGTCGAGGTGCTGGGCGGCGATGCACAGGCCGCACACCACGTGACTCTGATCGGCATCCTGGATGTAATCGTGACCGACGCCGTGCGCGAACAATGACAGCTGCGCCGCCAGCAGCAAGGCCACCAGGCTCGCGCAGTGGCGACGCGGAAGCAGCAGCGAGGGGGCGAGGCGCAACATGGCGGCGATGCTAGCGCGCTCGCGGCGCGCGCTCAATGACCTGGCGCGGCCGGCTCAGTCGTGCACCAGGAAATTCAAAGCCAGGCCCAACGAGATCAGGCTGACCTGGATGATGGTATCGCGCAGCCCGATCTTGCGATTCAAGGTCGGCATCAGATCCGACACCGCGATGTAGATGAAGCTGGCGGCGGTGAAGGCCAGGAAATAGGGAATGACGCTGCGCACCGCTTCCATCGCGAACCACGCCAGCGTCGCGCCGACGATCATGGTCAGCGAAGTGATGAGATTGAAGGTGAAGGCGCGCTTGGGCGTGTAGCCGCTGTGCAGCAGGATGGCGAAGTCGCCGAGCTCCTGCGGGATCTCGTGGGCGATGATGGCGAGCGAGGTGACCACGCCGAGATGGAAGTCGGCGGTGAAGGACGCCGCGATCAGCACGCCGTCGAGGAAATTGTGGAATGAATCGCCGACCAGGATCAGGGTGCCGGCCGGCGCCTCGTGACAGGCCTCGCCCGAGCCGTGCTCCTGGTGATGGTGATGGCGCCAAACCAGGCCTTTCTCGAGCAGGAAGAACAGCACGATGGCGAGCAGGGCGGTGGCCATCAGGCCCTGGATGTTGTCGCCGCGCTGTTCGAGGGCCTCGGGCAACAGGTGCAGGAAGCCGGCGCCGAGCAGCATGCCGATGGCGAAGCTGACCAGGTAGGTCAAGGTGTGATCGCGCACCCGCTCGGGCAGCAACAGGTAGGTGCCGGCCGCCGCCGCGCTCAACACGCTGCCGCCGAGACTCGCCAGCATGATCCAGAGGAAGGTAGACATCGCGCTCTTGCGGCAGGAATTCTTAAGGCCAACGGCCGTCGATTATAGTATCAAGCCGGGCGTGCGCGGCACGTGCGCGGATCATCCCCGGCAGCCCTTTACGGAATCACTACACAGGCAGGCTTTCATGACTTCCCCATTGCCCTCTCATGCCCGCGCCGTCATCGTTGGCGGCGGCGTCATTGGCTGTTCCACCGCCTATCATCTTGCCCGCCTGGGCTGGAAAGACGTGGTCGTGGTCGAACGCAAACAGGTCAGCTCCGGCACCACCTGGCACGCGGCCGGACTCATCACCACGCTGCGTGACACCGAGGCCCAGACCAAGCTCGCCACCTATTCGCTCAAGCTCTACCAGGACCTCGAAGCCGAGACCGGCCAGGCCACGGGCTTCATTCGCTGTGGCTCGGTACAGCTCGCCATGACCGCGGAAAAAGCCGAGGAAATGCGCCGCGGCTGCGCCATGGCGCGCACCTTCGGCGTCGAGAACCACGAGATAAGCCCGGCCCAGGTGCGCGAACTGTTTCCGCTGGCCTACGTCGACGACCTGGTGGCCGGCTTCCACTTTCCCAACGATGGCCGCGTCAACCCGGCCGACGTCGCCCAGGCCCTGGCCAAGGGCGCGCGCCAGCTCGGCGTGCGCATCATCGAGAACTGCCTGATGACCGGGCTCATCACCGAGCACGGCCGCGCGGTCGGCGTGCACACCGAGCATGGCGACATCCGCGCCGAGGTGGTGGTGCTGTGCCCGGGCATGTGGGGCCGCGAGCTCGGCCTCATGACCGGTATCGACCTACCGCTGCAGGCGGCCGAGCACTATTACCTCATCTCCGAGCCCATCGCCGGCCTGCACAACAAGCTGCCGATACTGCGCGACCCGGGCCGCGCCGCCTATGCGCGCGAGGAAGCCGGCAAGATCATGCTCGGCTTCTTCGAGCCGGTGGCGGCGCCATGGGCGGTGGACGGCATCTCCAAGGATTTTTGCTTCGACGAGATCCAGCCCGACTGGGAACGCATGGAGCCCTATATCGAGAAGGCCATGCAGCGCCTGCCGATACTGTTCGAGACCGGCATCCGCCAGTTCTTCTGCGGACCGGAGTCCTTCACGCCCGATCACAACTACCTGATGGGCCGCGCGCCCTACATCGACGGCCTGTTCGTGGCCTGCGGCTTCAATTCGCTCGGCATCCTGTCGGGCGGCGGCGCCGGTTACGTGATGGCGCAGTGGATCAACGACGGCGTGCAGCCGATGGACATCTGGGATGTCGACGTGCGCCGTATCCAGCCGAGTCACAACAACAAGAACTTCGTGGTCGCGCGCACCTATGAATCACTGGGCATCGGTTACCAGATGCATTGGCCGAATCGTCAGTGGGAGACCGCACGCAACGTCAAGCAGTCGGTGCTGCACGACCGCGTCAAGGCGGCCGGCGCCTGCTTCGGCGAATCGGCCGGCTGGGAACGGCCCAACTGGTATGCACGCCCCGACCAGAAGGCCGAGTACGAGTACAGCTTCGAGCGCCAGAACTGGTTCGACAACAACGCCGCCGAGCATCGCGCGGTGCGTGAAGCGGTGGGCGTGTTCGAGCAATCGTCGTTCGGCAAGATTCTCGTGCAGGGCCGTGACGCCGAGCGCGTCTTGAACCGCATCGCGACGTCGGACATGGCAGTGCCGGTCGGGCGCGTGGTCTATACCCACTTCCTCAACAAGCGCGGCGGCGTGGAAGCGGACCTCACCATCTCGCGCCTCGCCGATGACAAGTACCTCATCCTGACGCCGGCCTTCACCGTCACCCACATCAAGGCCTGGCTGCACGATCACACGCCCGCCGATGCCTGCTGCGTGGTGACCGACGTGAGCGGCGCCTACGCGATGCTCAATGTGCAGGGCCCGCGTGCGCGCGATCTGATGCGCGCCATCTCCAGCGCGAACTTCGATCACCAAGCCTTCCCCTATGCCACCTGGCAGCACGTCGAGATCGGGTTTCAGACCGCGCTGTGCATGCGTGTGTCCTATACCGGCGAAATCGGCTACGAGCTCTACATCCCGACCGAGATGGCGCTGCCGGTGTATGACCAGCTGGTCGCGGCCGGCGCGGATTTCGGCCTTGCCCATTGCGGCTACCACACGCTCAACACCGTGCGCGTGGAAAAGGCCTTCCGCGAGTGGGCGCACGACATGGGGCCGCTCGACAGCCTGCTCGACGCCGGCCTCGGCTTCACCTGCGCGTGGGACAAGCCCGGCGGCTTCGTCGGCCGCGACGCCTTGCTCGCGCAGCGCGACGGCGGGCCCTTGAAACGCCGCCTGGTGCAGTTCCTGCTCGACGATCCGATGCCGGTGCTGGTACACAACGAGCCGATACTGCGCGACGGCGTGCGCGTCGGGCAGACCACCTCGGCGGGCTACGGCCATACGCTCGGCGCGAGCGTCGCGATGGGCTACCTGGAATGTGCCGACGGCGTGACGCCGGAATACGTGGCGGCCGGCAGCTATCGCATCGAGCAGGCCAACCGCGTGTATGGCGCGCGCGCTTCCCTGACGCCGATGTACGACCCCAAGCGCCTGCGCGTCATGTGCTGAGCGCGGCGACGGGCGCGGCGACAACGCTGCGCCCATCGTCCTCGAGCGCTATCATCGCGCCTCGCCGCCATGGCGGCGTCTCACCCACGCTTTTACCCGGAGCCCGCTCTCGATGTTCGTTCTGCCCTATCTCGAATTCCGCCCGCGCATCGCCGCTGACATCGATGCCGCCGCCGACGCCGCCATCATCGGTCGCGCCGAGGTCGGCGCGCGCTGTCATCTCGGCCGACTCGCGACCTTGCGCGCGGACGGCGAGAGCATACGCATCGGCGCGGACTGCTGGTTCAACGATTTCTCCACCGTGCACATCGCCCACGGCTTCCTGCCGGCGACGGTCGGCCACGGCGTGACGGTCGGCGCCTTCGGCCTGGTGCATGCCTGCGATCTCGGTGACGGCTGCGTGGTGGGCGAACATGCCCTGGTGATGGACAACAGCCGCGTCGGGCCGGGCGCGGTGATCGCCGCCGACAGCGTGGTGCCGCCCGGCAAGACCCTGGAAGGCGGCTGGCTGTATGCCGGCATTCCGGCCAAGGCCGTGCGCGCGGTGAGCGCCGAGGAACTGGCGGCGCTGCATGAAGCGCTGCGTAAAGACCGCCGCGGCGACGAGCCGGCCGGCGATGCCGTGCTGCGCGGCGCGCACCCGCCCGCCGCGCCGCGCCTGGCGGCCGGCTTCGGCGTGCCGCACAAGCTCGCGGGCAGCGCCTTTGTCGCGCCCAGCGCCATCATCGAAGGCAACCTGTCGCTGGGCGCCGGCGGCAGCGTGTGGTTCGGCGTCGAAATGGTCGGCGGCGGTGACATCGTCATCGGCGCCGGCAGCAACTTCCAGGACAACAGCCGCATCGTGCTCAAGGCCGGCGAACGGGTCGAGATCGGTGAGCGCGTAACGGTCGGCCACAACGTGCGCATGGCCACTTGCGTGGTCGAGGACGGCGCCATGATCGGCATGGGCTCGGTGGTCGGCGCCGGCACCATCGTGCGCGCCGGTGGCGTCATCGCGGCCGGCGCCGAAACCGCACCGGGCACCGAGGTCGCCGCCGGCGAGATCTGGTCGGGCACACCGGCGCGGCGCTGGAAGCCGGTGCCGGACGATACGCGGGTCAACTTCGCGCGCGGCGCCGAGACCTACATCGAGTACGCGCGCAATTATTCGCGGTGACGGGCAATCACATGCCGGGCGATGCCCGCATTCCAGGTGCTGAATGTCAGGCGGCGGGCCGCGGCTGACGGCCTGCCGTTACACGAAGCACCAAGGACAAATGATTTGGTACCTGCAAAGAAGGCGTATACGCGGCATCTCCATTGATCTCGCCTGCCTTTCGCGGCACTCTTGCCGCTGCTTTTTCGGACCTCACCCATGCCCTTGACTTCATTGCGCCGCGCGGCAGCGGCTTCGATGGCGATGCTGTGGATCACGATCTGTGCCGCATCGGCCGAGGCCGCCACGTCGTCCACGCCGATCTTCGGCTGGGTCGAATGGGCGTACATCGAACCGCATCACGTTCATCTCAAGGCCAAGCTCGATTCCGGCGCCAAGACCTCGTCATTGTCGGCGGTGGACATGGAGCGCTTCACGCGTGACGGCGAGACCTGGATCCGCTTTCATGTGCCGATCTCGGCGTCCGATGGCGGCACCGAGGAAGCGCAGCTCATCGAAATGGAACGCCGCCTCGAAAAGGAAGTGCTGATCAAGCGCCACGGCGGCGCGCCGGCGCGGCGCCCGGTGGTACTCATCGGCGTGTGTCTCGGTGACCAGGCGTTCGTCACGCCGGTGACACTGACCGATCGCAGTCGCTTCAATTATCCCTTGCTGCTCGGCCGTTCGGCGCTGCGCGAGCGCGCGCTGCTCGACGTGTCGCGCACCTACAGCAACGGCGCGGACGCCGAGCGTTGCGCGGCCGACGCGCGCCATATCAAGGAATGAGGATCGTCTCGTGAAGCGTTTGCAAGCCACCATACTCGCGTTGCTGGTGACCGTCGCGGCGCTGGCCCTGATGTACGCCAAGATCACGCGGTTGGGCCTGCCGCTGCTGCCTCACCAGCTCGAACAGGTGTGGTCGGTCGAGGCGAAGATCGAGTTCGAAGCCAGCCGTCACGCGACGGTGGTCGACTTCGACATTCCCGACAAGCTCGGCCAATTCGTGCGTCTCGATGAATATTTCATTTCGCGCGGCTACGGCCTCAATGTCGGCATACGCGATCATGATCGCCGCGCCGAATGGTCGACGCGCCAGGCACGCGGCGCGCAGCGCCTGTATTACCGCCTGGAGGCGGTGCCCCAGAGTGAGGACGACCCGGGCGAACAGTCCCGTCATTTACCGGCGCCGCCCAACACGCCGACCTACGAGGAGCCGCTGGCGTCGGCCATCCAGGACGTGCTCGGCGACGTGCGCGACGAGTCGGCCAATGTCTTCACCTTCGTCAGCCAGACCCTGGTCAAGCTCAATGCCCAGGCGCCCAACGACAACGTGATGATCATCCGCAACAACCTCGAGCGCGGCAGTGAAGCCTGGGTCGACCGCCTGATCTACGTGCTGGCCGGCGCCAACATCACGGCGCGGCGCGTGCGTGGCGTGATCCTCGAGGATCGCGCCGCCAACCAGCACCTGACGCCATGGCTGGAAGTGCACAACGGCACGCGCTGGGAGGGTTTCGATCCGCAGACCGGCAACCGCGGCTACCCGGAAAACTTCCTGCGCTGGTCGGTGAGCGACGAGCCGCTGCTGCGCGCCGAGGGCGGACGCAACGTCAACGTGTCGTTCTCGGTGTCGCGCTACGCCAAGTCGCCGACCATGGTCGCGCGCGCGCGCGGTGTGGCCAACGACACCTTCCTCGCCAGCACCATGCTCTACAACCTGCCGGTCAATTCCCAGAACGTCTACCGGATCTTGTTGATGGTGCCCTTCGGTGCGCTGGTGGTGGCCTTCATGCGCACCATCGTCGGCCTGCCGACGCTCGGCACCTTCATGCCGATCCTGGTTGCCATCGCGTTTCGCGAAACGGAACTCGCGTGGGGCATCGCGCTGTTCGTGCTGATCACCGCCAGCGGCCTGTCGCTGCGTTTCTATCTCGAACGCCTGCAATTGCTGCTGGTGCCAAGATTATGCTCGGTGCTGGTGCTGGTGGTGCTGGTCATGACCATCATCAGCCTGGTGAGCGCCAAGCTCGGCATCGACAAGGGCTTTTCGATAGCGCTGTTCCCGATCGTGATCCTGACCATGGTCATCGAACGCATGTCGGTGATCTGGGAGGAGTCGGGCCCCGGCCAGGCGCTGAAAGAAGGACTGGGCAGCCTGTCGGTGGCGATCCTCGGTTACCTGGTCATGAAGAACGAGCACTTGACCCATCTCGTGTTCCTGTTTCCCGAGTCGCTGCTGATCCTGCTGGCGATGTTCATCCTCATGGGCCGCTATACCGGCTACCGGCTGCTGGAAGTGGCGCGTTTCAAGGACATAGTCGAGGCGCCGTCGTCCGATGCTAAGCCGCATCCGTAAGCTCAAGGCGGCCGGCGTCGTCGGCATCAACAACCGCAATCGCGGTTACATCATGCCGCACAACCCGCGCGCGCTTTATGCGCGGGTCGACGACAAGGTCGAGACCAAGCGCCTCGCCATCGCGGCTGGCATCGCGGTGCCCGAGCTGTATGGCTTGATTCACGCGGTGCGCGAGGCCAAGGACTTCGAGCGCATGGTCGAGGGCCGCAAGGACTTCGTCATCAAGCCCGCCCACGGCAGCGGCGGCAAGGGCATCCTGGTCATCACCGACCGGCGCCGCGACATGTACATCAAGGGCGACGGCCATGCCTTGACCGCCGCCGAAGTGCAGCATCACATCGAAAACGTGCTGGGCGGCGTGTACAGCCTGGGCGGACAACCGGACCAGGCCATCATCGAATACCGCGTGAAATTCGACCGCGTGTTCGAGGCCGTCAGCTACCGCGGCGTGCCGGACATCCGCGTGCTGGTCTATCGCGGCGTGCCAGCCATGGCCATGCTGCGCCTGCCGACGCGCAGTTCCGACGGCCGCGCCAACCTGCACCAGGGCGCGGTCGGCGCCGGCATCGACATGCTGACCGGCGCCACCACGCTGGCGGTGTGCAAGAACCGCCGCATCGTCGAGCACCCCGACTTCGGCACGCCGCTGGGCGGTCTCGAGATCCCCGGCTGGCCGGCGCTGCTGCTGCTGGCGGCACGCTGCCACGAGCTCGCGCCGCTCGGCTATCTCGGCGTCGACATGGTGCTGGACGCCGAGCTCGGGCCCTTGATCCTGGAATTGAATGCGCGCCCCGGGCTCGGCATTCAGATCGCGAACGGCCGCGGCCTGCGCGGCGTGTTGAACCACATCGACGCCGCCGCGCCCCTGCCCACCGATGCCGCCGCGCGGGTGGCGGTGATGCGGGCGTACTACGAGGGACTCAGCGACCCGCCGGTCGACCTGTAGATGCGAATTCGTTCGCGCATTCGCCGCGCTGCGCGGGTCGGGCTTCAATGTCAGACTGAAGTCTGACCCACAATGAAAAGCGAGGCCGGGTCTGTGGGTCAGACTTCAGTCTGACATCCAGGGCTGCCCTGTGCCTCTTCGAATGTGCGAAATTCGGCGCACGCGGCCTTTCGATTTGCGATAATGCCGGCCCACTCAGCGCCGACAACCCCGAATCCCTTTACCGTGTCTTCTCCACCCCTGGTCGAAATCAAGGATCTCAGCTTCGGCTATTCCAGCGCGCGGCAGATCCTTAAGAACATCACGCTGTCGGTACCGCGCGGCAAGGTGGTGGCCTTGATGGGCGGCAGCGGCTGCGGCAAGACCACGCTGCTGCGCCTGATCGGCGGCCAGGTGCGACCGTCCCAGGGCTATGTGAAAGTGGCCGGCGAAATCATCCACGAGCTCGACCAGGCGGGCCTGTACCGCATGCGCCGGCGCATGGGCATGTTGTTCCAGTTCGGCGCCTTGTTCACCGACATGTCGGTGTTCGAGAACATCGCTTTCCAGATGCGTGAACACACCGATCTGCCGGAAGAAAGCATTCGCGACCTGGTGTTGATGAAACTCAACGCCATCGGCCTGCGCGGCGCCGCCGAGTTCATGCCCTCGGAGTTGTCGGGCGGCATGGCGCGGCGCGTGGCGCTGGCGCGCGCCGTGGCGCTGGACCCGATGCTGGTCATGTACGACGAGCCCTTCGCCGGCCTCGATCCGATTTCGCTCGGCGTCATCGGTCAGCTGATCCGGCGCTCCAACGATGCCCTCGGCGCGACCTCGGTGGTGGTCACCCACGACGTGCAGCAATCGCTGCACATCGTCGATTACGTCTACCTCATGGCCGACGGCCGCATCGTCGCGTCGGGGACGCCGGACGAAATGCGCGCCTCGACCGAGCCCACCGTGCACCAGTTCATCCACGGTGAAGCCGATGGCCCGGTGGGCTTCCACTACCCGGCCGCCCCCATCGCCGCCGACCTCGGCCTGTCCCATGCCTAAGGGCTCTACGTCACAAGTCGGCGCGATCGGCGCATTCACACTGGCGGCGATACGACGCCTGGGCCAGGCCACGCTGTTCCTGGTTCAGGTCTTGCGCCACTCCGGCACCAGCCTCGTGCGCCCGGCACTGACGGTGCGCGAGATCTATTTCGCCGGCGCCCTCTCGCTCATCATCATCATGGTGTCGGGCCTGTTCGTCGGCATGGTGCTGGGCCTGCAGGGCTATGAAACCCTGCAGACCTACGGCTCGGAGGAAAAGCTCGGCGTGCTGGTGGCCTTGTCGCTGGTGCGCGAACTCGGGCCGGTGGTGTCGGCGCTGTTGTTCGCGAGCCGCGCGGGCTCGGCCATCACCGCCGAGATTGGCCTCATGAAGGCCACCGAACAAATCGTCGCGATGGACATGATGGCGGTCAATCCGATCGCGCGCGTGGTTGCGCCGCGCTTCTGGGGCGGCGTCATCTCCATGCCGCTGCTGGCGGCGCTGTTCTCGGCGATGGGCATCTTCGGCGCCTACATCGTCGGCGTGCGCCTCATCGGCGTGGACGAAGGCGCGTTCTGGTCGCAGATGCAGGCCGCCGTCGATTTCGATCACGACATCATGAACGGCGTCATCAAGAGCATGGTGTTCGGCGTCGGCATCAGTGCCGTCGCCACCTTCGAAGGTTTCGATGCGCCGCCGACGGCGGAAGGCGTGTCACGCGCCACCACGCGCACCGTGGTGCACTCTTCGCTGCTGGTGCTGGCGCTCGACCTGGTGCTGACCGGTTTCATGATGCGCATGTGGGGTAATTGAATGAATACGGGTTCAAGACATGAATAGCCGCATAGTCGAATTCTGGGTGGGAATGTTCGTGCTGGTGGGCTTCGCCTCCCTGCTGTTCCTGGCGCTCAAGGTGGGCAATCTCGGTTTCGGTGGCGATGCGGGCAGCTATACCGTCAGCGCCAAGTTCAACAACATCGGCAGTCTCAAGGTGCGCGCGCCGGTGCGCGCCGCCGGCGTCACCGTGGGGCGCGTCGATGCGGTGGATTTCGATCCGGCTGGCTACCAGGCCGAGGTCACCATGACCATCACCGGCGTCTACAAATTTCCCACCGATACCAGCGCCTCGATATTGACGTCCGGTGTGCTGGGCGAAAACTACGTCGGCCTGGAAGCCGGGGCCGATGAAACTTTCCTGAAGTCCGGCGACCAGATACAGATAACCCAATCAGCCGTGGTGCTGGAGCAGCTCATCAGCCGCTTCCTGTATGACAAGGCTCAGAGCAACGGAGGAAAATGAACGTGCCAACAACCACTCTCGCGCGCCCGTTACAGGCGCTGTGCCTGCTGATGATGGCCTTCAGCGCCCATGCCGGCATGGCGCCCGACGAACTGGTGAAGACCACCTCGGAAGAAGTGCTCGGTATCGTGCGCAGCGATCCGGACATCGCTGCCGGCGATACCAGCAAGGTCATCGACATCGTCGAGGCCAAGGTGCTCGGGCATTTCGATTTCACGCGCATGACGCGCCTCGCGGTCGGCAAGAACTGGCGCAGCGCCAACGACACTCAGCGCGAGGCGCTGACCAACGGCTTCCGCACGCTGCTGGTGCGCACCTACGCGGTGGCGCTCGCGCAATTCCGCGATCGCAACGTTGAATACCGCGCGCTGGACAAGGCGCCCAATGGCCCCGACGTGATGGTGCACACCATGGTCGCCACGCCACAGGGCAAGCCCATCAACATGGATTACCGCATGGGCGCGGTCGGCGAGGACTGGAAGGTCTACGACGTATTGGTGGACGGCGTGAGCCTGGTCATCAACTACCGCAGCCAGTTCGATGCGACCGTTGCCGAAAAAGGCATCGATGGCCTGGTGGCGATGCTGGAAGAGAAGAACGCCGCGGCGCGCGCCGGCGCCACGCAATGACGATACGCCGCGACGGTCAGCGCCTGCTGCTGGAAGGGCCGGTCACGCTCGCGACCCACGTCGCGCTGCGTGACGCCGCCGCGCCCCTCATGACCGACGCCGCACTCGAAATCGATTGGCAGGGCGTGGAGGCGGTCGACTCCAGCGCCCTCGCCCTCATCCTGCATTGGCGGCGTGAGGCCGCCGCCACCGGCCGCGGCCTCACGCTGCGCAACCTGCCGGCCGGCGTGACCGCGCTGGCGGAGTTGTACGGGGTCAGCGAATTCGTCGCCGCCGTGTAGGTGCGAGTTCATTCGCACATTCCATTGCAATGTCAGGCTGAAGGCTGACCCACAGGCAAATGACCCACACCGGTCGAAGACCAGGCTTCAGCCCGATCCGATTCTTTGTGGGTCAGGCTTCAGCCTGACTCTTCTGCATACGCGTGCCGCGCAGCCGCGTCTCACGACGCAGCCCTGCGCACCGCCCACTTGTAGATTTCCATCACCACCAACAGCACCGACGCCAGGCCCAGCAGCGCCAGCCAGCTTTGCGCCGTCACCGGCTCCAGGCCGAGCATGGTGTTGAGGCCGGGCGTGTAGAGCGCCGCGATGTGCACCGCCTGCGCCGCCAGCGTGCCCCACCACAGCAAGGGATTGTTGAGCGGGTTGGAACTGAACGCCGAGTTGCGCTCGGAGCGCGCCACGAACACCAACAGGTTCTCGCACAGCACCATCAGCAGCAGCGTATGGTTGCGCGCCGCGGCGACCGATTCGCCGGCGCCGAGCAGGCTGTGAAAGAGGCCGAAAGCCAGCAGCGCCATCACCAGTGCGCACAACACCACTCGTTCTACCATGGCGCGATCGAAGACCGCCTCGTCGGGCGCGCGCGGCGGACGCCGCAGTTCATCGCCTTCGCCGGGCTCCCAGGCCAGCGCCACGTCCTGGATGCCATTGGTGATGAGATTGAGCCACAGGATCTGCGCGGGCAGCAGCGGCAGCGGCAGGCCGCTGGCGATGGCCAACGCGAACAGGATGATTTCCGCGACACCGGTCGCCACCAGCAGCAATACCACCTTGCGGATGTTGGCGTAGGCGATGCGCCCTTCCTCGACGCCGGCCAGCAGCGAGCTGAAATTGTCGTCGGTGATGATGAGGTCGGCGCTGTCGCGCGCCACGTCGGTGCCGGCGCGGCCCATGGCGACGCCGACATGCGCGGCGCGCAGCGCCGGGGCATCGTTGACCCCGTCGCCGGTGACGGCCACCACGTGGCCGCGGCGCTGCAGGGCGGTGACGATGGCGAGCTTGTGCTGTGGCTCGACCCGCGCGAAGACGCGGGCATCGGCAACCAGCGCCTCGAGCGCCGCGTCGCCGCGCGCCGCGGCGGCGCGTACCGCGCTGCCGGTCACGACCTGCGCGGCGTCGCTCGCCAGGCCCAGGCGCCGCGCGATGCTGAGCGCGGTGTCGGGATGATCGCCGGTCAACATCGCGACTTCGATGCCGGCGCCGCGACAGCGCGCGATGGCCTCCTCGGCCTCGGGGCGCAGGGGGTCGATCATGCCGACCAGTCCGAGCAGCACCAGATCGCGCAGTTCGTCCTCGCGTATCGCCGCGTCGTGCTGAAGCTGCGCCGGACCTTGCGCCAGTGCCAGCACGCGAAAGCCGTCACGCGCGAGGCTCGCCGCCACGCGCTGCACCAAGCCTGCATCGAGCGCCACGCACGCGTCCTGGGTCATCATCCGCGTGCACATGCCCAGCACCTTTTCGACGGCGCCCTTGACGCTGACCACCAGGCCCTCGGCCAGCGGGTTGACGCCGGCCGCGAACAGGCGCTCGGACTCGAAGGGCAGGCTCGCAAGCTCGGGATGATCGAGCAACAACTCGGGGCGCGTGATGCCGGCCTTGTGGGCCAGCACCAGCAGGGCGACATCGACCGCATCACCGTGATGTATCCATTGGCCGTCGCGCCGGCCCAGAAAAGCTTCATTGGCGAGCGCGGCGGCGTGGCACAGTCGCTGCACGGCCGCCGTCGCCGCCGGCGGATGTTCGATCGCGCCTTCGGCTTGCCAACCGGTGCCGCTCACCGGCCATGGCACGGCGCCCGGGATCCACAGGGTCTGCACGGTCAGTTCGTTGGCGGTCAGGGTACCGGTCTTGTCCGAGGCGATGAACGTGCACGAGCCCAGGGACTCGACCGCCGCCAGGCGCCGCACGATGACGTTGCGCCGCCCCATCGCGCGCATGCTGATGGCGAGCGCGATGGTCAAGGCCACCGGCAATCCTTCCGGCACCGCCGACACCGCCAGCGCCAGCGAGGCGAGGAACACTTCCGCCAACGCCGCGCCGCGCGCGATGGCGATCGCCGACACCACGGTCACTGCCACCATCACCAGCACCGCGACGCGTACGGTGAAGCGTTCCATGCGCGTCAGCAAGGGCGGCTTGGCCACGCGCGGCGCGTCCAGCGCCGCGGCGATGCGGCCGACCTCGGTGGCCATGCCGATGGCCGTCACCAGCGCCACGGCGCGTCCGCGCGTGACCAAGGTGCCGGCAAAGGCCATGTTGATGCGTTCGGCCAGCGCGCAGTCGGTATCGAGCAAGGCGTCGGCGCGCTTGCCGACCGCCGCCGACTCGCCGGTCAACAGCGACTCGTCGATGCTGAGATCATGGCAGGTCAGGATGCGCACGTCGGCCGGCACGCGCGCGCCGGATTCGAGCAACAGCACGTCGCCCGGCACCAGTTCCTCGGCGTCGATTTCGTAAGCCTCGCCGCCGCGCTCGACGCGCGCGCGGGTGCGCACCATGCCCTGCAGCGAATCGACGGTGCGTTGCGCGGCACGCTCCTGGCTGACGCCGATCACGACATCGATGACGATCACGAGCGCGATGAACGCGACGTCGGACCAGTCGCTCAAGACCGTCGCCACCAAGGCCGCGATGGCCAGCACCAGGATCATCGGGTCGCGCAACTGCCGCAGCAGCACCGCCAGCAGGCTCGGCGGCGGGCGACGCGGCAGGCGATTGGGCCCGCATTGCCGCGCGCGCCGCGCGACTTCGGCGAGACCGAGACCATGGTGGCCACTGTCCAGCGCGTGCAAGGCCTGCTCGACGGCAAGCCGGTGCGGGGCGTCGAGATTCACGGCGCGATGAGGCGACTGGCGGCGCGCTGCGTCAAGCAGGAGGTTGCGTACGGCTGGCGTACTGCTCGTGGTAGATGCGCGCAAAGGCCAGCAAGGTCGCGATCACCAGCGGGCCGATCAGCGCGCCGGCCACGCCGTACACCTGGATGCCGCCGAGGATGCCGGGGAACAGCACCAGCAGCGACAGTTGCGTACTGCCGCTGATCAGGAGCGTGCGCACCAGGTTGTCGCTCATGCTGACCGCCACGGCGCCCCAGATCAGGATGCCGATGCCGGCGCTTTGATCTCCGCTGTAGAGCAGGTAAATGCCGACCGGCGCCCATACCAGCGCCGCGCCCGCGAACGGCACCAGGGCCAGCAGCGACGTGGCGAATCCGAGCAGCACCGGAAAGCCCACGCCGGCCACCGCGAAGCCCACGCCGGCCAGCGTGCCCTGCACGGTCGCGGTGATGAAGGCGCTGCGCACGATGGCGTTGAGGGTCTGGTCGAGGCGCGCGATGACCATGTGCTTGTCGCCTTCCTCCATCGGCACCAGGTTGACCACCGCGCGCACCAGCTGCGGTCCGTCGCGGAAAAAGAAGAACACCGCGACCACCAGTACGATCAGATCGAACACCACCAGCACGAAATTCTTCAGCATTTTCGCGCCCAGCGAGGTGAGCGTGTTGCCGACCTGCTGCACGCTCTCGAGGGCAACGGCGCGCAGATCGATATGCCAGGCGCCGAGCCAGGTCTGGATGCGCGTCCACCAGGCGGCCAGCACCTTGGACAGCGCCACGCCGCGCGCATCGACCGTGTCGGCCGGGCGCGCCAGCAGCTCGGTCACGTGCGGCAGCACCTTGCCCGCTTCCGCGAGCAGCAACCAGGCGAGCACCATGAACGGCACGACCACCGTCAGCAGCGCCAGCACGGTGGAAGCGCTGGCGGCGGCATTGACACTGCCCGTTGCCTTCACCAGCCGCGCATGCAGCGGATAGAACACCATGCTCACGATCAAGGCCGCGGTCAACGCGGTGCCGAAGGGCGAGAGTATCAACAGCGACTGGTAGATGAGATAGGCAAACGCGCCGAGGAAGAACAGGCGCGACAGCCATTGGCGATCGCTGGCACTCGGCCGTGTGGAATTTGCGGGCGGCGGTAGGTCGTGTTGCGCTGACATCGCGGTGTCAGGCTTTCACCTGCGCCACGGAGTGTCAAGCGCGCGGCGCGCGCAACGCTAGCGCCAGGGATAATCCACTTTCACCTGCGCGCCCGACGCGTCGTGTTCCATCCCCGCGCACAGCGCGCGCACCAGCGACAAGCCGCGGCCGAAAGGCAGCGGTGTATTGGTGCTGGCCGCATGTTCGCAGGCCAGGTGGTAGGCCGCGACGTCGAAGCCGCCGCCGCTGTCGCTGATCGTGATCTCGATGGCGCCCTTGTGGTCGCCGGGTGGCGCCGACACCGCGATGCTCACCCAGCCGTCATCGAGTTCGGCGAGTCGCCGCGCGCGCTCGTTCATGTAGGCCTCGAAGCCGCTGCTGCCGGTCTTGAGGCCGGAATCGAGCTTGAGCACGCCATGGTCCAGGGCATTGACGAACAACTCCGTCAGCACCGTGAACAAGGCGCTCTGCTGCGCTTCGACACCGGCCAGTTCCTGCAGCTGGTTCATGATCATCGGCACCGGGTCGATGACCGCGAGCTGCGAACCGTGCAAGGTCAGGTGCACCTGCCAACCGTCACGCGCGAGGTCGGCGATGTTCGCCGCGTTGCCGGATTCGGCGGCGCCGGAATCCATGAGACTGGCATCGCACAGGATCTCGATGGCGGTGATGTCATCGGCCTGCGGCGCCGCGCCACAGAAACGCTCGAGCTCATCGAGCACCGCCGGCAGGCCGTGCACGGCGCCGTGCGGAACGCCGCGCATGGCGTTCAACACGCGCTCGGTGCCGAAAGCCGTGCCATCGGGCGCGACCGCTTCGAACAGTCCGTCGGACGCCAGCAGCACGCGGCTGCCGGGCTCGATCGGCAAGGTGCGCGGACCGTCGCGCAGGAACATGTCCTGGGTGATGCCGAGCGCGAGGCTGTGGGCGACGATGTTGGTAACCGCTTGCGCGGGGTCGGGCCCGAACACCAGCAGGTCGGGCATGCCGCAGTTGGCGACGCGCAGGTATTTCAGGCTCGGATCGATGGCGATGAAATGCGCCGCCATGAACATGCCGGTGGGGAACAGCGTGTTCAGTTTGCGGTTGATGCTGCGCAGGATCTGCTCGGGCGCAAAACCCTTGGCGGTCATGGCGCGGAACGCTTCCGACACCGGCAGGGCGCCGATGGCGGCGGCCAGGCCGTGACCGGTGAAATCGCCGAGCAGCACGTAGATCTCGCCCGACGGCGCGCGCGCCACCAGGAACACGTCGCCACTGAAGCGCGCCGCCGGCCGCAGTTCCGCGCAGATGGAGGGATGGGAGAAATTGCCGGCGCCGACCACGCGCGAGAAGAGCTTCTCGGCGATCTGCTCGTCGCGCACCTGTTGCGCATGCATGGAGGTGACGCGGTCCTGCAGCGCCTGGATGCGCTGCAGGGCGCTGACCTTGGCGCGCAGCACCGCCACGCTGTAGGGCTTGGCCAGGATGTCATCACCGCCCGCGTCCAGGCAACGCGCCACCGTGCTTTCGTCCGACAGCGCGGTCAGGAAGATGATCGGCACGAAGCGCTGCTGCTCGCGCGACTTCATGATGCGGGTCGCGGCCACGCCGTCCATGACCGGCATCATGACGTCCATGAACACGATGTCGAAACGCGTTTCGCTGCTGACCGCCACCGCGTCCGCGCCGTTGACGCACTCGGTGATGCGGTAACCGAGGCGACTCAGCAAGCCGCGCAGGATCAGGCGATTGGTCGCCTCGTCATCGACGATCAGCGCGTGGGGGGCGTGCTCGCCTGGATGCTCCGGTTCGAGAGCGGCGGCGCTGGCTGGACTCATGAAATGGGTGCTCACTGTGTTTGGGTTCGCATTTGGCGGGCCGTGCGCACGCTATCGAGTGGGCATGACCGACTTGATGCTAGCGGCCGCGCATCGCCCTCGCTGTAGTGCGGACAGCGGTAAAGACGCGGCGCCCGATGGCCGCTAAGCGCTGCACGGGAGACGCGCTCAGCACCGCTGTCGCGTCACCCACGGCCTCAAGGACATTCATCAGCATCGGTGCCATGGATTCGACCACGCCCCCACCCGACAGTCCGTTCGTGAACACCGTGCACGTCCAGCAACAGGTGCTCGACGTGCTGTCGGAACGCGTGTTCTGGAAAGGCAGCGACGGCCGCTATCTCGGCTGCAACCTGCCGTTCGCGCGCGATGCCGGGCTGTCCTCGGTCGATGACATACGCGGTCTCACCGATGCCGACCTGGCGTGGGCGGCGCAGGCCGAGGTGCTGGCCGCCGACCACGCGCGCATCCTGCAAGGCCGCAGCCTGGCGCTGTCGGTGGAGCGCCGCCTGGTGATCGCCGGCAACGTCGAGATCAACGTGTCCAGCGCCATGTTTCCCTTGCGCGACGAGCACGGCGCCGTGATCGGCCTGTATGGTCGCTACCACGATCTCAGTTCCCAGCAGGCTGCCGAACGCGAGCTCAGCGAAGCGCGCGAGCGCGCCGAACTGGCCTTGAGCACCAACCGCGTCGGCCTGTGGGATTGGCACGTCGACGACAAATACCTCGAAACCAATGCCACCTGGTGGCGCATGCTGGGAGAAGAGTCCAGCCCGGCCCATGTGCCGGACAGCGCCTATTTTGAGCGCGTGCATGCCGATGATCGCGCCCATGTCGCGAACTGCATCGAGCAGTTTCTCGCCCATCGCCTCGACGTCCTCGATTACGAAGCGCGTATCCGCTGCGCCGACGGCAACTATCGCTGGATACGCAGCGTCGGTCGCATCGTCAAGGGCGACGGCGGCATACCGACGCGTCGCATCATTGGCCAGAACATCGATGTCGACGCCGCGCGTCGTCGCGAGAGCGCGCTGCAGGACGTGACGGCGGCGCTCGACGCGGCCTCCGACCAGATCTTCATCATCGAGCCGGACACCCTGCGCCTGGTGTACGTCAATCGCGGCGCCTGCGTCGGTACCGGCTATCGCGCCGAGCAGCTGTTGGCGATGCGCGCCTTCGACATCACGCCGGAGGTCGACGAGCAGCAGGCTCGGACCCTGGTTAGCCGCCTGATCGCGGGCGACTGCGGCACCGTCACGCTGCAAACCACCTTGTGTCGCAGCGACGGCGAAACCATTCCCATCGAAGCCGCCCTGCACCATGTGCCGGGCCAGGGCGGCAGTGGCCACGGCCGCGTGCTGGTGCTGGTGCGCGACGTCAGCGCGTGGCTGGCGCGCGAGCAGGCGCTGCGCGAAATGAACACCGCGATGGATGTCGCCGGCGACGCGATTTTCGTGCGCGACATCGCCACCAATCGCTTCGTGTACACCAACCGCGTGGCCAGCACGATGCTCGGCTACAGCGCCGAGGAACTGGCGGCGATGCCGGCCTTCGCCTTCGATCGCGGCACCGACGAGGTGACCATGGCCAGCATGCGCGCCTCCATCGAGCGCGAGCCGGGCAAACCCTTCGTCATGGAATCGGTGTTCGAGACCGCCGACGGTCGCGACATTCCGGTGGCGGTGTCGATCAACATGGTGCCCGAGATCGGCACGCGCGGCCGCGTCATCACGCTGGCGCGCGACATCACCGCGCAGAAGCTGCGCGAAATCATGCTCAAGCGCGCGCAGAGCCAGGCCGAGGCCGCCAACCGCGCCAAGAGCGATTTTCTCGCCAACATGAGCCATGAGATCCGCACGCCCATGAACGGCGTGCTGGGCATGCTCGACCTGCTCGGCAGCTCGACCCTGGATAGCGAACAACGCGGCTTCGTCAGCACCGCGCGCAACAGTGCGCGGGCACTGCTGACGCTGTTGAACGACATCCTCGATTTCTCGCGCATCGAGGCCGGGCAACTGCATATCGACCGCATCGAATTCGACCTGCATGCGCTGGTCAACGACGTGGCGCGCAGCATGGCGCCGCGCGCGCAGGACAAGGACCTGGAACTGGTGTGCGACGTCGGACCGCAACTGCCGCGCTACCTGGTGGGTGACCCCGGGCGTTTGCGTCAGATCCTGGTCAACCTGTTGGGCAACGCCATCAAGTTCACGCACCGTGGCGAAGTGGTGCTGTCGGTCAGCTGCGTGGCGGAAGGCCAGGGCGAACATTGCCTGCGCTTCAGCGTGCGCGATACCGGCGTCGGCATTCCGCTCGAGAAGCAGTCCTTGCTGTTCAAGAGTTTCTCGCAGGCCGACAGCTCGGTGACGCGCGAATTCGGCGGCAGCGGTCTCGGCCTCGCCATCAGCAAGCAGCTGTGCGAGCTGATGGGCGGCAGCATCGGTTTCACCAGCGCCGCCGGCCGCGGCGCGACATTCTGGTTCGAGCTTGCGTTCGCGCCCGCCGACGCCCCACGCGCCACGCCGCCCATCGCCGATATCCGCAACGCCCACGTGCTGATCGTCGACGACAACCTCACCCATCGCGAAGTGATGGCCGCCTACCTGCGCGTATGGGGCGTGCGCTGCGAAGCGGTGGCGAGCGGCGGCGCGGCGCTCGACTACCTGCGCTTCGCGGCGGTCGCCGGCGAGCATGTGCAGATAGTCATCATCGACTTGAAGTTACCGGGCAACGATGGCCTCTGTGTCGGAGCTGAGATCCGCGCCGCCGCCGGTGAGCACGCGCCGGCGCTGGTGCTGATGAGTTCCAGTGCGCGACGCGGCGATGCACAGGCCGCACGCGAGGCCGGCTTTGCCGCCTACCTGCCCAAACCGACCCACGCCGACGATCTGCACGCCTGCCTGTGCCAGGCACTGGGACTGCACGGGCAGCCGGGTGATGGCAGCGCCGAACTCATCACGCTGCATCGGCTGCGCGAACAGCGCGCCAGCGGCGGCCACCTGCTGGTGGTCGAAGACAACGTGGTCAATCAACAGGTGGCGCGCGGCATGCTGGCGCGCCTCGGCTTTGGCGTCGACATCGCGGTCAACGGCGTGGCGGCGCTGGAAGCGTTGGCGGCGCGCGACTACGCGCTGGTGTTGATGGACTGCCAGATGCCCGAAATGGACGGTTATGCCGCCAGCCGCGCGGTGCGCAGCGGCGACGGCGGCGTGCGCGATCGCGGCATACCGATTATCGCGATGACGGCCAATGCCACCGGCGCCGACAAGGATCGCTGCCTGGCCGCCGGCATGTCCGACTACATCGGCAAGCCGCTGGACGCCGACGAGATGCAGGCCATGCTGAGCCGCTGGCTGCCCGACCTCGGGCCGCGGCTCGAGGCCATTGGCGCCGCGCCCGGCACAATCGCCGGTGTGCACGACACGGTGCTGGACCTCGTTTCCCTGCGCGGCCGCCTCGGCGACGACGACGCCCTGCTGGCGGCGGTCCTCACCAGCTTCCTGCGCGACACGCCCGAACGTCTGACGGCCTTGAACGACGCCATCGCCAACGGCGCCGTCGAGGACATGCAGCGCCACGCCCATCAGTTGCGCGGCGTGGCGGCCAACGTCGGCGCGCGGCAACTCGCCGCGCAGGCCGCGCAGGTCGATGACGCGGCGGGCGTCGGCGACGCCGAATCCCTGCACACCCTGGCCGACGCCATCCAGCGTGCCTTCGAGGACGTGCGGCGGCGGGTGGCGGAACTCGAACACGCCGGCCAGCTACCGCGCCTGTCGGAAGTCTGAGCGCGCCGTCGCGCGCTGACGCAAATCAAGGCAGCGCCGTGGCGCGCTGTTAGTCTCGTGGCTCGCCTGTCGCAAGCGAGCCGCGCCGATGCCCGAGCCCATCGATTCACTCACGCTGTTCTATCGCTTCGGCTCGGCCCTGTTGCTCGGCATGCTGGTCGGCCTGCAGCGCGAATACGCCTCCAAGCGCAGCAGCGACGAGCGGCGCGAGCTGTTCGCCGGCACCCGCACCTACGCCCTGTTCGCGTTGCTCGGCGGCACCGCCGCGCTGGTCAGCTCGCTGGCCAACGCGCCCTTGGTACTGCCGACGCTGCTGCTGGTGGTGGGCGTGATCATCGCCATCGCCTATCGTCATTCGGTCGAGCGCGGACGCCTCGGCATGACCTCGGAGATGGCGGCGTTCGTCACGCTGTTCGCCGGCGCGCTGTGCCTGTGGGGTGAGCTGCGTTTTGCCGCCGCGCTGGCGGTGACCACCACCGTGCTGCTGGCCCTCAAGCTGCACACCAGCAGCCTCGCCAGTCGCCTGACCGACGAAGACGTACGCGCGACCCTGACCTTCGCGGTGCTGACCCTGGTGATCCTGCCGGTGCTGCCGCGCCATGGTTTCGGCCCACCGCCGTTCGATGTGCTGGTGCCGTACAAGATCTGGCTGATGGTGGTGTTGATCTCGGGCCTGAGCTTCTGCGGCTACGTCATGATCCAGGTGGTGGGCCCGTCTCGCGGCGTCGGCCTGACCGGCTTGCTCGGCGGTCTCGCCTCCAGCACCGCGGTGACCTTGAGCTTCTCGGCGCGCAGCCATGATGCCGACGGACTGGCCAAGCCCTTCGCGCTCGCCATCCTCCTGGCCTGGACCATGATGTTCATGCGCGTGCTGGTGGAAGTGTGGGTGGTCAATCGCGCGCTGCTCGCGCAGCTGGCCTTGCCACTGGGCGCGGCGGCGGCGGTCAGCCTGGTGTATTGCGCCTATCTCTATTTTTCCGAAGCGCGCGACGCGAGCCCCGATCCCGAGCGCTTCGAGAATCCCTTCGAACTCGGGCCGGCGCTGGGCTTCGGCGCGCTGTACATGCTCATCCTGCTGCTCGCCAACAGTGCGCGCCTGTATTTCGGCGACGCCGGCCTGTATGTCTCGAGCATCGCCGCCGGGCTTGCCGACGTCGACGCCATCACGCTGTCGATGGCGCAGCTGAGTCGCGCGCCCGACGGCCTTGCCGCCGACAGCGCGGCGCGCGCCATCGTGCTGGCGGCGGCGGCCAATACCCTGGTCAAGGCCGGTATCGTGCTCAGCACCGGCGCGGCGGCTTTGAAACGCGCGATCTGGCCGGGCCTGGTGGCCAGCCTCGGCATTGCACTCGGCGTGGTGCTGGTCCTGTAGCGCGCTCAGCGCGTGGCGACGGGCGCGTCCAGCGGACGCGTATCGTGAAACTTGCTGAAGTCGATTTCGACCTTGCCCTGGTCGGTCTCGTAGACCGTATCGACGTAGGCGTGCCGCCAGCGGATGTCGGTGTGGTGGTAGAAGTGCTGAGCGTGCACCTGCTGGGCATAGTTCTGGTCGTGACCGCTGATGCTGTAGGACAAGCTGACGTCGAGCGCCGCGAGATCCTGCTCGGTGAGACCATGCAGCGGGCTGCGCTCGTCGATGACGTGGTAGACCAGCCACGACAGGATCAGCAGCGGGCTGTCATCGCGCAGCAGCGGCGCACGCATGGTGCGACGGCTGACGACCTTGCCATTGATCACTTCGTTGACCGACACCCAGAACTTGACCGTCACGTCCGACAGGTGGTTGTGGCGCGTGTTGGCGACGCGCGTGACCAGGGTCGGTTTGCCCTCGTGCACGGTGATGATGGGATGGGCGGCGAACACCAGTTCGGCCGTCGGGCGCGTGAAGCGCGCGAAGGTGAGACCGGTCATGAAGGCGTAGCTCGTGATGCCGAGCAGGATCTCCGCCGACGCCAGCGCGTGACCGTAGGCGCTGCTCGGCATGAAGCCGCCGAAGCTGACGGTACCGAACACCTCGACACTGAAGAAGAACAGGTCCCACCAGTCGGGTATGCGCTGGCCGACCACGGCCTTGGCATCGAGCGCGAAGAGGCTCGCGAACAGCGTGTTCACCATCACGAAGAACAAGGCATAGCAGCCCAGCAGGCGCGGCCATGACATCGACATGCACTGGTGGAATACGTCGCGGGACCGACTGCGGGCGAGGCCGGTGCCCGACACGCTGCGGTGTCCGACCTGGATGCTGACCGTCGGTGCACGGCGGGATTGGGTGGGCATGCGGACGTCCTGGGGTGGCCCCACGCAGCCTGCCCTGCCGGCCGCGATTGTGCAAGGTGGCCGATGGACGCGAGTGGGTCAGGGTCGGCGCGGATTCAATCGCACATGGCATCCTTTCTCCCGTGGGTCGGACTTCAGTCCGACGGGGCGCTTGGTGAATGTCGGACTGAAGTCCGACCCACAGGCGGTAGGAGCAGGTAGCCGGCGCCGAGGCCGAGAATTGCCGCCAGCAGCGACGCGCTCATCACCGCGAGCTTGGCTTCGGCCAGCATGGCGGCGGACGGAAAGGCGAGGTTGGCGACGAAGATGGCCATCGTGAAGCCGATGCCGGCGAGCATGCCCAACACCACCAGGCCGCGCCACTCGACGCCCGCCGGCAGTGCGCAACAGCGCACGGCGAGCGCCACGCGCGTGGCGAACAGGATGCCGAGCGGTTTGCCCAGCACCAGGCCCGCAATCACGCCTAGCGACACGCTGCTCGTGAGACTACCGCCGCTGCCGAAATTCACACCGGCATTGGCGAATGCGAACACCGGCATCACGCCGTAGGCCACCCACGGATGCAGCGCCGCTTCAAGGCGCTCGACCGGGCTGCCGGACAGGTCGCGCATCGGCGTCAACAGCCCCAACACCACGCCGGCAATCGCGGGATGGATGTGGGCGCTCAGCATGCCGTACCAGATGATCAGCGCCGGCACGCCGAAATCCATGGGCTTGCGCTGGCCGGTGCGCTGGATGATCAGCACCAGCGCACAGCCGGCCAGCGCGATCGCGACGCCGCGCAGCGCGATGCCATCGGCATAGAAGAACGCGATGATCAGCACCGCGATGATGTCGTCGATGATGGCAATGGCGAGCAGCAGCACGCGCAGCGCGTTGGGCACGCGTTTGCCGAGCAGCGCCAGCACGCCGACCGCGAAGGCGATATCGGTGGCGGTCGGCACCGCCCAGCCACCACGCGCCAGCGGCGCCTGGTTGAAATACATGTAGATGAGGGCTGGCGCGGTCACGCCGCCGATGGCGGCCAGCAAGGGCAGGGTTGCAAGCTTGAGGTTGCACAGCGCGCCGTTGTGCATTTCGCGACGGATCTCGAGGCCGACCACGAAAAAAAAGACGCTCATCAGGCCGTCGTTGATCCACAGCCTGAGCGGCACTGGCCGCGCATGGGCGGTGAGACCGGGCACCGGCACGTAATCCCATAGCGCGAAGTAATGCGCCGCCCACGGCGAGTTGGCCCATGCCAGCGCCAGCGCCGCGGCGCCCAGCAGCACCAAGCCACTTAACGCCTCGACACCGATGAACTGGCGTACGCGCGCGCCCAGCGAAAGGCTGTGGCCTGTTTGGCGTGATTGGTCAGGGTTGGGCGACGACATAGCGGGCTCCCGCATGGCGGCCCGACCCTGCGATAGTCCTGCTGACGCCAATGCTGGCGTTGCACCCCTTGGGTGCAAACATACGAGAAACGCACCGCGACTGTCGAGAGGTGTCGGGCACGACGTTATGATGACGCCATGATGCGCTGTCTCGCCCTGCTGCTCGCATGCCTGTGCGGGCTCGCGCCGCTGCTGGTCGCGGCCGACGACGCGATACCTCAACCCTCCGCCTCACCCGCCACTTCCGCGCCGCTCGCTGGCGAACGCTTCGACTGCGAGAACGCCTTCGATCTGATCGCGCTGATGGTGGTGGCGCGCTGCAGCCTCTACCAGGCGCCGGCCGCGGCGGCGGCGGCCATCGATGCCGCCGCGACGCGCCTGCGCGGTGCCGGGCTTGCGAGTGAGGACGAATTGCGCGCCAGCCATATCGCGTTCTGCCCGCTGGCGGCCGGCACCGGCATGGTGCCCGCGCCCGGCCAGCTCTACCTCGATGACGGCCTGGTGGGCCTCGGCACCGACGGCCTGGCCGAGATCCTCGCCCACGAGCTCGAGCACATCCGCCAGTTCCAGCGCCTCGGTAGGCGTGAATTCAAATGCGAGTACGTGCGCGACATGCTGGCCTGTGGCGGCTGCCAGGATCGCGGTCATGCGCTGGAAGCGGAAGCCTACGAGCGTCAGGACCAGGTGCGGGAGCGCTTGCTGCGGGCGGACCCGTGATCGGTAGGTGCGAATTCATTCGCACACCGCATTGATAATCCTGATGCAGGGTGCAGCCGTCCATGTGCGAATGAATTCGCACCTACGGATGGGCGTTCAAACTCTCGCGCAGCCTGCCCAACAAGGCCAGGATCTGCATCGCGCCGAGCTGCCGCGCATGCAGGTTGTCGATGACGTCGGCCTGGGTGCGCTGGTGTTCATCGCGGATCGCGATCAGGTCCTGCAGGGAGCGACGGCCGGCGTTGAACTGCTGATCGTAGGCGGCCACCACCTTGTCGCTGGCGGCGGCGCGGCTACCGAGGCTGTCGCTGATGTTGCGCGCTTCGCTCCACACGTTCCACAACTGGCTGCTGTTGGTCTCGGCTTCGAGCCGTGCTTCGTCCAGATCGGCCTGGGCCGCCGCCATGCGCGCCGCGGCTTCGCGCTTGGCGCTGAAATTGCCGCCGCCGAGCGGCATTTCGTAATTGAGCGAGACCTGCGCGCTGTCGCGCGATTCCACCACCGGGTCGGGCTTGATGTCGGAGTAGACGCGCTTGCGCAGTTCCAGGTCGACGCGCGGCATGAGGGCACCGCCCGCCACGCCCACTTCCTCGCCGCGCGCGGCGACGCGTGCCTGCGCGGCCCGCACCTTGGGATTGGTGGCCAACACTTGTTCGAGCACGTCGTCCTGGCTGAGCGTCGCCATCGCGTCTTCGTTGCGCGGATCCCGAAGTTCGCCCGGCGGCGTACCGACCAGCAGGCGATAGCCCTGCTCGGCACCGGCCAGCTCGCCGCGTAACTGTCCGACCTGCCATTGCGCTTCGATGTGTCCGACCTTGATCTGTTCGATGTCGGCGGGTGCGGCCTTGCCGGCCGCCACCAGCTTGCCGACGTCGTCCATGAGCTTGGCGGTCTCGCTCACGTAGTTGGCGGCGACCTCGAGACGGCGACGCAGGCGCAGCACGTCGAGATAGGCGGCCGCCACCTGCAGGGCCACACGCTCGTGCGCATCGGCGAGGTCCTCGTCCGCCGCATCGCGATCCGATTTCGCCATGCGCACGCTGTGATAGTCGGCCAGGCCGCGGAACAGGTTCCAGCGCAGGAAGGCATCGGCGTTGCGCGTGCTGCGATCGAGCCGCGATCCGAGCTGGCTGTCGTGGGCCTTGTTGGCCATAGCCTGCATGCCGACGCTCGGGTAGTAATTGGATTTCGCCTGGCGCACGCGCTCGGCGGCGGCGTCGAGCAGCGCGGCGCTGGAGCGCACCGTCGGGTGCTTCGCCACGACATCCTGCACCACGCTGTCCAGGCTCTCGGCGCGCACACCGGCGGCCGATAGCGCGAGCAGCGCGCACAGCCACGCGCAGGTATTCATGGACGAACGCAAGGCACGCATCGCTCAGCGCTCGCGCAGGGCCTTGTCGAAGGTCTTGATCACCGGTTTCAGCATGTACTCCATGAGCGTGCGCTTGCCGGTGTGGATGCTGGCATCAGCCGCCATGCCCGACGAGATCACCAGGCGTTCTTCGGGCTTGCCGAGGTAATTGCGATCGGTCTCCAGCACCACCTCGAAATACAGCGGATTTTCCGACTGCGGCTTGGGATCGGCGATGGCGTCGGCGCCGACCCGCAGCACCTTGCCGTCGAGACGCCCGAATATCGACGAATCGTAGGCGGTGATGCCGATGATGGCGTCCTGGCCGGGGCGGATGAAGGCGATGTCGGACGGTTTCACGCGCGCCGTGACCAGCAAGGTGTCCTGCACCGGCACCAGTTCCATGATGGTTTCGCCGGCCTTGGCCACGCCGCCGACGGTGCTGATCAAGAGGCGATTGACCACGCCGTCCATCGGCGAGCGCAGTTCGCGGCGCGCCACGCGATCGTTGCTGCCGGTGAGCTTGGCGGTGAGGGTCGCCGCCTCGGTGGCGAGCTTGCTGCGTTCGCGACTCGATTCGGCGCGCGCATGGGACAGCACTTCCGCGACCCGCGAGCGGCCTTCGGCGATGGCCGCTTCGAGACGCGGCACCGAGGTGCGCGCGGCATCGAGATCGCCTTCCACGCGCGTCACTTCCTGTTGCGCACGCAGGAAGTCAGCGCGCGCACCGGCGCCCTGGGCGGCGAGCTTCTCCTCCATGGCGAGGCTTTCGCGGCTGCTGGCCAGCAGCGCAGCATAGGACACGATGCGCGCCTGGGCTTCCACCAGTTCCTGTTCACGCTGCGCGAGCTGACGTTGCGCGGTCTCGAGCGCGTCGTGGCGCTCCTTCTCACGCGTCAGCCACAGGCTGCGTTCCTTGGCGACGAGGTCCGGCACGTTGGTCTCGAGTTCGGGCGCGAACACCGGCGTGCGGCCGGCGAGTTCGGCGTCGAGGCGCGTGATGGCGGCCTGCGCCGCCCATAGCTGATGCTGGTCTTCGCCCTGCTCGGCGGTGTACTGCAGGTTTTCGACGTGGGCCAACAGATCGTTCTTTTTCACGCTCTGGCCTTCGCGCACGGCGATCTCGCGCACGATGCCGCCCTCCAGGCTTTGAATGAGCTGGATCTTGGACGACGGCGTGACCTGGCCCATGGCATGCACGGAGATATCCAGTTTCGCAACGCTCATCCACGCCAGCGCCAGCACCAGGAAAACGCTCAACACGGCCACCAGCGCGCGCGCGGCGAGTCGCGGCCCTCTGTCGAGATCGGCGTGCGCCATCGAACTCATGCGTTCACCGCGCGCTCGACCGGCGCCTGCTGCGCGCCGGCCTGCAGGCGCTTCAGCACCTCGTCACGCGGACCGTCCAGCAACACGCGCCCTTGGTCGACCACCACCAGGCGGTCCATCAAGGGCAGCATGGCGGTGCGATGGGTCACCAGCAGCAAGGTCACGTCGCCGAGACGCTTGAGGTTGGCAATCAGCTGCTGCTCGGTGGCCGGGTCCATCATGCTGCTCGGTTCGTCCATGAGGATGAGCCGCGGACGCTGCACCAGCGCACGCGCGATGGCGACCGCCTGGCGCTGCCCGCCCGACAGCCGCTCGCCTCGCTCGCCCACTTCCGTGGCGAGCCCTTGCGGCAATTGCTGCAGGGTTTCCTCGAGACAGGCGAGGCGCACCGCTTCGAGCAATTGCGCGTCATCGACATTGGTCGAGCCGAGCAGGATGTTTTCCTTGATGTCACCGTGGAACAGCGTGACGTCCTGCGGCACGTAGCCCAGCTGACGACGCAGGCTCAAGGGATCCATCTGCCCCACCGGCACGCCGTCGATCATGACCGTGCCCTGCACGGGCGCGTAGATGTTCAGCAGCAGGCGCAGCAAGGTGCTCTTGCCGGAACCGATGCGACCGATGAAACCGACCTTCTCGCCGGGCGCGATGCGCAGGTTGAACCCCTTCAGCAAGGGCGCGTTCTCGGCATAGGCGAAATGCACGTCGCGCAGTTCAATGGCGCCGCGCAGGCCCGGCACGTGCAGATCGCCGGCGCCGCCGTCGGTGGGCGCCGCCATGACCTTGTCCATCGCCGCCAGCGCGACCTTGGTCTGCTCCCAGCGCAACACCAGGCCCGCGATCTGGGCGACCGGACCGATGGCGCGCGACGACAACATGGACACCGCGATCAGTTGGCCCATGGTGAGGGTGTGTTCGGCGACCATGGTCGCGCCGAACATCACGATGAGGATGGTGTTGAGACCAATCAGGGTTGCGACGGTGTAATTGCCGAACGCGCTGATCTCG